>NZ_JBHTCO010000012.1:0-52593 GCF_042665295.1 Scopulibacillus cellulosilyticus
AGCAAACCGTTAATCTGTAGGGCTTTTTATATTCAATGGTAAATACGTTGGCGAAGGGTGGTAAATTCTTTGGCAAGCCGTGGTAAATAACTTGGCAAGGGTGGTAAAATCAAGTGGCCGTAATCAACCATTAGAAAAAAGAAATAAATTAAAGGCTGAAAGGACAAAATTATCTTTGTATGAACCAGAAAAATATGGTGAACTTTTTTCATTGGACATTAACAAAGGAATGTCGGCAATACGAATGAATTATTTCAGTCGGGAATTACAAGTTTACGATGTAACTAGAAAGTTAGAATTTATCTCAACTCCTACATTAATAATGTGTGGAAAATATGATGTACAGTGTCCAGTAACTTATTCTATTGAAATGGCTAAGAGCATACCCAATTCAAAATTAGTTATTTTTGAAAAAAGTAATCATTACCCATTCTTGGAGGAAACAGAGCTATTTACTAAAGAATATGAATTATTTAAAAAGGAACAGGACAACTAAAGACAGGTGTTAATATAAAAGATAAACCGAATCTTCATTAATTTAGGGAATCGGTTTAAGTCATCTTATAACAACCGTTATGTCAACTATCTTCAAAAAAAAGTTTAGTCACGTCATTGAATTCTTTAGTTTCTTCTAGAAAAGGCCAATGCCCTGAAAATGGGAAAACAACAAATTCAGCATGAGGTAAATACTCCAATAAATTCTGTTCCACCATTTTTGGTGTGAATAGGTCGTCATTACCCTGTAGAATTAAAATAGGTATTTCCTTAAGCAGGGAAAGGTATTTCCGAACATCATAGTTTTTAAGTATTTCCTCACTTAAAATTGAATTAACCTTTACGTTTATTTTGGTATCTATTTTCCTTTTCAAATTTTCAATATTATGTACATAGTATGGGTCTGTAATCTGGGTAAATTCTTTTATTAATTGATCAGGATCACTTTTTAACCGTTCGTTATAATTTTCTTCAAGTTTCTTAAGTTGATTACTATCATAATTAGACAATCTATCCCTTAATTCTTTACTAAATGCCTTAAAACCTTCGCCAGTTGCTCCTACAGCAGACACTAGCATCAATTTATTTACATGATCGGGATAGGTCGTTGCATATAAAAGCCCTAAAATTGTTCCCCAAGATTGACCCAAGACGTTCATTTTTTGGATTCCTAATTTTTGCCGTAAAGCTTCTAAGATTTCTATTTCCTGTTCCATTGAATAATTTTCAGAGGTACCAGACTGTCCGCAACCAGATTGGTCATAAAATATAAGAGTAAAATCATTTGAAAGAGGTTCAACATGTGGCAAAAAATATTTATGTTCATCACCTGGACCACCATGTAAAAAAATCAAGGGTTCACCGTGCCCCATCGTTTTAACAAAAATATTTACGTCATTTAATTTAATGTGCTGTTCTTTTAATTGCTGCAATGTAATCCCTCCTTAAACAACCGAAATTTTAGTATTCTAACAATTTAATTTTACACGAACAGTTAATTGATTCAAAGTAAGACATTTTTAATTAACTAAGTGAATAATTAATACAAAAACCATTTTATCGTTCTTATAACAATCTATTGTGATACCTGCGTATCTTTGAATATAAGTTTTATTTTACTGGAGGCTTTAAAATGACTGAAGATTTTTATTGTGAAGAAGTATTAAGTGATAATACAAAAGTTGAAAAAATCTACGAAACTAAAAATGCTTTGGCATTCTATCATACTCGTCCATTTTATAGAGTACACATAGTAGCCATCCCAAAAAAACATATTCCATCATTCACAAACTTGGATGATAACGATAAAGATCTTTTTTTCGAATTGATGGAAGTTGTAAAATTGCTCGCTAAAAAAGTAGAATCAGAGTACGGAGCATGTAGAGTACTCACTAATTTGGGTAGATATCAGGACTCTAAACACCTGCATTGGCACATTATTTCTGGTGGGAAAATAAACTAAAAGATAATTTATAAACCTCCTTAACTAGGCCTATTGTATCTAACAATGAAACCGATTCTCTATATTAGAAAATCGATTTTTGTTCTTATAATAAGGGTTATGTAAGCAGGTGAGAATAGCTGTATAAGAGAATATTGCTTTATGCCAATTCCTAAACTCAAATTTTAAATATTTAACTTGGGAAATCAATTATCGTTATGTAATTTATGGTAAAATATTAACGGTTGTTATTTGTGAAGGAAGATTAATCAATAAGTAAGCTTTCACTTCCCAAGGGGGAAAACTTCTATGAGTTACCTTACAATTGCCATAATAATTTTGACTGTTATTATTGAATGTTGTTTACTTGATTTTGGTTGAAAAAGATGAAGCTGGATAAAAAATTGGCATAAGCGTTATCAGGTGTCATTTTCTCTTGTTTTATAATAGGATCATTCTTAATTTCTATTTGTTTTAGTACAGGTTACTTTTAAGAACAACCTACACATTCCATTGGGGGAAAACGTATGGAAAATGAACAGCTAAAGATTTTTGATGAAAACAGAACTCAATTAGGCGTTGCCACTCGAGAAGAGGTACATAGGATTGGTTATTGGCATGAAGCCTTTCATTGTTGGTTTGTTAGTGAAGAAAAGGGTACAAATTATATTTATTTACAACTTCGAAGTGATACAAAAAAAGACTATCCAAGCCTTTTGGATATTACAGCTGCAGGGCATTTATTAGCAAACGAAACAGCTGTAGATGGTGTAAGAGAAATAAAAGAAGAAGTAGGAATTGATGTTTCATTTGATGAATTAATACCGTTAGGGTTAATTAATTACTGTGTAATTAAGGAAAATTTTATAGATAAAGAGTTAGCAAGTGTATTTTTATATAAAAGTAACAAAACCTTTGATGACTTTACTCTTCAAAAGGAAGAAGTTGCTGGAGTAGTAAAAGTTTTGTTTGATGATTTTGCTGAACTTTGGTTAGGTGAAAGAAAGACAGTTAAAATAAAAGGATTTAAAATAAATAAAGATGGGAACAAGAATTTGATTAATGAGAATGTAGGAAGGGATAAATTTGTACCTCATCAAATAGTATTTTATAAAACTGTTATCCAAAAAATAAAGGAAAAAATTAATGTAAAGTAATAGGTGACTAATATTCAACCGATCTCCATTTTTAAGGAATTGGTTTTATCTTCTTATAATGACGATATGTTAATCAGACCATAGTTTTATTGAAAAGAAAGTATATTTTTCTTAAACTTTAGAAGTATTTAGAATTAAAATTAAGACAATTACAGTAATGTGAAAGGAAGCTTATAATGTTAATAGCCTCGGAAAGATTGTTATTTCGATCATACAATGATGATGATTTTGATTTTCTTATGTCTTTGTTATCAGATCCTGAAATGGTACGGTTTATTGGAAATGGAAAGACAAGAGATAAAAATGGTGGGGAAAAATTTTTAGACTGGATATATAGTACATACAAATTCGGTAAAGATATGGGACTGATGGTTCTAACACGGATAGAAGACGATACCCCCATTGGGCATGCAGGTCTAGTTCCCCAAACAATTAATGATAAAGAAGAAATAGAAATAGGATATTGGATTTCCCGAAAATATTGGGGGAAAGGATATGCTACAGAAGCAGCACGATCGCTTAAAGATTATGGAACCAAAAGCCTCGATATAAAAAGATTTATTGCACTTATTCAACCTGAAAATTTAGCATCCCGAAAGGTAGCAAATAAAATAGGTATGCATTTAGAGAAAAAAATTGTATTAGATAGTCAAGATGTTAACGTATATTCAGTTTCTTGTGGATGATGTTTAATAAAGAAACCAATCTCAATTTTTAGAGGATCGGTTTTTTACTTTTTTATTAAAAAGGGTTATGACAACCAACATAGAAAATTTAAACTAGTTGATTATTATTCAAATTAATACAAAGCAATGAAAAAGTGTAAAATAAAAAAAGATAAGGAGCCGTTATGGATAAAACACAAGTAGCTTCACGATTTAAGAACTTTGCTAAACTGGAATGCAAAGGATCAAGCGACTTTTATGAATTTTTGTCTCTGGAAATTTCAGAAGATGGTGAAATTATCGAACTGTGTTCGGAAGCTCAAAATGGTCAACCGGTTCCTAATTTATTATTAGGTGCAGTTCATTATCTTTTATTAAAGGGAAAAGAACATACTTTAAAAGAATATTATCCAAGTATCGCTAAAGAACCAAAAAACATGGAGGGTTCTTTTGTTCACTTTAAGGATTTTTGTAACATTTATAGAGATGAGATAGTATCCATTCTTAAAAGTAAGATTGTACAAACAAATGAAGTTAGACGTTGTGCTTATCTATATCCAATTTTTTGCTTGATATATAGTAAGGTAAAAAAACCTTTATCACTTATTGAAATCGGAACAAGTGCAGGGCTTCAACTTTTATGGGATAAGTATAGCTATTCTTATGGAACTAACAAAATTTATGGAGATAGGAATTCAAGTGTTCTTATAAATTCTAAAATAAAAGGCCATAATGCTCCTTCATTTCTCTATAAATATCCTCCAGTTGCATCAAAAGTTGGATTAGATCTACATATAAGCGACCTAAGAAATTCCGAGGATTATCTATGGCTGAAATCACTAATTTGGCCAGAACATAAAGAAAGATTAGACTTGTTTGAGAGGGCAGCCAAAGTATTTAGGGAAAATCCCGTAGACCTAATTGAAGGAGACGGAGTAACCTTATTAACAGACGTTGTAGAAAAATCCCCTAAAGATACTGCTATTATTGTTTTTCATACCCACGTTGCCAATCAAATACCAGAAAGTTTGAAATATGAACTTATAGAAAAATTAAAGAAAATCGGCAGTAAAAGAGATGTTTTTCATATTTATAATAATATGTGGGATAGAAAACTTCACATTGATTCTTTCATTAATGGTGTTGAATACAATCATACAATTGGTGAAACTGATGGTCACGGGAGATGGTTTGAGTGGAATGTAGATGAAAATTTAATTTCAAACTAATGTTTTAAAAAGTAACCGATTCTCCAATTATTTTAGGGAATCGGTTTTGTTGTATTAATAACGACACATTTGCCAACTAAATAAAAATAATTAACAATTCGTAAGAATTGAAGAAAATAAGTTTAATTTAAAACAGTCGATGATAATTAATCATAGTTATTTTGATGTATCAAGTCTGTTTTTCATTAATGTAAGTTTTAATCGACGGTGGTTCATAGTTGTTAAATTGATCAAGTAGACCACTTGGCTCTGTATCAATAAGCGCCATAGAACGATATTTTTCATGAAGAAACTGTTCATTTGTCATGTGATTGAATAAGGCAACAAGTGGATCATAATAATGATTAATATTTAAAAATCCACATGGTTTTTGATGAAGTCCTAGTTGAGCCCATGTAAAAATTTCAAAGAATTCCTCTAATGTTCCCGGGCCTCCCGGTAAAGCTATAAATCCATCAGCCAATTCTGCCATTTTAGCTTTTCTTTCATGCATTGAATCTACAATAATGATTTCGGATAAATTCTTGTGTGAAATCTCTCTTTTCTCTAGAAAGCTTGGCATAACGCCAATAACTTCTCCGCCTTCTTTTAAAACTGAGTCCGCAACTGCACCCATAACGCCTACGCTTGCGCCGCCATATACAAGTGCAATATTTCGTTTAACAAGTTCTTTGCCAAATGCTTTTGCACCCTCTATATAAATATCAGATGCACCATTACTAGATCCACAGAATACAGTTATCCTTTTCAAACTATCCCTCCTAAATATATTGCCATTTTAAATTATATAGAATTATCGATACTTTGTTAAACTAAATATGTTTAAATAGAATCAGTGAAGAAACCTTAAAATAGAAGGTGGAGTAAAAATGAATTTAAATGAATTTCAACAATGGGTAAAAAACTATTATGAAGGAAGAGGGTGGTCAGATTTAGATATATTTATTCGGATTGGATTTCTAGCTGAAGAAACCGGGGAAGTATCAAGAGCTATAAGAGCATTAGAAATCGGTCGAGATAGGCCAGATGAAAAAACAGAAACATCCGATGAACTAAAACAGGAATTAGTTGAAGAATTAGGAGATGTTTTAGGAAATATTGTTGTCATTGCAAATAAGTATGAAATACCACTCGAAGATATTTTTCAATCTCATCGTAGAAAACTACTTGATCGGTATTCGATGGAGAAATAAAAAGCAAAAAAGTTTTTAATTACAAGATCGATTCTACTTTTTCTAGGGAATCGGTTTTTTGTTCCTGTACAATTCACACATATCACCACTTTAAAAGACTTGCAGTCCATAGTTGTTTTAGATGGAAATGAATACTCGGTGATGTAAAAATGGTTAGAGCAGGACTTGATGAACTGTGGAGGAACTTTGAGTACATATTATTGAAAATAATAAATAAAAACGGAATCCAAAGTTGGGGACGAACTGGGGACGGAATCAAAATTTTGCTTAGTAAATTAAGATTTATTGAGAATATCGCCAAGAATAGAACCCTTGAAAAATCAAGGACTTTAACAATCGGTAACAATGTAAAATTTAGTGATATTCCCCTTAGCTGGAGGTCAGAATGATATCATTTCTAACATTACTTTAAGTATATTAGTGGGGTTTAGGAAGGTTCAGATTTATAAAAAATGGAGCCATTAATAATCGGCCCCAATTTATGCCCCCAAAGTTGCCCCCAATTTGCCCCTTTTATTTAAAATAGTATAATCCATTTTGAAAAAAGTAAAATCATAAATGTCCAATATCTGAGTATTGCGGACAGAATGAGCCAGCTGTGCGGAGTTTTGAGCCACTGTTTGCGGGCAACAGGGCCAGTGAATGCGGGGAAGAGAGCCACTGGTTATTAAAGGAGAAAAACACACAGCCATTGAAACAGTTTTATCCTAATTCCAATGGCTGCTGATTCTATCTAAATCGTCTATCTTCTAATTGCTCGTCAATAATCTCAATTGCCCAACGGACAAGTTCATCAAAATCTAAATCATCTTCCTCGTTCCATACACAAGAAGTTAGTAATCTATCTACTATTTTCATCATCACTTCATCCGGTAAATATCTATGAAAGAAATATCTTGCTACACGGTTTTCAACTTCTGTTGGGATCATCTGCCGACCACCAAACCATGACGTTTTCTCATTGATACTTCACCATCAATTAGAAGTTTATAGGAATCATGAACAATACGGTCGAGAATCGCATCAGCTACCTGTGCTTGTCCTAACTTCGAATGCCAGCCTTCCGGGGAAAATTGAGAACAGAATATAGTGGATGCTCTCTTTAGTCTCGCCTCAATAATTTCCAGGACATGAAGTGCCTTTTCTTCTGAAAGCTCAGTTAATAACCATTCATCAAGTATTAAAAGATCAATTTTTTTATATTTATGAATGAGTTTGCGGAAGCTACCGTCAGCTTCATACTTTGCTACAGCTAATTCATCAAGTAATTCTGGCAATCTAATATACTTTACTTTGTAAAATTGACGGCACGCATGAACCCCAAAAGCGTTAGATATCCAGGTTTTCCCGTTACCTGAAGCCCCCATTAAAATAATGTTATGGTGATTTTGAATATAGTTGCCTGTCGCTAACTTTAGTATTAAATTTTTGTCCAAGTTGCGATCAGGATGATATTCTATGTCTTCAATAGCTGCCGTCGGTTCATCAAAAGTTGCTTGTTTAATTAATCGTGCTAGTCTATTTGATTTTCGGCGGTCATATTCATAATCTACCAAAAGATTAAAACCGATCATCGAAATCCATGTCATGATGATCTCTATTCTGACTTTGTTGCTGATATAATTCTGCCATTGCACCCATTTTCATTTCGGTTAGTTTGCGTAAGGTTTCTTGGTTAATCATTTTTTGTTCCCTCCAAAGTATTCAGCACCACGGGTAAACCCATGATCATTGTTATTATTTTTCTGGCTATCAATATTCGATTTTTGCTTACGCTTTTTACTCCTATCTAATACGCCCTTTAAAACGGAAATCGTGGGATTTGTTGATATTTCCAGTAATGTGTGTGTTGCTTTCTCAAGTTCCTTATTTGTATATTTTGTTGATAAGTTTCTTAGTGTACTAAGCATACTTAATGCTTTCTTTTCCGCATTCACTTCAAGGATATAAGAAACAAACTGAACCATAGAAGGCCCAATCGTTTCTGCCCATTTTCGGTTATTTTCAGGGTTATGTTCTAGATATAACCGGTGGTTATCAGGCATGTGATCCACGTTTGTTGAAAACTGACCGACTTCTCCATTTAATCGTTTATGGGATGCAATTCGTGTTTCTTTGAAGTAAACTTCAATTAGATCCGTAGTCAGTCGAACATCGACTTGTTCACGGACGTAGTCATATGGAACGGAATAATACATTCGTTCAACTTGGATGTGGTAGTTCAGTTGAACTTTTGCTGTTTTCCATTCCGCAAGTTTGTAACGTGTTTGGGGAAGCTGTTGAAGGTGGGATTTCTCTTCTTCCTCAAACACCTTTTTACGTGAACCAGGACGTTTTTGAAAATCAATCGTATTGATTTCCTCTAGCTTTTCAAGGATTCGCTCATTTAAATCATCAATATGAAAACATTGATAATTTCTTAACGAAGCGATAATCTGTCGTGAAATGTAGCCCACAGTTCCTTCGACACTTGGCTTATCTTTCGGTTTCCGGACTCGGCTTGGAACAATGACTGTACGATAATAATCTGCCAGCTCACGATAGGCTTCATTGAGAAGAGGTTCACCTCGAAGAACTTTTGTAACCCCTGTTTTTAAATTATCCGGAACCAAGGTTTCGGGAACTCCGTCAAAGTATTCGAATGCATGGATATGAGCGATAAGCCAATTAGGCGATTTCATATCTAAAAATGCTTCCACGTAACTTAATTGACTGTAAGGTAATGTCGCAATAAAAACATACGCTGGGATTGTTTCACCTGTTGATCGATCTATAATATGCAGTGTAGAACCAGTCCAATCCACCTCCATGATTTCACCAGGTTTTCTGCGAATTGGCATTGTTAATTTATATTTCTTCGCGTATTTCCCATACTTCTCACAAAAAGTTCGATAGGCATAAGGAATCTTCCCACCCTCACGTGCTACTGTGGTATATTCATGATGCAGTAAGGACAAGGTAACATTCTTTTTTTGTAATTCCTTATGCACTTCTTCCCAATCAATTGGAAAATAGCCTTTCTCAATAGCTTGTTTCTCTGGAAAGAGAAACGTCTCCAGCCATGAATTGGTCATGGTATCGCTCAAGCTTTCCACACCAAGTTTCTTAGCTCTTTGCACGACCTCAGAGACTGAATTCCTTGAGTGACCAGTGCTGGAACTGATTGTTCTTTGGCTGACCCCTTCGAAATACATCTCTAGGATCTTACGGTAATTAACCATAAAAAAACCTCCTGTATAATAGTGTCATGCTTGTATGCATGCAGCTTTTATTATACAAGAGGTTATTCTATATACTGTACTGGCTCTCTAGGGCGCAGAGGGTGGCTCTTTTTTCCGCAATGACTGGCTCAAAAGTACGCATTAGTGGCTCAATCCATCTGCAATATTCAATATCAGGGCATTTAATATAGTTAAAAGGATTTTAAAAGCGTCATATATGTTTAGAACTCAAGTCAATCCTTGGGAACGCGATCAATATATGAGCACATATTAATAGGTGAACCCCTTGATACCACTGGTATCAAGGGGTTTATTTAATTCCTAACCCATATTCATCTACAGACTTATAGGGGTATATTTGTCTTATAGGGATTTTATAGTGATATCTTTATCTTTCCTCGCTCAGCGGGAAGGATTTTTGGGAATTTTATTTAAAGTTAATGCCTTATCCATAGTGTTATACATGGTATTGTGAACAATTTCAACTGTACATCTTATTACAAAAAGGAGAATATTATTGAAAACTGTCTCGTATTTTAGAAAGATGCTTCATGATAACAATCAAATTTACATATAATTTTTACTCAGATCATAAAGTATAGTACCAATAAACGGAGGTATTATTATGAAATTTAATAAACACATTCGTAACATGGATCACGATAACTTGAGAAAACCGGCGACGAGTAAAACTAGCTTAATCAATAAGGGCTTTTATCAACAAATGAATTGGGGAAAATTAAAAACAGAACAAAATTTAGCTAGTCAAAACGTCGTGGTTAATGTCCCTTTACCTGTCATCTATCGAAACAATACCTCGCAAACAGTTTGGGATTTAAATAGATATTCATTTTTATTACAAGAACAAACCCCAGATACCGTCCACCCAAAGTTATGGGAACAAGGTAAATTAAATCTTCACTCTGGATTATTTAAGGTAACAGAAAATATATATCAGGTAAGAGGTTTTGATCTGGCAAATATTAGTGTAGTTAAAGGAAAAACCGGCTGGATTGTGATTGATTGTTTGACTTCTCAAGAGACTGCAGCGGCTGCGCTTCAATTATTAAAAGAGTATTTTGGCAGTTTCCCGATCAGTGCGATCATTTTTTCTCATTCTCATACGGATCATTATGGAGGAATATTAGGAATCCTGCAGTCTGAAAAAACAGTGAAAGTCTATGCTCCAAAAGATTTTATGAAATCCGTTATCCAAGAAAATATTACAGCGGGGGTTGCCATGTCCAGACGCAGCGCTTATATGTATGGGGAGCCCTTACCTCGAGATAACAAAGGACAAATTGATGATGGAATCGGAAAAACTGTATCTACAGGGAGAGTGACGTTAATCCGTAATGTACAAGAAATTTTACCCAATGATCACGAGCCATATGTAGAAAAAATAATAGATGGTATGAAAATCCAATTTCAACTGACTCCAAACACAGAAGCGCCTGCAGAAATGAACATGTATTTTCCGAGTGAGAAGTCATTGTGTATTGCGGAAAATTGTACGGCAACACTTCATAATATATATACCTTAAGAGGTGCTCAAGTAAGAGATCCTGTTGCTTGGGCAGCTTATTTGCAACAAGCAATTGATTTATTTGGTGATAGTTTAACCAGTATTTTTGGTGTTCACAACTGGCCGCGCTTTGGAAATAAATATTGTATCGACTATATGGAAAAACAAAGAGACATGTATCAATATATCAATGATCAAACATTACGATTGATCAATCAAGGTTATACTTTAGAAGAGGTTGGAAGAATGATAAAACTGCCAGAAAGCTTAAGCGACGAATGGTATAACAGCTCCTTTTATGGAACAGTAAATCATAACTCAAAGGCGGTTTATCAAAAATATATGGGCTGGTATAATGGAAATCCTATCGATTTAAATAAATTACTCCCTGAGGAATCCGCAAGGAAATACGTAGAATATATGGGGGGAGAAGATACTGTTCTGGAAAAAGCAAAAAAATCTTACCAAGATGGTGAATATCAATGGGTAGCAGAGGTAACCAAACAAGTGATCTTTTCCGATCCAAACAATAAAAAAGCAAAGCTTTTATGTGCTGATGCCTTAGAGCAATTAGGATATATTGCGGAATCTGGACCTTGGAGAAATGAATATTTAATGGGCGCTCAAGAGTTGCGTTTTGGAAAAACACTTATTCCCATTTCGACTATAACAAATGAGGTATTGGATGTTATCCCCCTTAAAGATATCTTATATTTATTAAGTATTAGGGTTGATGGAATAAAGGCGGGAAATTTCGACTATAAAATTAACTTCGTTATTCCTGACCGAAAGGAAAAAGCCGCAACAGAAATCAAACGCGGAATCTTCAGATACCTGAAAAGTGAGCTAATAAATGGTGCTGCGGTAACGGTCACGATGTGGAAAGATCGATTATACGAACTTGTAACTACAAATAATCTAATCAATCATTCCATTACCATTATCCAAGGAGATAAAAATAAATGGGAGTCATTCTTGGCAGCCCTAGATAAAATTGACCCTAATTTCAATATTATGACTCCTAAAGAATAAAAGGTTGCTGTACTTTTTTTTGGTATGGGTAGGGCGTTTGGGGATATCAACCTAGATTTCCTTGGTGAAAAGTTAAATTATCTAGCGGGTTTATTGTTCCGATATGATTGCCTTTTTTCACTCTTTTTAATAAAGCTTCAATGGAGCACCTTGCCCCTTTCTTTGTCTTAAATTTCTGAAAAGCTTCTCGCCAAACGGATATGACTGGATTACTGCTGAAATCCTCCAGACTGAGAAATTTATGTGCTTCTTTCTCTGCCTCCTGCAGCAGCTTCTCGTAGATTTCAACGTCCCTTATTGAATTATCAATACCCTGGCAAATAACGGTGCCTATTTTTGCATGAGGGAATAACGACCAAAAATCATCTTCAATGATAAATCTAGGCATAAAATATCTCTCCATTTCATTTTACTTATTGTCTTGGTAGAATCGCTATTTGTTGTGTCATAACACGATAAATTTTATCAAAAATAAATATCCGATAAAAAAATAATATTGTACAAACTGACATAAAAAAAGGTACAATAACAAATAATTATACATGTCAGATGGGATGAATCCCTTACCGTGGTGAAAACCGTTTATTTTTTTACTTAAATCACCTCAACGTTGTAAATTTGAGTTTTGCTGGTGATATCCCATATGGGAAAAAACGCATCGAATCATTTGATTCGATGCGTTAGTTTTATAATTTATTATACCATTCATCATCGACGGGTTCTAACCAATCCGGCGTACCTGCAGTGATTGCAATGTGTTCAAACCAACTATCTTTTGCTGCACCATGCCAGTGTTTCACACCATCATGAGTGACAATAACATCGCCAGCTTTTAAGAATTGAGCAGGTTTTCCTTCTTCTTGGTACCAACCTTCACCACCAGTTACTAATAGAAGTTGAAATCCATCACGATGGATATGCCAGTTATTTCGGCATCCCGGTTCAAAGGTCACATTCCCAACACCAACACTCACTTTAGGATCAGCAATCAATGTTTTAAGATAACTTTGTCCCACAAAAAATTTTGCATATGCTTCATTTTTTTCTCCTACTGGGAAAATAACCCCATTTTTTACTTCTTCATGTTTTGTCATTTTTAATCCCCGCTTTCTTTTAATCTTTATAGATTTCTTTTGCGATGTTAAATGCTGACCAAGCTTTTGGCCATCCTACATAAAACGCAAGATGAGTAATGATTTCAGAAATTTCGTCTTTTGTTAATCCGTTTGCTTTCGCTTTTTGAAGATGCGGTGTTAATTGTTCAAAGTTTCCTCCAGCAATTAACGCAGAAATTGTAATCATGCTGCGATCACGGGGAGATAGTTCTTTCTCTCTTGACCAAACTTCACCGAATAAGACATCATCGTTAAGTTCAGCAAATTTTGGCGCGAATTCTCCTAATAAGTCTCGTCCCGCTGTTTGTTTTTCTGCCATTTCAGTCATTCCCTCCATACAATCTTTGTTTGTTACAAGATGAAGTATAGACCTTAAAGTACACTTTAATGCAAGGGTAGTGTATCTTATTATTAGAAACAAATACACAAATCGAGGTGGGTACCATGACTTATTCAATTGGAGAATTTGCTAAAATTGTCAGTGTATCAACGAGTACACTCAGATACTATGAAAAGGAAGGGTTACTTACTCCTCATCGGAATGAAAATAATTTACGGGAATTTACTGATGATGATATCGGATGGGTTCAGTTTTTGCTCCATTTGAAAAATTCAGGAATGTCAATGACGGAGCTAAAACAATATACCAAATGGCGTGAAATGGGTGAAGAAACGATTCATGAAAGGTTGGATTTACTTGAAAATCGTAAGCTTCTCGTGGAACAAGAGATTCAAGATTTGCAACAAAACTTGCATATATTGAATCGTAAAATTGAATACTACAAAGATCAGTTAAAGGGGAATAAATACGAATTTGCCCTAAATCCAAACGAAGAGGCGAATTCAGAGGCCCCACAAACATATTGTCAAGAACACCTGCGCCAGCAACGGAGCGAACAGAAGTATTAACTGGCAAATGGATGTAAAATAAGGTAATTGTAACAAACATCTTATGGAATGGAAATGCCTTTCCCTTTCAAGGTCGACTAAAAAGGGAAGGGCTATTTTTATTGGATGAAAACTAATTTTTTGACTTACACGCTAAGCTTATATAACTGCAAAAACAATCCACCTTTGAAATTCCTTAGCATATTTAAGAAATTTAGTATCAAGGGGCACAAATTTGCACATACCCTTCTGCAATGATTGCGCTTTCTTATTACAGCAATTGTTATATGATAAAACCATAGAGAGGAGGAAAACTGGGAGTGAAAAATGCAGGTGCTTCTAAAAAGGGGATAATTTTAAATTACTTGGCACATCAAGAGGGATATACTTCTGCTGAAGATTTATCAAGCACCTTTAAGATTTCTAAGCGAACGCTCTATTATATTTTCAAAGATCTGAATAAAGATTTACTTTCGAAACAACTGGAACCCATACAGAATGTTAGGAATGAAGGCTACTACCTTAAGAAATGCACGAAAGAAAAAATACTGGAGACAGGGGCAAGTATCGAAGAAACAACACCGATTAAATATACAAAAGAAGAAAGATGTAACATTGATATACTGCTTAGCTTAATCAGCAATAAAAAAGTAACCCTGGAATGGCTTTCTGAAATTGAAAATGTATCAAGAAATACCGTTATCTCCGATATTGATCGTGCCAGAAAGATAATTGAAAAATCGAACCTTTCCTTATTAAATGATCCCAATAATGGCTATTGGTTAAGCGGCAAAGAAGAAGATATTCGTTGGTGGTTTTATGAATTCATTGGCAATTACTCAAAATTATTAGCGGAAATAACAGGGAGTGAATACTTTCAACGCTTCATTGATTGTGAAACTGTAAATCGAATAAATTGTGTAACCGGCAAATGGCTGGAAGATGTGGAAAGGTTAACCGGAAAGCATTTTTCGGATGACACAATAAACACGTTGTCAAATTTCTTACCGTTTGTCATTCAGCGGATATTAAGAAAAAAAACGATTGATTGTATAAAAGAATATGAATTAAATGTTCTTCGGAGCTATCCTGAATACGATTTGGTTTCGCAGCTATTAAAGCTTTTTAATATAAATCCTGAATTAAATGAAAATGAAGTCTTTTATATTGAAACACTTCTTTTGAGCAGCCAGATTAAGTTTATAAGTTTAGAGTCCAAATATGCACCGCAAAAGTTTACCGGATTGGATTCTATAGTTAAAAAAGTGATTTTACGCTTTCAACAAATATCCGGTATCGATTTCGATAATATTGAAGAACTAAAAAAGAATTTGTATGTTCACCTTCTCGCTTGTTACTATCGGGTGCGCTATGGGGTGAAATATCAAAACAGACTGTTAAAGGAAATCAAAAAAAATTACGGCAACGTGTTTTCATTTACTAGATTCTCCATTCAGCCTTTTGAAGCATTTTGTAAACATTCTATCAGTGAAGACGAAATCTCATTAATATCTATCTACTTTGGCGGAGAAATTGATAAACAAAAAAGAAACAGGCTTTCAGATAACGTTCAAAAGGTGCTAATCGTCTGCAGCAGCGGAATTGGAACTTCAAATATTTTAAAACAAAGGCTTCAGTCGCTGTTTCCATTTGTAGGCTTTGAAGGACCAATAACAGAAAGGGAGTATTTGAAACAAACAGAAATACATGAGAACTTGGTCGTTTCAACGGTTAAAATTCCTGAAAAAAGCAAAAAAGTCATTACGGTACATTCCATACCGGATGATCAAGATTTAAAGATACTGACCAAAAATCTTGTTCAATTTGATATTTACCGAAACGAACTTGTCTCATCTATTTTGGATGTTGTCAGTGATTATGCAAAGATCAATGACTTCAACGGTTTAACACAAGGTTTAATCCAATTGTTTAATAAACCAAATTTAAAAACTGGAACAGGAGGGGTCTATCAGCCAATGTTGAGTGAGTTATTAACAAGCAGTACGGTCCGAGTTGAGAAAAATGATGGAATGGATTGGAAAGAGGCAATCCAAAAGAGTGCGGACCCTCTTCTACAAAAGGGGAAAATTGACCAGGAATATATTGATGCCATGATAGATGTCGTCAATCAGCATGGGCCGTTTATCAATATTGGCAAAGAAACTGCCCTTGCGCATGCACGTCCGGAAAATGGTGTCAATCACTTAGGGATGTCACTTCTGAAACTGGACAAGCCGGTGAATTTAGTCGATAAAGAACATCCAGTTACATTATTTATTACTTTAGCAGCCGTCGACAATACGGCGCACTTAAAAGCATTATCTTCATTGGCAACACTGCTTGGCAAGGAAGAAAAGCTTGAACAATTATTGAATGCAAAGACAAAAGAGGAAATTTTATCAATTATAGAAGAAGAGGAGAATGTTCAATGAAAATAGCAGCTGTATGTGGGTCTGGTTTAGGTTCCAGTTTCATGATTGAAATGAATATTAAATCGATCTTAGATCAATTAGGCATCAATCAGGATGATATTGAAGTAACCCATTTTGATATGGGAAGTGCAATGCCGGATTCTGCAGATCATTTCTTTGTCGGCCAGGATTTAGCTGACGCCACCGAAAAACTTGGACACGAAAAAGTAACCGTATTAAAGAGTATTATCGATAAAAATGAATTGAAAGAAAAAGTCGTTCAATATTTGCAGGAATCTGGACGCCTGCCTAAATAATTCGCGTTAAGCCGAAACAAAAAGGGTTAGCTGCGGTTATGGTACACATATGGTCAAAGAGATTTCTTTTTTGACCATCTTCATCATTCAGTCGAATTGAGGTGAATTGAAAATGAAAGATTTATTAAATGTATTAATCGGTATTGCAAGTACTCCGGCACTTCTTGTTGCTTTAATTGCGGTTATAGGATTAATCCTCCAAAAGAAATCGATCAGTAACATTTTGCAAGGCGGTATTAAGACATTTGTAGGATTTTTGGTTTTGACGGGCGGCGCGGGGATTGTTCAAAGTTCATTAACACCTTTTGGAGAAATGTTTAAACATGCCTTTTCCGTTACAGGGGTTGTTCCAAATAATGAAGCAATTGTAGCCCTTGCACTCACAAAATATGGTACACCGACAGCATTGATTATGCTGGTTGGTATGGTTGTTAATATTTTAATCGCACGATTTACCAGATTTAAATATATCTATTTAACAGGGTACGCGACATTATATATGTCTTGTATGATTGCTGTCATTATGTCTGTATCCGGATTTACAACAGTGCCTTTAATTCTTTTGGGCGGGTTAATTCTCGGTATGGCCAATGCATTGTCACCGGCTATCCTGCAGCCATTTATAAAAAGCGTTACCGGAACAAATGACATAGCAATGGGGCATACTGGGAATTTTGGATACATGATTTCAGCAGTGATAGGCAAATTATTTGGCAATAAAAGCCGCTCAACAGAGGATCTTAAAGTTCCAAAAGGCCTTTCCTTCTTGCGTGATTCAACCGTTGCAATAGCGATTACGATGGGAATTATTTATGTCATCCTGGCTATCTTTGCCGGTAAAGGATACATTGAGGCGAAACTAAGCGACGGCACAAACTTTATCATTTATGCCATCCAAATGGCAGGTACTTTTGCAGCTGGTGTGTTTGTTATCCTATCTGGTGTTCGTTTGATTTTAGGGGAAATTATTCCCGCATTTAAAGGTATTTCTGAAAAATTGGTTCCAAATTCTAAACCGGCCCTTGACTGTCCAATTGTCTTTCCATATGCGCCAAATGCTGTTCTAATCGGCTTCTTTTCAAGCTTTGTCGGCGGTATCGTCAGCATGTTCATTATGATTGCTTTTCACACGGTCATCGTTTTACCAGGAGTCGTTCCGCACTTTTTCTGTGGTGCAACGGCCGGGGTATTTGGCAATGCAACTGGCGGGCGCCGGGGCGCGATACTCGGTTCATTTATACAAGGTATCGTTATCAGTTTTATGCCTCTTGCTTTGATGCCGGTATTAGGTAATCTTGGTTTTGCTAATTCTACGTTCTCTGATACGGATTATGGTGTTGTAGGGCTCTTCCTGGGAGGATTAGGAACTACCGGCGGTATTGTAATGATTACAACAGGTATTTTTGCAGTTCTTGCCATCATGCTTCTTCTAACCGTATTCAAAAAGAAACCGGTAAATACTGATACTGTTGTTAAAAAATGATAGCTTGCTAGAAAGTTGGGTTATGAATCTTTTACTTTAGTAAAAAACTGAAAGAAAGAAGCTGATAATTCATGTTTGATAGCATAGATGAGCTAAGCGTAAAAACGATACGGGCATTAAGCATTGATATGATTGAAAATGCAAAGTCCGGGCATCCGGGGCTGCCGCTTGATGCGGCTCCGATGGGCTATGTATTATGGGCTAAACAAATGAAATTTAATCCAAAGGATACCCATTGGATCAATCGGGACAGGTTTGTTTTGTCGGCCGGCCATGGATCGGCACTGTTATACAGCTTGCTGCACCTGGTTGGCGCCAAGGTTTCGATGGATGACATCAAAAATTTTAAAACTTATAAAAGCAATACACCTGGTCATCCGGAATATGGGGTAACAGACGGTGTGGATGCCAGCACAGGACCGCTCGGCCAAGGACTCGGAATGGCAGTTGGCATGGCGATGGCTGAAAAGAATATGGCCTCAAGATATAATAAACCTGATTTTCCAGTCATAGACCATTACACATTTGTACTTTCAGGCGACGGGGATTTGATGGAGGGTATTTCCCATGAAGCGGCAAGTCTTGCCGGACACCAAAAATTAAATAAATTAATTGTTTTATATGATTCGAATGATGTGTCATTAGACGGGCCGACGAAAAATACGTTTACCGATGATACTAGGAAACGCTTTGAAGCATATGGATGGAATTATGAGTTTGTGAAAGATGGCAATGATTTAGCGGAAATTGACAATGCCATTACCCGTGCAAAAGCACAGACAGAGAAACCTACAATTATTGAAATTAAGACCATAATCGGCTATGGCGCCCCGAATGAAGGAACGAACCTTGTACATGGCAATATCCTTGGCAAAGAAGGAGCATTATCAGCTAAGAAAAGGTATGGCTGGAACTATCCTGAGTTTACTGTTCCAAAAGAAGTAAATGATCGTTTCAGTGAAGCGGCTGAGAAAGGGAAAAAGGCTGAAGATAATTGGGTTCAATTATTCAAGGCCTATAAAGAAAAATATCCGGGATTAGCTGAAGAATTCGAAACAGCTGTTACGGGAGAATTACCTGAAAATTGGGATAGGGGTCTTCCAACTTACAAAAAAGGCGATTCTGAAGCCGGCAGAATGACCAGCCATAAAATCATTCAGCAGCTTTCAAAGAATATCCCTTATTTTTGGGGCGGGTCTGCGGATTTGTTTGGTTCAAATCGGACAGATGTAAAAGATGAAGAGATCTTCCAACCGGAAACTCCAGAAGGACGAAATATCTGGTTTGGCGTTCGTGAATTTGGCGAAGCAGCAGCTGTAAACGGGATCGCGCTGCATGGTGGAAGCAAAGTCTACGCTAGTACATTCCTTGTCTTTTCTGATTATATGCGTAATGCAATTCGTTTGTCAGCACTGCAAAAGCTCCCTGTTACGTATATTTTTACGCATGATTCAATCGCACTGGGGCCGGATGGACCGACACATCAGCCAATCGAACATCTGACCAGCTTCAGATCAATGCCTGGAGTAGTTTTGTTAAGACCTGGCGATCCGAATGAAGCATTAGAGTCATGGAAACTTGCGATTCAAAGCAGGGAACATCCGACACTTTTAGCTTTATCACGGCAAGATTTACCTGTCCTGACAGGGACAGATAAATTGGCTTGTGAAGGTGTAGCCCGCGGCGCTTATGTGCTATCCAAACAGAAAGGGGACAAACCCGAAGGAATACTGATTGCCTCCGGTTCTGAAGTTCCTCTTATATTGGAGGCACAGAAGGTTTTAGCTGGCTCAGGTATAGATGTATCGGTCGTTTCAATGCCAAGTATGGAATTATTCGAACAACAATCGGCCGAATATAAAGAATCTGTTTTGCCATACGATGTAACAAAAAGAGTCTCCGTTGAAATGGGTTCAACATTATGCTGGGGACGTTACGTAGGACTTAATGGAGCAAGTATCGGAATCAACCATTTTGGAGCGAGTGCTAACGCGGATGAATTAATCAGAGTCAGCGGATTCACGGTGGAAAATGTCGTTGAAACCTTCAAATCACTTAAAGCGGAGAAACAGTTAATTTAAACACAAAACACCATAATGATATAATTTGCTGTTATAGCAGTCACATTAAAAGAAAAAGTAACCACGTGCCCTAGCCAAATAAGGGGGTAGTGGTTACTTTTTAATAACATACTTTTTACTTAGTTACCACCAATTCTATGATTGTAACTGCTCAAGGTGTTTGGTAGTTGCTGCTGCCAAGTCCTTATTTACATTTTCACAAAAATATCATAGGAGATAAAATCCGGTACCCATAATGACGTAAGCTGCTACCAACGTTGCCCCCTCAAACCAGTTGGCATCTCCGTCGTTCATGATCATGACGTTCAATAATACGGCTAAAACCATCGCAATCATTTCCGGAACGGTAAATATCAGCTTCATTTGTTCAGGGAACAATAACGAGACCAGCACGAGGATTGGCGCCACGAACATTGAGATTTGTAATGTCGAACCAATTGCTATCTCTACAGTGGTCGAGACACGGTTCTTCACCGCCATCATAATCGCGGTGACATATTCACTTGCATTACCGACGATGGATACAATGATGATACCGATAAAGATTTCACTCCATCCGAACGTTCTGGAAACCGTCTTAAATGTATCGACCAAGTTTTCGCTGATGTATGCAGCAGCTAAAGTCAACACGATCAACGTGATCAACGACCGCCACAATCCCCATTCCGGTTGTTCCTTCGTTTCTTTTTCAGCTTTTTTCTCATCTGAAGTTTGATAAACACCGCGGTGAGTGACTAGCTTGAAATATAGGCCGGCAAGATAAAGTAAAATTAATATTACTGAAGAACTTACTGTAAGGGTTAAGACATCCTTGCTATGTAGTTCATAAGAAAAGAACTTTGGAAATAAAAAGGCGACAATGACAGCAAAAATCAATAAAACAGAGTTGTGTCTCGCGTTATAGGCGTTAAATTGCAATCGTTTATGTTTTATACCCCCTATAAAAAAGGCGAGGCCACCGTTGAAAAGTAAATTTCCAATTACTGATCCTGATATCGATGCCAGCACAAGCTGGATTAATCCGGCATGTAATGAAAAAATTGCAATCATTAATTCAACTGCGTTCCCGAATGTCGCGTTTAGCAAGCCGCCGATCCGTTCTCCCGCGATCATCGAGACGTTTTCTGTCGCCTTACTCATAAAGAAAGCCAACGTAACGATAGTTAAGCAATAAATAATGAACATAAGGATAGCAGGCCATTTTAACAAACTGCCGATTACCGATACAGGAAATCCAATAATCATTACAATGAGAAAGATTTTGTCCATCAACGGGTATCAACCTTTCATAAATAAAAATCACTTCTTTTCGTATATATTGTGCCGCCCAACAGTAAAAGTATGAAATGAAATATCACAAATAGAAAAAGCAAGCCATTTTAACGCAGGGGATGGGCTTCCTTTTTTTCTTCATAATTTAAATAAGGGTCCAAACTTGGAGGCACCCAACACGAAAATCTTTGAGTGCTGTTTTTCTTAAAATAACTATGTTGCTGACTTTTACTATTGATGCTAGTGTCTTATTATACATACTGAAAACATGGAAACGAAAAAAATCAGGGTGCAAGAATAGAAGGACTAATAACAGCAAAATTGCAGATATTGAGATTGGTCAGCTAGAAAGTGACATGCTGTTATCCAAACTGTTCATCGTTAACATTAGATTTATATGAGGGCGTATTAATAGGGGAACCCCATAGAATCAGGAGGTTACTATAATGAAATATTATATTGTAGATGCATTTGCTGAAAAATTGTTTGAAGGAAATCCGGCCGGGGTTTGTATTATGAAGGAATGGCTTCCTGAAGAAGTGATGCGAAAAATTGCAATTGAAAATAATCTTTCTGAAACAGCATTTGCTGTAAAAGAAAAAGACGGCTATCGGTTGAGATGGTTTACTCCAGGTGGAGAAATTGACCTCTGTGGTCATGCAACTTTAGCAACTGCTTATGTAATTGCCAACTTCTATGAAGAAAATGTAGAAGCAATTAAGTTTCAGACAATGAGTGGGGAGCTTATTGTATTAAAAAAGGATGAACTTTATGAAATGGACTTCCCCAGCAAAATGCCTGAAAAAATTGCATTAACTGAACAAATGGTTGAAGCAATTGGAATAGAGCCCGCTGAAACCTATCTAGGAAGAGATCTAATGTTTGTGTTAGAGAAGGAAGAAGATGTTCAAAATGCGAATCCTGACTTTTCAAAAATAAAGGATTTACCGGATGGTTTGGGCGTTCTAATTACTGCAAAAAGTAAAAAGTATGATTTTGTTTCCAGGTGCTTTTTTCCGAAATTGAATGTGAATGAAGACCCTGTGTGCGGATCTGCGCATTGTAATTTTATCCCATTTTGGGCAAAACGTCTTGGCAAGGATGAAATGGTGGCACGGCAGCTTTCCGATCGCGGTGGGACACTATACTGCAAATCTTTTGGAGACAGAGTGAAAATCAGCGGATCGGCTGTATTGTATGCTATTGCTGATATTCTAATAAATGAATAAGAGCTAATTTTAAAAAAAAGAACAGAGGAAACCTTAAAAATAGGGTTTCCCTTAATTTTTACAGAGCCTATTATAAAAGTGCATTCTATAATTTTTTAAGTTGAATATTTGGAAAATTGATTAAAAAGTGTTGCGAAAATAAATATCAAATGTTATTATTCATTTAAATGAAAATATTAGGAAACATCGTTGTGTAATAAACAACAAAGTCTATATAAGCAAGCGAAATATTTTTTTGGACCAATATAGGAACACAGTTACACAATAAGCAACACAGGGGATTGGTGGGGATGATTTACAATTGGGAAACAAGGAATTAAAACCTTCACAAAAATATTCTCCTTTAAATAAATAGAAGTCCAAATATTCAAATAGTGGTTATAGCTTTTGACGACGTTGAAAACGGTTGTTTCTTGTCAAAGTTATTATCATTTAAATAAATAAGTCGAGAGAAGGGAAGAAAGAATTATGAAGTTTGCTAGATTTACACTCAGTAATGAGGAAAAAATTCGCTATGGGATTATATCGAAAGGTAGAATTGAAGAAATTAATGGTGATATTTTCAGTGACTGGCAGTTTACCGGCAAGACGTTTTCTGATCTTGAAGTTCAATTCATAGCTCCTCTTGAACCGAACCAGATAATTGGAATCGGTTTAAATTATGTAGAAACCATAGAAGAACGACCTGAAATCATTCCGGACATTCCAGTTTTCTTTTTTAAACCAATAAGCTCAGTAATCGGTTCGGGTACTCCTATTGTCATTCCCAGTACGCTTACAGAGGTTAAATTCGAATCGGAACTGGCGGTTGTTATCGGAAAGAAAGCCAAAAATGTTTCAGAAGATGAAATATTAGATTACGTGTTTGGATATACAGTATCTAATGATGTAACGGCGCCACAGTATTTTCATTCGGAGGGCCATTGGATGGTCGGAAAATCATTTGATACATTTACGCCACTTGGACCCGTTATTGAAACAGAAATGGATCCAGATTCTGTCCGGGTACGATCATTTCTAAATGGTGTGAAAAAACAAGACAGCTCAACAGGATTAATGATCATAAATATTAGGCAAATGCTATCATACCTTACGCGCGTGATGACCCTATCTCCGGGAGATGTTGTTTTAACCGGGTCTCCTGTCGGTGCTGAATTTTTGAAAGAAGATGATATTATCGAGTGTGTCATTGATGAAATCGGTACTTTGCGCAATTCCGTCATAACATCAGTCGAAAAAGCGAGGACAATTTAATAGATTTATTCGTACTTTAAAACACTAACTAACTTTGGAGGTATTTAATTTGAACTGGATACAGAATTATAATCCTTTAGGAAATATGCTTTTTTCCTTTATCGTCGCACTAATTCCACTTCTTTTTTTCTTTTGGACGTTAGCAATCAAAAAAATGAAAGGTCACATTGCTGCGTTATGGACAATATTGATTGCTATTATTGATGCAGTAATTATCTTTCATATGCCTATTCTTAACGCTATAGAATCAACCTTTTATGGTGCCGCAAATGGTCTATGGCCAATTGGGTATGTTATTGTTGCCGCCGTTTTTCTGTACAAATTAACATTAAAGTCAGGTAAGTTTGAAGTTATGAAAAATTCAATTGCCTCTTTAACAGAGGATCGACGCCTTCAAGCTTTATTAATTGCTTTTTCATTTGGAGCCTTTTTAGAAGGTGCAGCTGGCTTCGGTGCACCCGTTGCAATTGCAGGAGCACTTCTTGCCGGCCTTGGATTTAATCCATTTTATGCGGCAGGTCTTTGTTTAATTGCTAATACTGCACCTGTTGCCTTTGGCTCATTAGGTGCACCTATTCTTACCGCAGCCCAGGTTTCAGGATTAAGTCCTGAAAAAGTCGGTGTTGCGGCAGGTGATCAGCTTCTTCTGCTTTCAATTTTCATTCCATTCTGGTTGATATTTATTATGGCGGGATGGAAAAAGACTATTGAAGTATTACCTGCCATTCTTATTTGTGGGATATCTTTTGCAATTACACAATTTATAACCTCACATTACCTTGGTCCACAGCTTCCAAACATCGCTTCTTCGATTGTCAGCCTTGTTTGTTTGGCATTATTTTTAAAAGTGTGGAAACCTAAAAGCATATACCGTTTTAAAGATGATAATTTAGTTCAAGGTCATCAATTAATCAATAAAAATAATGAAGTGGCAATAGAAGAGGCAGCAACAATAGAAACAGTACCTGGGTATACTTTAATACAAATATTAACTGCTTGGTCACCATTTATAATATTGATTATTTTAGTTGCTGGCTGGGGAGCTATTGATTTCGTAAAGAATATTTTAAATTTGGCAACTATTGAAATTCCTGTACCTGGCTTAAACAATGCTATCTTAAAGGCAAAACCAATAGTTGATCATCTAACGCCTTATACTGCAATTTTCAAATTTGATATCTTAGGAGCTGCAGGATCGGCTATTATGATCACAGCAGTAATCAGTAAATTTATCTTAAAAATATCTTGGAAAACTTGGGGAATTTCATTTGTAGAAACGTTGAAGGAATTACGTATACCATTAACAATGATTGCTTCCGTATTGGGATTGGCATACCTTGTTAATTATTCAGGTATGAGTGCCACTCTTGGTCTAGGACTTGCACAAACTGGAAAACTATTCCCGCTTTTTGCTCCACTATTAGGGTGGATTGGTGTATTTTTAACTGGTTCAGATGCTTCCTCGAACGCATTGTTCGGCAATCTACAAAAGATTACCGGTTCCCAAATGGGTCTTGATCCTACATTGCTAGTTGCGGCAAACTCAAGTGGCGGTGTGACGGGGAAAATGATTTCTCCACAATCAATAGCCATTGCGACGGCTGCCACTGGTATGGTTGGCAAAGAAGGTAATTTATTAAGATTTACAATTAAACATAGTCTATTTTTAGTTGCGGTTGTAATGGTAATTACGTATATTCAGGCATACTTTCTATAATGAAACCGCTTACCATTTATGTATTTGCAATACATTTTTATTAATTCCAATAATATAAGTAACGCCAATTTTCAACATATTCAATTTTAGTAATCATCATCTATCTAGGAGTAATCAATATAAAAATTCCATAATTAATATTGCATAAATACTATTTTATTATTGTAAAAATGCGAAAGGGGTGAACTGGATTAAATTAGAAACGTGGTTGTTTATTAAATAACAAAAAGTTGGGTAACTATTGAATATTTTAGGAGGTCTATTTAATGAATGATCGTGGACAAAGACAACAATCCAAGCGGCGGTGGAAGGTAAGATATACTGTTTTACTTTTATTATGGTTTTGTTGGATGTTTTCCTTCTTAGACAGAATGGTTATAACAGTAGCTTTACCTTTTATTGGTAAGGACTTTAACGTTGGCGCCACAGGCCAAGGTCTCATTATTAGTATCTTTTTTGCTGGTTATGCTATCTTTCAAATCCCAGGTGGTATGCTAGCAGATAAATTTGGTTTTAGAAGAGTCATTAGTTTAGCGCTTGGATGGTGGTCGATTTTCACAATGTTAACGGGTGTGATTTTCTCTTATCCACTGATGTTAATTAGCCGTTTCCTGTTTGGTTTGGGGGAAGCGCCTTTACCTGGTTCGTCATATAAAGGCATCGCGACATACTTTCCCAGTAAAAAGCGCGGTACCGCTGCAGGTATACAGTCGACAGTTAATACTTTGGGGCCAGCTGTTGCTACAATAGCTGCAGCCGCAATTATTTCTTCTTTCGGTTGGCGTCCTGTATTTATTTCTATTGGGATTCCTGGTTTGATAGTTGCACTATTGATCTGGTTAAAAACTAAAGATAATCCAGCAGATCACCCAAATATGACAAAAGAAGACCTTCGTGAGCTGGAAGAAGATGAAGATCTTAGTAAAGAAGAAGTACAAACGAAAGTTGGCTTTAAGGAAGTTCTAAAAAAGCCGATTCTGTGGCAAGCTACGTTGATTTGGTTCTTTTTTGACATTACTTTCTGGGGATTCACATCATGGCTTCCTTCTTACTTGATTAATGTTCGAGGTTTCTCATTAATGTCAACAGGCCTCTTTAGTGCATTACCATTCTTAATTGGCACGGTCACTATGATTCTGGGCGGCTATTTGTCGGACCGTGCTCAGGGAAATCGTAAGTGGATTTTCATTCCTAATGCGATTATTGGCGCCGGAGTTCTATACTTGATGTTTCAGGCCTCCTCAAATACAATGGTCATTACATACCAATGTATTGCCGTATTTTTTATGTTCATGGCACAAGGTTCTTTCTGGGGACTAGTTGTAGACAGTCTCCCTTCAAAAGTTATGGCTACGGGATCATCAATTGTTAATTTTGGTGGCTCAATTGCCGGGTTTATTTCCCCGATTGTGATGGGGGCTTTAATTGAAGCAAGCGGTGGATCTTATGGGTCTTCATTTATATTTATAGCAATTGCCCTTGTCATTTCTGCAATCATTGCAATGACAATTCATACAAAGTCCGAACAGGAGAATACATCCGAAGTCTTAAAAGCCTAATTAAATCTAAATATTTATACATGTCAAAGGGTGGCCTTAATTGGCCATCCTTTGATATGTAAAAAGAGCAATCGCATAAAAAGACTGGTTAATTACTTCTTTTTCTAATTAAAGTGGCAAATTTACAGTCTTTAAAGGTATATTCATTATAGATTACTATAACTAAAGATGCTTCGAGTGCAATTTAAAACGGATTTCCGTAATATAAAGGCACAGAGAGCAATTGAACGAATCGGAGCTACAAAAGAAGGTATATTACGAAGCGAGAGACAGTTACCTGATGGTTATGTAAGAGATGCTGTTGTTTACAGCATACTGCAAAGAGAATGGCCAAATGTAAAAGACTTGTTACAAGAAAAACTGAGTCAGTATAAACTTGCCGGAAAAGAACAACAAATAAATCAGCGTCATATATTAAATAGCCTTATTTTTCAGAGAAGAATGCGGCTTATGTCCCTTAATTCAGGTCTTTTCGTCCTTATAATTAACTCATTTAGTTAACTAGATTAAAAATTTATTTAATCTGAGGTGTCATATGAAGATTAGAAAAGCCACATTAACTGATGCTAAAGGGGTTGCCAAAGTTCAGGTCGATAGTTGGAGGACGACATATAAGAATATTGTTCCAGACAAGTATTTAAATCAAATGACATATGAATCCAGAGAACAAAAATGGAAAGATATTATCTCTAAGGAAACTGTTTATGTTGCCGAAAATAATGCAGGTGAAGTTGTTGGTTTCTCAAATGGCGGCAAAGAAAGAACTGGAAAATATCCAAATTATAAGGGTGAGCTATATGCAATCTACATCTTAATGGAATACCAAAGAAAAGGGTTAGGGAAATTGTTGTTAGAACCGATTATTGAAGACTTAAAACAACAAAATATATTTGCAATGATGGTGCTAGTTTTAGAAAAAAATAGTTCCCGATTGTTTTATGAATCTCTAGGGGCTAAAAAAATTGACACTGTTGAAATAGATATACTAGGGAAAAAGCTTAATGAGCTTGTATATGGATGGGAAAATACAGCGATAATTATCTAATTTGTTATTTAAGTAACGTTTGCCTAATGTTTAATAAATGAATCTGTATTCCCATCACATACACATAAGAGAATCGTTTTTGTCGTTCTTATGCGAGATTTACACATCATTACAATTTATTGGTGATGGTTTAATGAAAGCAAATGATAAAGAACGAGAAAATTTTTATAAAGCTTTAGATATTATAATCCAATTGTTTAATGCCCCCTGTATGCCAATTTACTACCTTTAGGAAATTTCTATTTATCTCTATTATTTTTCGAAGCGTGTATTTCGTGAACTGGTACCTCAAAAATCCATTAACTTACCTTAAAAGTATAGATGAAACAGCTCTTTCTAAAACTTGCATTGGATCATCTGCCATTCCAGAACTTCGCCAAGCAACAATTCCATCAGGTCTTACTAATACAGCACCAGTTGTATCGACTCCATAAGAATTACAGAATCGTCCATCGATATCAGTGAGGTCTGACCCAATTTGATAAATTGGTAACGAAAGATTAAATCTTTTTTCCACTTCCTTAATTGCAGGAATCCACTCCATCCCCTTAGGGCTGACAAGAAATACAAAAAGAGTACCAAATAAATCGAGGGTAGATATTTGCTTCCCATTTTTATCAAAATCAACATATGGAGCACGGGTTCCGGGGAGCCCTTTCCACTGATTCGGCAGTTTTATTTGAGTTGTATCTTGCTTGTCTTCTGTTACAAATGCACCCTTTAAGTAACGATAACCCATGTTAATCATAAGTGTATTAACTGTAATTTGGTCAATGTCTTCTGTTGCACGCTGTTGAGATAAGAGGGTTGTTTGTTCAACAGTTAAATCCGCAATCGGCAGCCGTTCACTTTCATATGTTTTGAGCAAATCAAGACCTGTGTCCCCTCGAAGAACAGCTGCCAATTTCCAAGCAAGATTTTGAGCTTCGGCTATTCCAGTGTTTCCTCCAAGAGCTCCGGAAGGGGGCTGCACTCGAACAGAATCACCAACTAAGAATATTCGACCTTGCTGAAAGCAATCAGATACACGAGCAGCCATTTCCCAAGAAAGGACGGTCTTCAAATTCACTTGGAGATCAGATATACCAACTGCTGCCCGAATCAATGGAATGCACCGTGATTCTGGATAATCCGCAACCGACTCCTTTTTTGGATCATACCAAATATCTAGTCGATAAAGGTCTGGACGGACAGAAGTTCCTGGATACGATACGAGAGCGCCCATCACTTTTTCATTTCGAACAAAGCCCATAACAGCATTTCTCTTGGCAAATAACTCAGCGATGTCCGCCTCAAAAACCATACTCATATTATGCATAATCGTTCCTGCGCCATGCTGTTCAATATCAAGTTGTTTTCTAACTCCGCTTTTACTGCCATCAGCAGCTATCATAAAATCAGCCTTAATTTGTCGTGAAGTACTGTCCGATTTATTACGAATAATAGCCGAAACGCCATCCTGATCTTGTTCAAAAGAAATCATTTCTGTATTATATCGTAGGTCAACGCCATTTTGTTCTGCATGTTTTCGCAGTATAGGTTCAAGTATATCTTGCGCAATACAGCTGCCTTTTACAGGACTTTCATCTGTAAAGAAAGCACTCATTTCTTCAATTGTTTGATTAAACAATTGACCCACAAGACTTTCTGCTTGAAAAACCTTACTTTCTTTCGAAAATTGCGGTTCCACGTTTCTTATATCTTTTTCAACTCCTAAAACACGAAAAATTTCCATGGTTCGGGAGGTCAAACCTGCAACGCGTGGATGTATGGCGGTATCTGGATGACGCTCTACAACCATAGAGGAAACTCCTTGCTTAGCAAGAAGAAGAGAAAGAGAAAGACCTACCAAACTGCCTCCAATAATAAGAATTGGAATAGTTTCATCATATGGCTGAAAGTAATCAACTTTTTTATTCATAATGTTTACTTTCCTTTCAAATTTTAATTGGTAAAAATTAAGAACCTTCATCCCTGATTTTTTCATAAACATTTATAACCTTTTAAAATTTATGTTTAAAACATCTTTTGATGAACTTCTTTTTAAAATAAACTAGCGTAATTAAGATTACTCCCTTTACTTTTTGTAGTTGTTAATTTTTTATAAAGATTTTGGATAGAGGAACGTTCTTCAACAAAGGTCAAAAATAAACCATCAACATTCGATTGATATGTCTGTTATTGTTTTTTGATAATTTGTTTGCCGTAAAATGAAATAGTAAATAATAAGAAGGAATAATAAATAAGGAGAGATGCTGTTTTGACAGATCCAAATGAAAAAGAGTTAGTTCAAGGCCTTATGGAAAGCGGGTATTCAGATGATGAAATATGCAGTGCACTAGGTCTTACCGAAGAAGAGTACAAAAATATCATGGATAATAATTAGATGTATGAAGAGCTGATAAACCAGCTCTTTTTTTGTCGAAAATCATTTGAATAAATCTATTAAAAATTGACAAAATACGCCATGTTGAGTATTTTATAATAAGCCATAGGTCACATATATATAAACAAAGATTAAGAAGATCTGTTATCGGCGGTTAAATCGTGGTACTATTGGCGTGATTATAATTTTGATTAAGTAGTTCTTTTATCCTAATTTAATAACGAAAATGAAAAAGCCTTTAATCAAGGAGAAAAGCTATGAGAAGCCATATTATAAATATGAAAAAAATATGTCTGCAAGCTGTTAAATTGTTTTTTCTGTTTGCTTTAATTCTCATAGCATCAAAATATGTTTCCTTGACAACACATGCAGTATTTTCTGAACGCGTTAATGTTTCAATGAACCTTTCAACCGCCGACAAATTTAATGGGGGTGATGCCGGCTGGGATAAGAGTCAGCTAATTTTTGTTAAACAGGATGAAAGCGGTAACTGTTCGAAAATTGAAGCTTGGTTAATGAATGAACAGAAAGCAGGTAATAAAAAAGTCTATACAGATTATAAAGTATATTATATTGAACACGGTAACCCGGAACACGGCATTGTCGTTGCAACAGGGAAAGTTCCCCTATTAAAAGCGGGAGAAACATATGTGTTAACATATCAGCCAAAGAAACCCGGATTTTACATATTTATGGCTGAACAAAGTCCGGGATATCCTGGTGAAAAAAACATTTGGAGCAAGAAAATTCATATTAAGGATTGCACGTAAATTTAAGAATTTATGATATCTATAAAAATTATAAAAGGTACCCTAATTTATTTATCGGTTGAAGGAGTTAAAAGTTTAACAAAAAATTTAAAGGAGTGGCGCTAATTGCGGCTCATAAAAATATTTCGAATGACCTTAACCGGGGTAATCATTCTATTTATCTTACTTACCATTTTCATAGTTTCCTATTCAAAGCTGTCTGGCAGCGGATTCAATTTATTTGGATATAAGATAGAAACGGTTTTATCAGGGTCGATGACTCCAACATTTAAAACAGGTTCAGTGATCACCGTTAAGTCTCTGGATGACCCGTCTGCATTAAGAAAAAACGACGTGATTAGTTTTCATCCTCCGGGGAATTCAAACATGCTTATTACTCATAGAATTACAAAAGTTTCAAAAAATGACGGTCAACTGCAATTTGAAACAAAAGGGGACCATAATCAAACAACAGATTTAGAAAAAATACCATCGCAAAATGTCGTTGGACAATATACAGGGTTCACGATTCCGTATATTGGATATTTTGTCGAATTTTTAGGATCAAAACTTGGTTGTATTTTATTATTGATTCTTCCTGGATTTATTTTGGTTGTCAGTTCACTTGTCGCAATTTGGAGGACGATTTCAAGACTTGAAAAATCAAACAATAATTCTCTTGAATCTTAAAATTTGTAAATATTATCAAAAGTCATTTTTTGGAGGAATTAAAAATATGAAAATAAGATCAAAAATTTCGGGGGCTTTACTGAGTTTAGGATTAGGGGCAGCTTTAATGATCGTCGGTACTTTTGCCTTATTCAGCGATCATGTAATAAGTCCGAATAACAGTTTTGCGGCGGGAACGTTAGATTTGAAGGTTAATGGTCAAGATACTACAGTACAGGGGATCAATGCAACTGGTATTACTCCGGGGGACGTAAATACTCAATCATTTAAAGTTCAAAATGCAGGAAGCTTAGATTTCTTCTATAGAATAGTGCCGAGTAATCTCAAGATCACTTTAAAAGATGGAACAAGCTTTCAATTAACGGATGATAAAGGAACTTTTAACCAAAGCGCGTATGATAATTATGTCAAGAGAATAAAAGCTGATGGTGAATCAGGTGATCATCTGCAAATTAAGGTCGCTGGTCAAAGCTTTTTAGATTCTAACGGCGGAATCAGCACTCATGTGACAAAGTTGTCTCCAAGCCAAACGGATAATATTGACATTACCTATGGACTGGATAAAGACGCGGGAAATGCTTATCAAGGCATAAAGGTGCAATCTGATCTTTACTTTGATGCTGTTCAAGCTAAAAATAATGATACTAATGGCAACAATCGTCCGGATAGCTGGGGTTAAAAAGACAGCGGTCATTTGACCGCTGTCGTAATTTCTCTTATGTACTAACAAATATCCCGAAATACGCCAATGACTTTACCCAAGATAATACAGTTATCAAGTATAATTGGAGCCATATTCGGATTCTCGGGTTGCAGCCGAATATAATTATTTTCCTTAAAGAAACGTTTAACGGTTGCTTCGTCATCTTCTGTCATTGCCACTATAATATCGCCGTTATCTGCAGTTCTTTGCTGCCTGACAATAACTTTATCGCCGTCCAATATACCGGCATCAATCATACTTTCCCCGACAACATTTAAAATGAAAACCTCATCATTAGCTGCCATTGAAGCAGGCACCGGAAAATATTCTTCTATATTTTCAACAGCTGTGATCGGCAGTCCTGCCGTAACTTTCCCGATAACCGGAACTTGAACAATATCCTGTCTTGGTACGGAGGGTTCATCGATTTGGAGGACTTCGATAGCTCTTGGTTTTGTTGGATCTCTGCGAATATATCCTTTTCTTTCAAGCCGTTCTAAGTGTCCATGAACAGTGGAACTTGATGCCAAGCCAACAGCATCACCGATTTCTCTTACGGAAGGCGGGTAACCTTTTGTATTAACTTCGTTCTTAATAAAATCTATAATATCTTGTTGGCGCTTTGATAGTTTCAATGTCTTTACACCTCTCTTACGCAAGATTATTCTTGACTGTATTATAACACCATCATATAGCAAACGCAAACATTCGTTCGAAATATCTTGACACAAACAAATGTTCTATTTAGAATAATAAGCGAACATACATTCTTTAAGAGGTGATTGATATGACTGGAACGAGTTACAGGTCTAAGTCGAGAATAGGTTTTTCTTTTGTTATCATTTTTATTTTCTTGTTAATGTGCGCGTCAGTTGCAGTAGCCTCTGATCTTAAGCCGGTTAATAAACACCAATATAAAATGGTCACTGTTAAAGAAGGGGATACAATCTGGTCAATTGCCAATTTGTATAAAAAAGATACTTCAATGGATTACGATGGATTTGCCGGCTGGGTAGAACGTGTTAACCAAATTGAACGGAATCATATTGAACCCGGCCAGAAACTTGTTATACCTGTAAAGAAATAGCTGACTCTAACTCTTGAATAATTTCCGGACATGAGATAAGCTATCAAATAAAGCTGATACAAAAAGGAGTTTTTTGATGCTTTCTAAAGAGAAGCTGAGTCGGATCTCAGAATTAGCCAATAAATCAAAACAGGCAGAATTAACTTCGGAAGAAAAAAAAGAACAAAACAAGCTGAGGGAAGAATACTTAAATGCTTTCCGAAAGGGTTTTAAAGAACATTTGCACACCATTAAAGTGGTCGATCCAAATGGTGACGATGTCACTCCTGAAAAATTAAAAAACAGTAAGGACAAGCGTCGTCAAATGCATAATTAACTCAAACTCGCCTTTTTGGCGAGTTTTTTAAGTAAGTTCAATTTTTTTAAAATTGGGCTTATTTTTGTATTGCATCAGACGGAAATTCTGGTATACTGTTATATAACAATAATAAAAAAGGATGTGATGATGTTGTTGCAAGTATCTGAAAAGGTTGCTCGATTTTATAAGAACGAAATGGCTTTAGAAGACGGTGATGCGTTGCAATTATTTGTTCGGCATGGCGGTATAGGCATAGGCGGCTATGCACTGGGTGTTGAAAAATCATTTCCAAGAGACCTTGATATTAAGCAAACAATAGAAGGTATCACATTTTTTGCCCGTCCGGATGATTTGTGGTTTTTAGACCAACTCGAATTAGACTGTGACGAACAACTATCTGAATTAAAGCTATCATTTATAGCTTCTTAATAAAAATATATTTTTATAAAAACCTGAAGACACTTTAAAGTCTTCAGGTTTTTTTGTAAACGCAGGATAAATGTGTAAGCGCAACCAATCCCTTAGCGGTGCGAATTGTTGGATTTTCCCTTTTAAAATAGGGCATTATACCAATAATACATGGTGCATTTAATGTGATGAAGAACTGAACTTTGTGTTAAACTGTAAATGTTCTTATCATAGGAGAAAGGAAGATAAGTCTTGACACAATCGATTGAACAACTATCTATTAACACCATTCGCACACTATCCATTGATGCGATTGAAAAAGCAAATTCCGGACACCCAGGATTGCCAATGGGAGCAGCTCCAATGGCTTATACGCTTTGGTCCAAATTTATGAAACATAATCCTAAAAACCCTCATTGGTTTAATCGTGACCGTTTCGTTCTTTCAGCCGGACACGGTTCAATGCTTCTATACAGCCTTTTACATCTTTTTAATTATGATGTTTCTATAGAAGATCTGAAATCATTTAGACAATGGGGAAGTAAAACACCTGGACATCCTGAATACGGTCATACAGCAGGCGTTGATGCTACTACCGGCCCATTAGGACAAGGTATCGGCATGGCAGTTGGTATGGCAATGGCTGAAAGACACCTTGCAGCAAAATATAATAAAGATAATTATGAGATCATTAATCATCATACTTACGCCATTTGCGGCGATGGAGATTTAATGGAAGGTGTATCAGCTGAAGCTGCATCATTAGCCGGGCATTTGAAATTAGGACGTTTAATTGTATTATTTGATTCAAATGATATCTCCCTTGACGGCGATTTAAGTAAAGCTCAAACAGAAGATGTTAAAAAACGTTTTGACGCCTACGGCTGGCAAGTCCTTTACGTAGAAGACGGCAATAATATTGATGAAGTTGCTAATGCCTTACAAACGGCTCAACAAGAAACTGAAAAACCAACGCTTATCGAAGTAAAAACAACAATCGGTTACGGTGCGCCTAATAAACAAGGCACAAGCGCTGTTCACGGCAGTCCTCTTGGTGCTGATGAAACTGAACTTGCTAAGAAAACTTATGAATGGAATTATAGTGAACCATTTACAGTTCCAGAAGAAGTTAGAGAACACTTCAAGACTTTTACTGAAGAAGGACAAGCTTCTGAAGATCAATGGAACAAGCAATTTGATGCATACAGTGAAGCATACCCTGAACTAGCTAAAGAGCTGAAAGACGCGATTGATGGCAAGCTTCCTGAAAACTATGATGCCAACTTGCCTCAATATCAAATTGGCGATAATAAAGCGACTCGGGCTATCTCTAATGAAATCATTAATGGTTTGGCCTCATCAGTACCGCAACTCTTTGGCGGAGCAGCGGACCTTGCCGCTTCAACAAAGACATTAATGAAAGATAGCGAAGACTTCCAGCCTGGAAGCTATCAAGGACGAAACATTTGGTTCGGCGTCCGTGAATTTGGTATGGCTGCAGCTGTTAACGGCATGGGATTACATGGCGGTGTTAAGCCTTATGGTTCAACGTTCTTTGTTTTCTCTGATTACTTAAGACCAGCTGTTCGTCTATCAGCTTTAATGAACTTGCCTGTGACTTATGTCTTTACTCATGACAGCATTGCTGTTGGTGAAGACGGACCAACTCACGAACCAATTGAACAATTGGCATCGCTTCGTGCCATGCCGAACTTATCAGTGATTCGTCCGGCAGACGGCAATGAAACGAGAGAGGCGTGGAAGCTTGCAATTGAAAGTACTGACCAGCCAACAGCGCTTGTTCTGACTCGTCAAGGATTGCCGACATTAGAAGGTTCAATTAATGGCGCAAAAGACGGTGTGAAGAAAGGTGCTTATATCGTTTCTGAAGCGAAAGATAATGCAGAAGGCATCATCTTAGCTACAGGTTCCGAAGTCAGCCTTGCTGTTAAGGCGCAAGAACAACTGGCTTCTGAAAATATTCATGTTCGTGTTGTCAGCATGCCTTCTTGGGATCGTTTTGAAAAACAATCACAAGAATATAAAGAACAAATCTTACCTTCAAACCTTACTAAACGCTTAGGCGTTGAAATGGGTGCATCATTAGGATGGCATAAATATGTAGGACAAGAAGGGGATCTCATTACAATTGACCGCTTCGGCGCTTCGGCAAATGGAGACAAGGTCCTAGAAGAATATGGATTTAGCGTCGAAAACGTTGTAGCCAAAATGAAACAACTTCTTAACAAATAATTTGTAATAAATTTCAGTTCGACAAAAGTAGTGTCTCATTTCACGTCATTTAGACAATCCTCTTATATCATCCGTATTATAATTGGAATAATCTCGGATGATGGGAGGAATATATAATGAGGCACTACTTTATTTTTTTAATACAAGACGAGATTGCCCGGTCCTATTTTGGAAGAGAGAGTAAACTTTATCAGCTTTTTTTAGAAGCGGATAATATCGGTGATTATAATATGAAACAACAAATAAATAAGCAAGTCGAATATATTACAAAGCGGATACCTGTTTTTAAAATAGGTCGAAGATTGGAATTGCTATTGAGCCACTTATCTGAATATAAATGCTGCAATCAAATTCATATGATCGAGCATCCTAAAAAGACAAGCCAAGCTCAACTCGAATTAGGTACTGGACGGTTATCGTTAAAAGCCACAGGTGATTATAGTGCCGAAACCTCCTTCTTCGAAGTTCTCCGGCAAATTGATGACAGCTTTTTAGCCATTGATTTTAAACATCATCGTTTTGGATGGTTAAAACCCATTAAAAATGCGCATCTTATCTAGCATAATAGGGTTGTGCAATGCTCGCTCTTTATAGTAAACTAAGGAGTGGACAGAAAAGCAAAAGGAGGACGACAATCGAATGTGGCTCTATATTCTTGTGGGCGTGATCGGTATTATTGTAGGTGTTTTACTCGGTTTTTTCCTTGCCCGCAAATATATGATGGATTATATGAAGAAAAACCCGCCTATTAATGAAAAAATGCTTCGTGTGATGATGATGCAAATGGGACAAAACCCGTCACAGAAGAAAATTAATCAAATGATGAAGGCTATTAATAATCAGTCTAATAAATAATTGACAAAAAGGATCACATTTTAGAATGGATCCTTTTTTATTTTGTAAAAAAAGTGTTATCATATATTAAGTATGTAAAGTTCGTAAAGAAGGTTAAAAAGTATGGACAGTGTAAAAAAAATCTCTATCTCGGAATTGTTAGAGAAAAAGGAACAGACAGCACTTATTGATGTTAGGTCGCCGGGGGAATTTAAAGAGTTTCATATTCCGGGCGCTGTTAATGTGCCGTTATTTTCAAATGATGAACGGGCAATGATTGGTACGCTGTATAAACAAAAAGGACCGCATATCGCCAAAGCAAAAGGTCTTGAAATTGTATCGCCTAAACTGCCGAAAATGTACGAAAAAATTAAATCGCAGGCAGATGAAAAAGAACATACTGTGATTTACTGCTGGCGAGGCGGCATGCGCAGCCGGAGCATTGCTTCAGTCATGTGTCTTATGGGTGTGTATTCATTTCAGCTTGAAGGCGGCATTAGATCTTTCCGGAAACGTATTGTGGAAGAGCTTGAACATTTATCAGAAGTAAAGAAGCCTTTTGTTGTGCTTGAAGGATTGACCGGGACAAGAAAAACTGATATTTTATCGGCTTTGCAAGAGAAAGGATACCCGGTATTAGACTTAGAAGGCATGGCGGGGCACCGCGGGTCTATTTTTGGATCGGTTGGACTCGAGCCCCATAGTCAAAAGGAATTTGAGTGTTTGCTGTGGCAGCGCCTTATACAATTAAAAGATGCGCCGTATTATATTATTGAAGCTGAAAGTAAAAGAATTGGCCGGATTGTACTGCCGCAATTTATTGTAGAGGGAAAGGAAGAAGGGCAGCGGTTTCACATTAATTACCCTTTCCAAAAACGTGTTGCTGCTATTTATGACGCTTATAATCCTGAACAGCATGAAGAGGCCGTTTATGAAGCTTTTACTTATCTCAAAAAATATTTACAGCCGGCTTTTGCTGAAGAAATTGAACAAGCCTATAATGAGAAAGATTATTTTCGGGTTATTTCTCTATTTCTTGAACATTATTACGATCCTAAATATAGCCATAAGTTCAAAAAGTATAAAACAGAAGCTATACCTTTAGTTATTTCAAGTGTTAATGAAGGTGTAGAAAAAATAGAACAAATGCTTAACAATTATAAAAGGGAAATAAAAAAAGGTGTCTAAATTGTTAGCGAAAGTTCAATTTTTGTATAACAGCTGCTCTTAAAATTGGTTTAAAATGATAATAGTTATTTTTAAGGAGGCAGCTTATAATATGAAAAAGTCATTAGTATTATGTGTATCGATTGTTATGGTTATGATCTTTGCCCTTTCAGCATGCGGCAGCGCTAATAACAGTTCTAATGCCCAAAGCAAAGATCAAAAAGTAGCTAAAACGCTGAATATTACCGCAACAGATTTTAAATTTAACAAGCAAACTTATAAAGTACCTGCTAATAAAAATATTAAAATTAATTTTCAGAGTAAGCAAGGAACTCACGGGCTCGGAATAGATGGCACAAAGGTTGATATTGAAGGCAAGGGAAGCACAGTTGTGAAATTAAAACCTGGAACCTATCATGTCCACTGTACAGTGCCTTGCGGAAATGGACATGGTGATATGAAAGCAGAAATTATCGCTCAATAATAAGTCATAAACGAAAATAGACACACGAATATTTATTCCGTGTGTCTGTAATTTTTTCCCGGTGCAACAATCCGTAAGACTCTGCCCCAAAATGTTAGAGAATCACTGACGATTAAGAGTAAGGTAACGGACAGTAAACACCCCGATAAGTTCAACCTAACCATCAGAGGGTTAAACAAACCCCCTTGATGGAAGTTTTACTTTATTATTTTCAAAAGAAATTAATCATGGTAACAACATTGATATTAGAATGTCGAAAGGACTACATATTATGGTAAAGAACAGTATACGAAACGGTATCATTGGGGCTGGTCTGGCAGCTTTAACGTTAAGCGGCTGCGGTACAGACAGTACAGCTTCCACTCAAAAAAATTCAAGTTCAAATAATGACAGCCATCATGAAGAAAAGGCTTATCAATCAACACATAAGACCGATACATCCAATAAAGATAAAAAACAAGATCAATCAAGTCAAAGTAATGATAAAAACAAAGAAAATAACATACCAACTTCAGCCAACGGCAATAAAGTAACTGTTGTTTCAAATCCAAAAAGTATCCTTGTTCTTGTAAACAAAACTCATAAACTTCCTGATGGTTACACGCCGCCTGACTTAACCATTCCGCATGTTAAATTTCCTTATGACGGCACGTACGAGAAAATGCATCTTCGTAAACCGGCTGCCGTTGCCTTAGAAAAAATGTTTAAAGGTGCTGAGAAGCAGGGGATTACTCTTTATGCGCAATCCGGATACCGCTCATATGACCGTCAGAAGGCGATCTTTGCCACCAATGTCCAGCAGCAAGGCAAAAAGCAGGCAAGCATTGTCAGTGCAGAGCCTGGGACCAGCGAGCATCAAACAGGGTTGGCTATGGATATTTCAAGTCAAGATGCAGAGTTTAGACTGGATCAAGATTTCGGTGATACAAAAGAAGGAAAATGGGTGGCACAACATTGCGCTGATTATGGATTCATAATTCGCTATCCAAAAGGAAAAGATAAAGAGAAGATCACAGGTTACGAATATGAACCATGGCATATCCGTTACGTAGGCAAAAAAGCTGCCGAATATATTATGGGACATCACATTACTTTAGAACAATATCTTGCAAAAAATCAAAAATAAAAAGTTTCAAGGGATCCTCATTTTTTATCCAATAAAAACATGTTATAATATAACAATAAAGAAAACTTGGCTGATGCCAAGCCTTAAAAGGCGCAGGCAACTGCCTAGTTGCCCTTATACTAGGGTCTTAAAATTGGCGCCTGCGTCGCATGTCTGCATTGTTGCCAATTTATACTTTCCTTACGTATAAAAATAGACCAACAGTTTAAAAAAGAAGGTTGATCTTATGCTGTTACAAATTTTAAGCCTTTTAATTGGTGTTGTTTTTGCATTATCAATAATAGCAGTAAGATTAAAAGCATCGAAAAAACCAACAAACACTAAGAAGATACTCTTGCCGCCGCTTTTTATGTCAACTGGTGCACTGATGTTTATCTTTCCAATGTTCCGAGTCACGTACGTTGAAGCGCTGGAAGCCTTTTTAGTCGGAGCGTTTTTCTCTATTTTTCTTATCAAAACATCAAAATTCGAACTGCATGACAACCAAGTTTATCTGAAACGGTCGAAAGCTTTTATTTTCATATTGCTTGGACTATTAGTCATTAGAACAGTCATGAAAATATTTTTGGAGAAGAGTATTGATGTCGGCCAAACAGGCGGTCTCTTCTTTATCTTAGCTTACGGTATGATTCTCCCATGGCGTATTGCAATGTTTGTGATGTACAAACGTTTGCTGAAACAGATTCCTAATGATGAAATAGCCACGCCAACATAAAAATAAACTCCCCGGACGGGGAGTTTATTTTTTCAGCTTTAAAAAAAACGTTCGTAAGGTTCTACATTAATTTGATGTTTAATCAGTGTTTTTCTTAAATATTTATGATCACGTTTGGGTGTTGCTTTAATATAACCTTCAATAATAAGAGCATCGGTTATTTTTTTCGCACGACGTTTTAGTGCCAGCTGGCCGATTTTACCTGCTATTTTTTCTTTTGCGACATCCCTGAATAAAGAAGGAACAGGCGCAACAAGTTCATCTAAAAATGCGAGCTGATCTTCTGTCCATAAATGCTTAGTTCGTCTGATATAATCTGTTTGCCAGTCTAATATTGACTTACCGTCTTCTTTAGGCAGGCTCTTTAAAAATTTCCTGAACATGAAAAAGCCGCCGACAGCTATGATGCCTAAAAGGAAAATAGACCATAGAACGATAAATCCCATGAACCAACCTGACATGAATCGCACCCCATTTAAGAACTTTCAAAATAATTATATCATGTCTGGGTTACGGTACAAGCGACAATTTTCAAATAAGTATAAATAAAGGATAGTTTGACACTACCCTTTACTGCGTTTGATTATTTTGTTGACTTGCTTGCTGAGCTTGTTGGACCATCTGCTGAGCTTGTTGCAATTCTTGCAGAGCTTGCTGGTACTGTTGTTGCTGTTGCTGTGATTGTTGTGCTTGACCTTGCTGGGATTGCATCGTTTGCAATTGCTGCTGTGCCTGCTGCAATTGCTGCTCAGCTTGTTGAATTTGCGGCAAATTAGCGGTTGATTGCGCTTGTTGTAATTGTTGCTGAGCTTGCTGAATTGCATTCAAAATTTGTGTCACTTGCTGATTTTGTTGTTGAGGCATTTAAATTCCCTCCCTAAAATGATATCTAACAATATATATATTGATATGTAGGGATGTTTTTTATACATTAAAATAAGACTATATGATTGACTTACTGTTATAAGTAAATTTTTGTAGTAAAATCCTTTTTGACATTGTAGGTTATAATTAGATGAGGTTTGTTGCGGGGGAGTGGTTTTGTGAAAAAGAGGGGTAAAAAATATAATATATATCAAAGATTCTATAGAAGTTTTAAATTGAATTTCATCAAACTTTTTCGATCACCTGGCGGGGCCAGAAAGGTTGCCTTAGGATTTGCTATTGGATTTGGATTAGAAATGTTAGTTATTTCGACAGCTTGTTTAATATACATTCTTTTGTATCCGCTGGTCAGATTGGCTCGCGCCTCACTTCCGGCCGCAATCATCGGCAATGTCATTGGCAAATTATCATTTCTTCCTGTCCTGCTTATCCCATTTGCAAAAAAACTGGGAGCATTTGTTTATCCGATTAACAATGGGAATGATAATGTTCAAAAGCACTCGTTGTTGGACATTTTAGAAGGTGATTTTTCTGTTATTAAAGATCTCCTCCACGGCGGTATGCATATACTAATCGGCATGACTGTTTTTGGCCTGATTCTTGGTTGTATTTCGTATTATATTGTAAGTTATCTTTATAATAAAGAAAGAGAGCGAAGAAAGGCAAAAAGAAGTAACAAAGGAAAGAAAAACATTTCGATGGATAGTTGAATTTGGCTTGAAGGGAAGTAAAGTGGCGGGACTGTGTGGGAATCGAACCCACCAGAGACGTCACGCGCCTCTCAAAAAGTTTTGAAGACTCAGGCAAGCACCAGCTACGCGACCAGCCCCATAACTTGACTGTAAAACTATTATAACGAATGATTTATAGCAGAATCAACTTTAATTATTTTTGTATATGACAGATTAACTGCAAGATTGGTAAAATGATATTGAAAGAGAGGTTGGGAATGGTGATCTATATAGGGTTAACAGGCTGGGGCGATCATTATAGTTTATACGGTGAACCGCAAACAAAAGCAACTAAGCTTGAAATGTACAGCAGTCATTCCCAATTGTCGAGTGTGACAGTTCTTTTTATGCCATTTTACCAGAAAATAATTATGTAAAGTGGATTGATGAAACGCCGGAAACCTTTTCTTTTATCGTTAAAGCCTATCAAGGAATGACAGGGCATACACGTCATGAAATACCGTACAAAACAATTGGAGATATGTTTGATGCTTATATTACATCTATACAGCCTATGATTGAAGCTGGTAAATTAACTGCTGTATTATTCCAGTATCCGCCGTGGTTCGATTGTACGAAAGACCATATTTCATTGTTAAGATATACAAAAAATAAAATGGGCGATATACCGGTTGTTTTAGAGTTTCGCAACCAATCATGGTTCAGTGGTTCAATGAAAGAAAAGACTTTAGCATTTATGAAAGATGAAGGATGGATACATAGTATTTGTGATGAACCGCAAGCAGGCATCGGCTCTGTGCCTTTGGTTTTAGAGCCAACGAACCAAGACTTGACTGTCATTAGAATGCACGGAAGAAATACGAATGGCTGGGAAAATAAAGGCCAGCCTAATTGGCGGGAAGTTCGTTATCTATACCGTTATAATTCTAAGGAATTAAATGAATGGAAGGAAAGACTGCAAACTCTTCAAAAAAGAACGAAAGACATTTATGTTATTTTTAATAACAATTCCGGCGGTGATGCCGCTGATAATGCCAAAATGTTAATGGAAATGCTGAATATTAATTATAGGGGATTAGCTCCAAAACAATTAAACCTCTTTTAAAATATAAAGTGAAAAAGCTCGCCATTTGCGAGCTTTTTATTGTGACCTTGTAACTGAATCATCATGCTTAAGTTTTGGCAGTTTTAGTTCTATAAACGGTTTTGCAAAAGTACGAACAGGCTTGCTGGCCAGGAGTAAACAAATCACAATTGAAAGGATAAACAGTGCGATGTATTGTGAATAATGACCAATACTGTTGTAATATGGACTTAAATTGATCGTTTTTATAAAGAAACCGTGCAGCAAGTAAATATAAAGTGTACATTGTCCGAGTTTTGTAAATGTTGTCTTTGATTTTGGCATTAAGGCCATGACACTGAAAGTTGTTATGAATGATCCGGCATAGAAAACTAAACGCAGCAGCCCGTCAAACCATGTTTTATTTCCCATTGCCGCATAAGAACTGTCTCCAAGAAGCCATTCTTTCCAAGCATCAGGAAAAACAAAGAAACAAATCACAAAGATGCCGATAAGGATTGGGACAGCCGCAAATTTATTAACAGATTGCTGAAGTTTAACAAAGTGCTCTCTTTTGAGTAAATAACCAAGATAGAAAAATGGAAAGAAGACAAATGTTCTTTCAATGCTTAAATAGGAGCCAAATACATCAAAATAGCCGATACCGACACCAAGGATAATGGCTAACGGGAAACCGTATTTTCCTAACTTTGAAAATGGTATAATCGCCAAATGCCAAAAGAAAATACTGATTAAGAACCAAAGTGACCAATGAGGATCCAGTAACGTTAATTTAAAATGATCATCATAGCCAGTAAAGTAATAGTAAAATGAGTAAATGACTTGAAAAATGAAATAGGGTACTAAAGTGCGCTTGATTGTTTTCATAATATACCCCGGTTTATTGAAGCCTTTGCAAAAATATCCGGAGATGAGGATGAATGCCGGCATGTGGAATAAAAATATAAATTTATACAAAGCAAAAAGCAGGTGATGATCTTCTTTTAATGGACTAATAATATGGCCAAAGACAACAAATAAAATTAAAATAAATTTTGCATTATCAAAATAGAAATCTCGTTTGCCCATTAATATCCCCCTTTCCGGTTGTAAAGATTTTTTCATGACAATCAATTCTTTCGTAAAATTTTTAGTATATTGACGGTCTCAATCGAACTTATCGGCTGTTTTGACCGCTTTTTTGATCAACATACAGACGATTCTGATCGTCGATTTGGCACAGAATGATGTTTTTAATATTCGTATAACCATTGGCTTCAAGAAGAGTTTGCAGCCAATTTTCGTTTTTATGAAGAATATTAAGCGATTCTTTAATAATCTTACCATCGATAACTAGATTATAAGCAAGCCCTCTTTTTTCAAAATTAACATTTAAATCCTTTTTAGTGACATTCATTGCTGAAGGATATTTAAGGACAGATAACGTACCATCTGTTTCTACAATTGCTGCATCTACTTCATCAATGTAAAAAGTGTCTTTTTTCCTAAGGAGCATAAGCAAATCATTAACATTAAGCTGAATTTTTCTTAATTGATCTTCTAAAATTTTTCCTTTTCTTATCACTATAGTAGGTTCACCGTTAACCACTTTCCTGATTATTAAATGCTTCATAACTGCATGCCCTAAAATGAAGGCTAAAAAGGCGAATAACGAAATGGACAACATCGTTTTTAAAACGCCTAAATCTGGTGTCATAATGCTGCTGCCCACAAGCGCTCCTAAAGAAATACCTGCGACATAGTCAAAAACAGTCATTTGTGAAATAAGTTTTTTACCGAGGATTCTGGTCCAGATAAAGAGGATGATGAAAATAATGACTGTACGGCTTATAATCTCTATATAACTCATTATAGATTCATTCCCCGTTTTCTTAATGTTTAATCTTACTATTGTATTACAATAGTTTTTCACTTTTATTAAGTGTTTATACTAAAGAACACTTAGAAACTGGCAAGCGAAAGGTGCTTTTCCAACCGTCAAAAAAGGAGACCCTTAATTGGATCTCCCTTTTTGATACATCATAATCGATAAGTTTGATTTTATTTAACGTCGATAATATCCTGTTCGCCCTGTTTAACGTTGCCTGTTTTATTTAATGTAATTTCTGTACCTTCAGGAAGGTTTGTGAAAATCACAGGTGTAACGACTGAAGGGACTTTCTCTTTAATACCGGATAAATCAAATTTCATAAGTTTTTGTCCTCGTGTTACCTCTTCACCTTCAGTTACCAATAGGTCAAATCCTTCACCTTTTAAATTAACTGTATCTAATCCGACATGAATCAATATTTCTAAACCATCATCCGATTCAATGCCGATTGCATGCTTGGTAGGGAAGAGCGTTCTGATTGTACCGTTAACAGGTGAAACTAATTCACCATCTTCAGGGTTTACAGCAAACCCATCGCCCATCATTTTTTGTGAAAATACTTGGTCGGGAACTTCACTGATTGGCATTATTTTCCCATTTAATGGTGAAGCGATCAGGTTCATATTAAAACACGATTCATTCTCATTTGCAGTGTCTTCAATATTTTCATTTGAATCTTCATTTGTTTCAAGCTGTGATGGATCAAAGCCGGATTGAACGAGACGTTTCATTGCATCAGCAACAAATTCAACACTTGTACCGACGATGATTTGTAAATTCGTTTTATTTAATTTAACAACGCCGCGTCCGCCATGGCGTTTAATAGCCGCTTCATCGGCGATGCCTGAATCTTTTACATTTAAACGAAGACGGGTTGTACAATTATCGATATTTGTAACGTTGTCGCTGCCGCCGATATCTCCCAAGAAGCGGGCAGCCATCACTTCGTATTTATCATCCATATTGATTCCGGCAATTGCATTGTCACTTTCATCTGTATCTTCTTTATCTTCCCGTCCAGGTGTTTTAATGTCCATGATCTTGATTAAGAAGTAGAAGACTACAAAATAAATAACAGCATAAATAATACCTACTACTAGTAAAAGTAACGGCTTTTGTGCAATCCCGAAGTTAAGGACATAGTCGATTGCTCCGGCGGAGAACCCAAATCCGTCATGAATACCTAAAAGGTAAGTGACAGCCATTGAACTTGCTGTTAATAATGCATGAACAACATAAAGAACTGGTGCAATAAACATAAATGTAAATTCAATTGGTTCGGTAACGCCTGTAACAAATGCAGTTAAAGCAATACCGATAAAAAATCCGGTTACTTCTTTTCTTCGCTCCGGTTTGGCGGCAGCGATCATAGCCAAACATGCTGCAGGTAAACCAAACATCATGATTGGGAAGAATCCGGATAATAATAAGCCGGCATGCGGGTCGTGGTGAAGAAATCTTGTTATTTCACCATGATAGCCGTGATAATCACCGAATACAAACCAGATAAAGCTGTTTAATACATGGTGCAAACCTACTGGGATTAATAGTCTGTTTAAGAAACCATAGATCGCTGCCCCTAATGCACCGGCATCAATAATCCAATTACCGACAGCATTAATCGCATTTTGAACATATATCCAAACATAGCCAAAGATAAAGGATAATATCAGCATTGTAACTGCAGTTATGATAGGGACAAACCGTCTTCCTCCGAAGAATGACAGCCAGTCCGGCAGTTTAATATCATGAAATCGATTATATAATAGGCCGGCAACAATACCGGTAATAATACCGCCTAAAACGTCCATGTTAATGTCTTTGTTAATGGCATGAACACCGGCTGTTAACACTAGATAACCAACAACGCCGGCTAATGCAGCTGCGCCGTTATTATCCTTGGCAAAGCCAATCGCAATACCTATTGCAAAAATGAGTGCAAGATTACTGAAAACGGCATTGCCGGCATCCATAATAAATTTTATATTGAGTAAATCCGGCTGCCCAAGCCGCAGAAGTATAGCGGCTGCTGGTAATACAGCGATTGGCAGCATCAACGATTTACCAATTCTTTGTAAGAAGCCAAGCATTTGAATTTATCCCCCTAATTATGACAGGTTCGGAATCCTGTCTTTATATTTTGTAATTAATTGTTGATTATGCGCATCAGCGCCCTCGATGTTACCGCTTATAAAAATCGGCGGTTCAATATTCTCATCAGCAAGATATTGAATAGTTTCTACAATAATACAGTTGATAATGGCTGTTCCAATAACGGTCGATGTCGGCCCAAACGCTTGTCCAATCCGTTCATCTCTTATGATAGCGTCGCCTGCTTCAGAATGATTATCGATGACAAGATCGGCCACTTCATACAATTTTTTTTTGGAATGGTGCCTTGACTCTGATTGTTTAGAATAGCTAAGGGACGTTAAAGCGATGACTTCAGCCCCTTTACTTTTTGCATAAAGTGCTGCATCAATTGGAACACCATTAATACCTGATGTTGATACAACGATAAACACATCATTTTTTTTAATTTCATATCGTTCAAGATAAGGCTGTATGAAATGATTTTGTCTTTCAAGTTTAGAAGACCGCGCGGCACCTTTATGAAGCATTAAATCTTCAATAAATATCGGATGGACAGGGACTAATCCTCCGGCACGATAAAAGATTTCTTCACCAATAAGGTGTGAATGTCCACAGCCGAAAATATGGATCAAACCGTCATTTTGTATGGATTTGGCAATGATTTGTGCCGCTTGCTTTATGGTTGCTTCATCATTTTTTACTTGCTGCAATATTCCTTCTATACAGGAAAGATATTTATTAAGCATACATTCCTCCTTTCTAAGCGAGTCACATTTTTTTCGCTTAATTTGACAATATAAGACTATATTCATAGCGCTTTGACACCGCTTACTTAAACGTATATTATCATAATGGAATATAGATGTCTATACCATTGGATTTTAAAAATAATAATATATATTAATGTTTTATAAGAAATATACGCTCTTAAGTAAACTATTTTGCAGTTGTTAGTGATTAACACATGAATATAGATGTCTAGACAACAAGATATGATCGTGCTACGATAAAGTTACTAAGGTCAATGAATAGGGGGAAATAAAAATGCTCATCAAAGGGTTAAAAATATATAAAGAAGATGAAGTGGTTGAAGCAGGATATATTAAAATAGCTGATGGAAAAATAAAAGATATCGGTGAGCAATGTCAACTTGAAGACCATGAGACAATAAATTTTCCGGAAACCTATAAATGTTTACCGGGAATGATTGATGTTCACATCCATGGAGCGAACGGCTCAGACACAATGGATGCGACCCCAGATGCACTTAAGAACATTGCCCAAACATTACCAAAAGAAGGGACAACAAGCTTTCTGGCCACCACAATTACTCAAGAACATTCGGCCATTGAACGGGCTTTGGAAAACGCCGGAAAATATATCATTGACCAACCAAATGGAGGCCAAGCAGAAGTTGTTGGCGTACATCTGGAAGGACCTTTTATTAATCCCGAAAAGGCTGGTGCTCAACCCCTTAAACATATTGTAGAAGGCGATATTCCACTCTTTGAAAAATGGCAAAAAATATCAGGCGGGAATATTCGGCTCGTCACATTGGCACCGGAAAGAAAGCATGGATTAGAGTTGACTAAATATCTTAGTGAACATAATGTGACCGCGTCCATCGGCCATTCAAACGGTTCGTATCACGATGTTGACGAAGCTATTAAGGCAGGCGCTACACATGTCACCCATTTGTATAACGGCATGAAAGGTCTTCATCACCGTGAACCGGGTGTCTTAGGTGCGGCGTTATTACGCCATGAATTGTATACAGAAATGATTGTCGACGGCCTGCATATTTGTCCGGAAATGGTTGATTTTGCCTACCGTCAAAAGGGCAGTGACCGCACCGTTTTGATTACTGATGCCATGCGGGCGAAATGCATGAAAAACGGCATCTACGATCTTGGCGGTCAAGATGTTAATGTAAAGGATGGAAAAGCTACTCTGGCTAATGGTTCACTTGCCGGAAGCGTATTAGAAATGAAACAAGCGATAAAAAATATGTTGTCCTTTACAGACGCTACATTGGCAGATGTCATGAAAATGGGGGCTGTCAATCCTGCAAAACAGTGCGGTGTATTTGATAGAAAAGGCAGCGTGGAAACAAATAAAGACGCTGATCTCATTATATTAGATGAAAATAACGACCTTGTTATGACAATTTGCCGCGGTGTTGTTTCTTATCAACGATAATTTTTTAGAGGTGAGTCTGATGAATATTATCCCAGCAGAAAATTATAATGACCTAAGTCAAAAAGCAGCTAAATTTATTATAGAATTTGTTCAAAGTAAACCTGATGCAGTTCTCGGTCTTGCTACAGGCGGAACACCAGAGGGAACATATAAATATATGGTAGAGGATTTTAACCATAATAAAACGTCTTATCAAAATGTCAGAACGGTTAATTTAGATGAATATGTTGGTCTGCCTGTAGAAAATCCAAACAGCTATCATGCTTACATGTACAATCATTTATTTAAGCATATTGATGTTCCTGAAGGCGGGTGTCATATTCCTAATGGCATGGCAGAAGACCTTGATGCGGAATGTAAACGATATGATCAGCTCATTTCATCGTTAGGCGGTGTTGATCTCCAATTGTTAGGCATCGGGCATAATGGGCATATCGGTTTTAATGAACCGGGAACGTCATTCGAGAAAAGGACGCATACCGTCGAATTAACAAGAACAACCAGGCGTGCGAATGCAAGATATTTTGACAGTTTGGATGAAGTCCCAACCCATGCACTGACAATGGGTATCAAAGCCATTATGGAAAGCAGACAAATCCTTTTGATTGCTTCTGGTAAAGACAAGGCCGAAGCAATGAGAAGACTTATCAAAGAAGAAAATATTAGTGAAGATTTCCCGGCATCCAGCCTGCAGGCTCATTCTCATGTTACAATAATAGCAGATAGAGAAGCGCTTTCACTCGCTTACAACTATGAAAGGAGAGCATGAGAATGATCGATCGAGAGTCGCCTGTTCCAATTTATTACCAAATAGAAGAATATATTAAGCAATTAATCGAGACAGAAGCACTTAACCCCGGCGACGCCATTCCCTCTGAAAGAGAATTTACAGAGCAGTTTAAAGTCAGCCGGATGACTGTTAGACAAGCCATTACTAATTTGGTAAATGAAGGTTACCTTTTTAGGCAAAAAGGTAAAGGGACATATGTATCCAAGCAAAAAATAGAGCAAACATTGCAAGGGCTGACAGGGTTTACTGAAGATATGAAAAAAAGAGGGATGAAACCCGACAGTAAAATCTTAGATTTTAAACTTATTCCAGCTGATTTAAAGGTTGCAAAGCAATTATATATAAATGAGCACGATCCTATTTATGAAATAAAAAGAATCCGTCTTGCTGATGATCTGCCAATGGCTCTTGAAATGTCATACCTTCCTGCGAATCTCATTAAAGGTTTGACAGAGGAGATTGTGAATTCGTCCCTTTATGAATATATAGAAGATAACCTTCAATTAAAAATTGACTATGCGACTCAAGAAATAGAATCCTCGCTTTCACATGAGGACGAAGCTAAGTTATTAGATATTCCAAAAAATGTACCGATTCTTCTCATCCAAAGGCAAACATTTTTAGATAACGGACAGCCATTTGAATTAGTAAAGTCAAAATATCGGGGTGACCGTTATAAATTTGTTATTGATATGAAGAGAAGATAAAGGAAATCCACCCTGCTAATGATGTTTAGTAAGGTGGATTTTTTATTTGGAATAAAACATATATCATACGTTTTAATATAAGATTAATGAGGAAATTTACCCTTGTATCTGATATAAGATTGCAAAATTGTATAGGAATCCTAATTTTTTGAATAGTTCCTTGAAACTTATATATCATTTTCTATATAATTAAGATATGAAGAATGAAAAAGATTTGAACAAACAACAATATGCATATGTAACCATTCGTGCCCGTATTTTAGACGGCACTTATTCACCAGGGTTTCGGCTGGTTATCAATCAATTAGCTAAAGAATTTTCTACCAGTGCCATTCCGGTCAGGGAGGCGATCCGCCAGCTTGAGGCTGAAGGCTTAATTGATTATAAACCATACAGCGGTGCAGTCGTAACGCCTATTGATGAAAATCAATATCATGAAACATTATCTGTACTTGCTGTTTTAGAAGGATATGCGACAGCTGACAGTTCTCAGCAAATACCTGAAGAAAAACTGAAAGAACTAAAAAAATTAAACCAATCTATGCGGGAAACATTCGAAGAAGATTATGATTTTATCCATTTTGGAAAATTAAACCGTCAATTTCACAGTATTATTTATGATTATTGTACAAATAGTTACTTGGCGGAAAGCATCAGACAAATATGGCACCGTTTAGATTCTATCCGGCATGTTGGTTCATTATTGGTACCGAAAAGGGTTAAAGAATCTATTAATGAACACGATAACATTATTAAATTAATGGAAACTAAGGAGTCTCTTGATAAGATTGAACAAGTTGTTCGTGAACATAAAATGAACACGCTTACCTCGTTCAATCAAAGAAAAAAGAATATGTATTTTTATGATGCTTAAAAGAATGAGATCCCCCTCTTGAAGTTAAAGAAGGGGATTTTGTTATTGTTTAGGAAACTATAAAATGTCGACTTGTGGATAATTGTTCGGTAAAATGTTCGTAGATTTACCTTGGGGTGGGAACATGGGGAAACATAAAAGTGGTGTTATTAAACAAATTCTAAAAGAA
>NZ_JBHTCO010000013.1:0-132491 GCF_042665295.1 Scopulibacillus cellulosilyticus
TCCCTCCTAGTAAAATAAATCTGGTTGGCGAACCAAAATTTATTTTATCACTAGAGGGGCTTTTTTTGTTACATCGCTGAAAGCTTTCCGGAACCATACGCCTAGCGTATGGTTTTCTTTTTATAAAAAATCCGAAGCCGGTCCAAGCCGGCTTCGGCAATCAACTTTTTTACTTTTATTTTAAAAATGGGTTGGTTGCCCAAAGACTGGCAGAACTTTGTATGATCTTATATTAATCAAAATGAGCCAAGCTTAAAAAAAAGCTGCCTCATTATTATGAGACAGCCCTCTTCTATTTACCTTAATTATTGCAGTAATTTTAAGCTTTCGCGGTTAAATGCCGGTAAGTCATCCGGCGTACGGCTTGTTACCAGCTGATTTTGACAAACGACAACCTCTTCATCATGGAAGTTTGCGCCGGCGTTCTTCAAGTCTACTTGAATAGATTTATAACCTGTTGCATCACGCCCGTTTAATGTCTCAGCTGTAATGAGTAACTGAGGTCCGTGGCAAATTGCAAACACAGGCTTTTTATCGTCCATAAATGATTTTACAAAACTTACAAACCGGTCATCGGCACGAAGGATATCCGGTGAGAAACCGCCCGGAATTAACAGTGCATCAAAATCACTTGGCTTCACATCGTCAATGGATGCATCTGCTGTTACTGAAACTTCGCCTTTTTTCCCTTTTATCGTTTTTCCTTTTTCTTTCTCAATAATGGTTAATTGATGTCCTGCTTCCTTTAAAGCTTTTGCAGGTTCACTATATTCAGAGTCCTCAACCATATCAGTCATGACTACAGCTACTTTCTTGCTCATTAGGTAAATCCTCCTTTTATCTTTCTAATATGTATCTACCCGTCCAATTTAAAATTAAAACATTGTGTTAATAGATAAAAAGCAGCCTTATTTGACCAAATCTTTAATGAATCTTCTCAGAAAGATCTTTTTGATTATCAGTTGAAACGGCGATACTATTGACAGTTTGGCTCACTTCATCAATCACATTGGATATATTTTCGAGCTCTTTCCAACTAAAAACGGTGAAGTGATTTGAAGATCTTTTATATGACTTGAATGTCAAACTCTCCAAGCATATCAGCCAATAGGGCCAACGGTAAGCCTACAACAGTAAAATAATCACCGTCTATTTTTTTAACAAAAGTCGCCCCAAGTCCTTGAATACCGTAAGCACCTGCTTTATCCATCGGTTCGCCTGTATTTATATAGCGTTTTATCTGTTCTGAAGATAAAGTTTTAATCTTAACCCGGGTCATGCTGTCATTCACTTGGGTTTTACCTGACTCTGAATCAATACAAGCAATTCCGCTGTAAACTTCATGAATATTTCCTTGAAGCATGTTTAACATATGGAAAGCATCATCTTTATTTTTTGGTTTGCCGAGCCTTTTGCCATCTAAAACAACAATCGTATCGGAGCCAACGATAATGCCATGCTCGTTATCCTCCTTACATGCCGCATAAGCTGCGTTTGCTTTTCTTAACGAGAGCTCCTTGACAACTTCAGAAGGCGTCATATTTTTGTTAATCGTTTCGTCAACATCATTTTTCTTTATCTCGACAGGCAGGCCCAATGTATGTATAAGCTCACGGCGGCGCGGAGATGAAGATGCTAAAATTAATTTTCTCTGTTTCATAAATAATGGTCACTCCTAATCATAGGTACTAACTTTATTTTTCACCTTTTCTAATTTCTAAAAACATAAATATGCATTTCACTAAGCATATTTTTATAACAAACCCATTCAAAGTTGTATGATAGTGTGTAGAATAAAATTATCGAACATCATGTTTGTTGTAAAGTTCGCTGATTAAAGGAGGAATGACAGTTGCAGCCGATAAAACGATCCGAAGTGCAACAGGCTTTAGATACATTTGCTAATCAAGAGGTATACATCCACCTTGAAACAACCAATGGCGCCTATGCCTCCCATTTTAATGAAGGTTTCTTCTCGGCGGGCGCATATATAAGAAACGCAAAAGTAAGCTATACGCGGGGAACTATTACCGGCGACGATCCATACCGGATCGGTCTTAAAATGCCGATAGGATGGATTTATGCCGAGGGTCTTACAGATTGGGAAATTGACGATCAAGGGCGGTTGCTGATCGCCGGTCACGATCACGAAGGAAAACTTGCTGTCGCTCTGGAGATAAGCAAGGAACCATTTTAATACGTAACATCCCTGCAGGAAGGAGAATAAAGATGGATCGCCACATTTTAATAGTATTTCCGCATCCGGATGATGAAGCATTCGGTGTTTCCGGCAGTATTATGAAATATATTCAAGAAGGGGCCTCTGTTACATATGCTTGCCTAACTCTAGGTGAAATGGGACGTAACATGGGAAGGCCGCCTTTTGCGACACGTGAATCATTGCCGGGGATTCGTAAAAAAGAACTTGAAGAAGCTTGCCTGATTACAGGCATTCAGGATTTGCGACGCATGGGTCTTCGCGACAAAACAGTTGAATTCGAAGATCCAGATGAGCTTGCTAAGCGCATCCGTGCAATTATTGATGAAATACATCCGGAAGTTATCATTACTTTTTATCCCGGTTACAGCGTCCACCCTGACCATAATGCATGCGGCGCAGCTGTTATTAAGGCTGTCCAAAGCATGCCGGAAGATCAAAGACCGGCAGTTAACTGTGTCGCATTTTCTCATGACTGTTACGACAAATTAGGTCAACCGGATATTAAGAGGGACGTCAGCGAGTTTGCTGAACGGAAGCTTGAAGTTATAAAAGCCCACCGCTCACAAACACAAGGACTGGTCCAAGGAATAAAAAAACGCCTCAGCAAAGAAAATCAAGAATTTATGAATCAACTTAAAACAGAAAGATTTTGGACTTACAAGTTCTAGATATTAGAAGTTGGATGTTTGAAATTTGATTTTAGAACCCAAGGCTATATTTTATGGCCTTGGGCTTTTTAATACTTAAGAAAAATATAAATTGGAAGCTATGCTGGCTTTGTTTATTAAACGTTTATTTAAAATTTAATTTTATTTTTTTTATTTATTATTGATATTTTATTTTACTGATCATATAATATAAATCAGAAAACGCTTTCAATACTCTAGAATTGTGGTGATAGACACGATGCTTAATCATTTAACAACAGAGACAAGAAACAAACGCACGATGAATTTAGATCAAATGTCGATAGAAGAATTTTTAAAAGTCATGAATGAAGAGGACGCAAAAGTTGCTCAGGCTATCCGTGAACAAATTCCGCAAATTGCAGAAGCAGTTAAAAGAATTATAAAATCCTTCAAATCCGGCGGCCGTCTTATTTATATGGGTGCCGGCACCAGCGGCAGGATCGGCCTTCTTGACGCCGTTGAATGTCCGCCAACATTCGGTACGAATCCTGATGAGGTGATTGGATTAATAGCCGGCGGCGAAAGAGCCTTTATTAAAGCAGTTGAAGGGGCTGAAGACAGCCGAACATTAGGAGTACAAGATTTACAAGACATCAAGTTAACTAAAAAAGATGCGGTCGTCGGCATCGCAGCCAGCGGCCGTACGCCCTATGTCATTGCCGGTCTTGAATACGCTAACAAAATCGGCGCAACAAGCATTGCCGTCAGCTGCAATAAAGATTCCGAAATTGGAAAGGCTGCGCAAATTGCCATCGAAGTGGTTAACGGCCCCGAGGTTTTAACAGGTTCAACCCGATTAAAGGCAGGCACTGCACAAAAGCTTATTTGCAATATGCTGTCAACAGCCTCAATGATTGGGATAGGCAAAGTCTATGGAAATTTAATGGTGGATTTGCAGCTTACGAATGAAAAACTGGTAGAACGCGCAAAACGGATTGTTATGGAAGCAACGTCTTGTGATTTTAAAACGGCAGAAGAATATTTGAAAAAGGCCAATGATAAACCAAAGATTGCTATTGTTATGCTGCTTACCGGCATGTCATATGAAGATGCTGTCAAACGTTTGGAAAAATCACAAGGGTTTGTTCGGAAAGCTGTTGAGTAGAGAAACTGGCTAAATATTTTTCTAAAGATTGGAGGGATTTCATCCAATTATAAGTTTACCAGTTTCATTGTTTTAAAAGAAAATTAAAGGGGGTAGTACAACAGTGAAAAAAGAAGAACGTATGGCCAAAGAAATATTAGAAAATGTCGGTGGTCAAGAAAACCTTATCAGTCAAGCCTATTGTATGACAAGGGTCCGGATGAAATTAAAAGATTTCACAAAAGCTGATATTAGTAAATTAAAAGCTATCGATGGTGTTATGGGCGTCGTAGAAGATGAAACATTACAAGTCGTTGTGGGACCAGGTACTGTTAATAAAGTTTCCGCTGAAATTACTAAAATAACAGGGTTAAAGGCCGGTGAAGTAAACGAAAACCCTGATGGGCCATATACCGAAAAAGCTCTTGAAAAGAAGTCAGAAATTAAAAAAAAGAACAACACACCGGTTAAAAATGTTTTGCGAAAAATCGGCAACATCTTTATACCGCTCATTCCAGGATTGGTCGCATCCGGTATTTTAAACGGGATTGCCAACTTTGCTAAAAACGCCGGTGCTGATCCAAAAGATATTTGGATGCAGCTGTTATTGTTTATCGGCGGCGGTATCTTTACCTATATGGGTATTCTTGTTGGCTGGAACACCGCTAAAGAGTTTGGCGGAACACCTGTATTAGGCGCTATTGCCGGTATCTTTATTATCAACCCCGCACTGGCGGATATGGTTGTCTTCGGTCAACATTTAATCGCCGGGCGCGGCGGTTTGATTGGTGTCATGTTTGCCGCTTGGTTAATGGTTATTATAGAAAAAGTTGTCCGTAAATTCATACCGAATTCTATTGATATTATTTTTACTTCTACTATCACCGTTTTAGTTGTCGGCATTTTAACTGTCTTTGTTGTTCAACCGGTAGCCGGGATCCTTTCAGACGGCATTACTAACGGTATCAACGCCATCTTGAATGTCGGCGGTGTCGTGGCCGGTGCTATTCTAGCCGGGTTCTTTCTCCCGCTTGTTATGGTTGGCTTGCATCAGGGACTCACGCCAATCCATATGGAAATGATTAATAAGTTAGGCTACACCCCGCTTCTGCCGATTCTGGCCATGGCAGGTGCCGGTCAAGTTGGCGCAGCTATTGCAATCTTTGTCAAAACTAAAAACAAACGCTTGCGCAATATTATCAAAGGCGGTCTTCCTGTCGGCTTCTTAGGTATTGGCGAGCCGCTCTTATACGGGGTTACCCTTCCCCTTGGCCGTCCATTCATCACAGCTTGTCTCGGCGGTGCTGTCGGCGGTGCCTTTCAAGCGGTTATGCATACAGCTTCAGCCGGCATCGGCGTCTCCGGCTTGTCACTTATACCTTTAATTGTGCAAAATAAATATTTACAATACTTTATTGGCCTAGTTATCACATACATTGCCGGCTTTATTTTCACATACTTTTTCGGTTTTAAAGATGAAATGGCCAAAAATATATAAAGAAAACTTGGCTGGCGCCAAGCCTTAAAGGCGCAGGCAATTGCCAATTTATACGCTTAACGTATAAAAAATGTAAATGGCCCGCACCTTTTGAAAAGGATGCGGGCTAAATTTGGAGGATTGCTTATGCTCGGGATTTCTATTTATTTAAACAATAAACTTACCGCAGCCGGTGAAAGTTTTATAAAAGATGCCAAGCAACACGGGTTTGAAGCCATCTTCACTTCACTGCACATTCCAGAAGATGACCCGTCTCAATACCGTGAACGATTAAAAGCATTAGGCCAGCTTTCAAAAGATAATAGTATGACTTTAATGGCTGATATATCATCAAAATCAATGGAGCACCTTGGTCTTTCTTTTTCAACGGCTGCCGAACTATTAAACTGGGGCGTTGACGGATTGCGCATTGATTACGGAATTGATGAACAAACGATTATCAGTCTTTCACAACAAATGCGAATCGCCCTTAATGCGAGCACTATAACAGAAACAAAGCTTGACCAATTGACAAAAAACGGATTAATTACCGGTCACACAGAGGCTTGGCACAACTTTTATCCCCGTCCTGAAACCGGTTTGAGCAAAGCCTATCTCATTGAAAAAAATCAATTATTTCACAAATACGGTATCCAAACGATGGCGTTTATCCCCGGTGACGCATCATTGCGCGGCCCCCTTCATCTCGGTCTGCCGACGCTTGAAAAGCATCGAAACTTATCGCCATTTGCTGCTTATTTAGAACTTATTCATTCTTGTGAAGTAGATAAGGTGCATGTTGGCGATCCCTATTTATCGCAAACTGCCTTAGTACAATTTGCTGAATGGCAAAAAGAGCGTGTGATAACATTAAGAGCATGGCCATATCTTGAAAAGCGTTTAAGAGAAACCATTCCTGTCAGTCATACAAATCGTCCAGATCCGGCCAGGGATTGCCTGCGCTCGGCTGAATCCCGCACTTATGCCAGTGAAAACGGCATGAAATATGAACCTTATCAAACAACTGAACGGCCGCGCGGATCTATTACAATCGATAACAAACTTTACGGCCGCTACGCCGGCGAATTGCAAATAACCCTGACAGACTTGCCGAAAGATGATAAAGTCAATGTCGTCGGGCAAATAATAAGCGAAGATTTACCTCTGTTAGACGCTGTCGAACCCGGCGGCAAGTTTAATATTAAATGGATCGAAACTGTTAATAACAACTAAAAGGAGATTACTGGATGACAATTGGTAGTATTATTTCCCAAATAAAAGCGGCTTTATCTGATTTACCTGACTCGGAACAAAAGGTCGCAGAATATATCATGGATTTTCCAAAAGAAGTTATTAAAATGAGCATCCATGAAACAGCAAAAAAAGCCGGAACAAGCAGTGCTGCCATTGTCCGTTTTTGCCGTTCCATGGGGCTGGACGGTTTTCCAGACTTAAAAATACGTCTTTCTGTTGAAATGTCCAAACCGCAACAGCCCGGTTATCTTGATATAGAATCAAATGAAGAGGTTGAATCAATCGCAAATAAAATCATGTCTAATACATTGCAGACCCTTCAAACAACTGCAGGTCACTTGGACAGTTCAGCTATAAAAAGAACCATTGAGGTCATGCGCAAAGCATCGGTTATTTACGTTTATGGCGTTGGCGCATCCTATATTGTTGCAGAAGACGTTGCCCAAAAGTGGCAGAGGCTTGGCAAGCATATTTTCTCTATCTCCGACTGCCATATACTGTCGATGAATTTTGCCACCTCCCCTCCTGACGCTGTTTTCTTCGGGATCTCATACAGCGGGGATACACCGGAAGTGGTTCATTTAACAAAGCTTGCCAAGGATTACGGCATTACTACCATCGGTCTTTCCCGTTTTGGCAATAATAAGCTTTCACAGACAGCTGATATTGTGATTAATACAGCCCGTGCTCCGGAGGCGGAACTCAGGAGTGCGGCAACGACATCGCGTTTTGCCCAACTCTTGGTCATTGATGTTCTTTTTTTTGCTTACGCTTCATCACAATATGATTTTACGGTTGATCAATTGGCAAAAACCAGGGAAGCTGTAGAGTCATGGAAAGAGAAATTTTAAAGCGGGGGTTGCCCCGCTTTTTATTTATTTTCTTATTTTAGCTCCGAAATGCCATTATTAGACTAAATGACGGATATCGATTATCATAGAATGTTGGATGAAAAATATTTTATGGAGGGTTTACTTTGTTAGATAGTGAACTTTTAAACACACTCCCTGACGTTATTCAGGATCGTGTTTTAACAATAAATGAACAAAATCAATCACGCTATGCAGAAGAGGTTGAATGGCTGATTGGCAAAACAGGCTATACGGCACCGGATGAGAATATTATTAACGATGCTGTCACAGCCCTTGCTCTCGGTAAGAACGTCCTTTTAAAAGGACCGACGGGATCCGGTAAAACGAAGCTTGCCGAATTATTGTCTTACTTATTTTATCAGCCAATGCATTCTATTAACTGTTCAGTTGATTTGGATGCGGAAGCGTTGTTGGGATACAAAACGCTTTCCTATGATGATGACAATAACGCTCACATTACATTTGTTTCAGGACCTGTTGAAAAAGCGATGAAACAGGGACAAATGTTATATATTGATGAAATTAATACGGCAAAGGCTGAAACGCTGCCGATTCTTAACGGTGTTCTCGACTACAGGAGAATGGTTTTAAACCCTTTTACCGGTGAAACAGTAAAAGCCAAAGAAGGATTTAGCGTTATTGCTGCAATAAACGAAGGTTATGTCGGGACAACGCCTTTAAATGAAGCATTAAAAAACCGCTTTGTTGTGATTGACGTGCCTTACCTTCAAGGTGATGCGCTCGGAAGTATGTTAAAAGAACAGTCACTGCTTAAGGATGAAAATGTCATATCACAATTTGTAACGTTAAGCCAGGATCTCCTTTCAAAAGTAAAAGAAGGCCAAATCTCAGAAGAAGGCGCATCTACCCGTTCACTTTTAGATGCCTGCGATTTATCTGCATACATGCCGCCCGTCCGCGCCATCCGCCGGGCAATTATCGACAAGCTTGAAGATGATCGTGAAAAAGCGGCTGTTCAAAACATTTCCGAAACCATTTTTGGACGCTAAGAATTTTTGACTGTCTGTTAAAAGAAAGAGAGGTGAAAAACGATGAAGTTCTTAAACTTTATGGAAAAACGCATTGATCCATTTCTTAAAATTGAGCTGACGGATTTAGCTAAAACACTGGCTTCTTCAGAAGATTTAAAGGTTGACTTTGCTTTCCATTCCTACTATAGAAAAGAAGAAGATACAGTCACTGTCAGTCATTATTGGACAAGACTGCTTGATGAAAGTAAAAAGGACGGCATGAAAAGTGATATTTATTTAAGAGCTTTTGGAAACCTCCATTTTACTGATTATCAGGCTGTTAGCCATTATTTATCTGAGATTGACACAATGAATGCCCCTTCATTTCGAAAACAAATTTTTTGTTTTTTGGAAGATATGCGCCTTGAGAAAGTATCCTGTGAAAAGCGCCCAGGGATGATTGTCGCTTTTCAGGCCAGGCATGACCTCTTTCATAGACGTTTCCGTGAGCGTTTCTCTTATCATAAATCAAAAAATGAATGGCTTGATGCCCTTTTTTGCGCTTTTTATTTGCAGTTTATCGGCAAACCCATTGCTTTACCGCAGCCTATTGCACACTTAAAACCAATAATGCGAAAAGCCGTTTCCGAATGTCCTAAAGCTGAACATACGGCTGACATTCGTGATTTGGCAATTTTAATCGGAAACGAGATTAATAAGGAACTTGGAGATATGGAAGCCTCTTACCTAACCATGTATGAATCCTTAAGTGAGCCGGAAGCGGATGAAGCGTCTATGGAAGAAAAGAACGAACTGATTAGCGACTCTTCTAAACAGGTTGAGGATAAGGAAGACAAAGAAGCACACAAAGAGAAAATGCCTTCTTGGCACCAAGAGCAAGAACAAGAAGGAGATAATTTTCTTCAATTTGATTTAGATGAAGGACAGAAAACAGACCTTATCGGTGAGGGTGAACGCAAATCAGAATCCGGGGATCAAGCTCTTGCCAGCGTCCAAGGCGCATCAAAGGATTCCGAGGGAAACCAATTTGATGAAAATCAAATGGAAACGAGTAAAAGCGAGGGGGCTGTACCTTCCGGAGAGGATTATGGATACGCTGAAGTCAACAGGAACGCCAAAGCCATCATAAAAGGTGTTAAAAAGCCCAATCCCGCCGATCAACAGGCCTATAAAAATTTAAAGGCAAAAATCCAGCCTGTACAAAAAAGCCTTCAGCAATCGATCCAAAAAACGATTGAACAAAAACAAATTGCTCCTAGAACGGATTTGCACTTTGGAAGGTTAAACAAAAAGCTATTGCGAATTGTTACCGACGATAATCCAAGGCTATTTTATAAAAAACAAGAACCAAGTACAGAATTGGATGTTGTCTTCTCGCTTCTTGTTGACTGTTCAGCTTCCATGTACGACAAAATGGAAGAAACACAAGCGGGTATCGCTCTTTTTCATGAATCATTGCTATCTCTTGGCGTCCCCCATGCTGTAACGGGTTTTTGGGAAGATGCCCTGTCCGCTGATGACAATGAACAGCCTAACATTTTTCTCGAAGTCATCAAGTATGAAAAATCCTTATTACCCGGACAAGGCGCAAATATCCTTCAACTTCATCCTGAAGAGGACAACCGCGACGGCTTTGCCATCCGAACAGCCGCTAAAGAATTGTTGGCTAGACCTGAAAAGCATAAAATACTGCTCGTTTTTACAGACGGCGAACCATCTGCCTTCGATTACAGCGAGAACGGCATTGTCGATACACAAGAAGCCGTCCTTGACATACGAAAAAAAGGAATAGAAGTCATCGGCGTCTTCCTGTCGAATGAATACACCCAAGACAGCGAAAAAGAAACAATGCAAAATATTTACGGAAGGCAAAGTCTTATCATACCGACCGTAGAAGAAATCCCTTCATACATTACCCCGCTCCTAAAAAAATTATTATACCGCTTTTTGGGGGTCTGACCCTGTGAACTTGTGGATAGTGTTGATAATGTGGATAAATGATGCCGATTTAGTCAATATAGTAAGTCCTCTTGTGAAATCACAAGAGGACTTTGCATTATTTCTCTCATCCTTTCACAACATAAATAAGAAGCTACAGAAAGGAATGAGAATATATGGGCAGATCGCATCATCGTAAAAAGCGCGATAAAAACAAACAAGATTTACCGCAAACACCTAAATACGAAAAAAACCCGGATGGCCAAGATTTAGAATTGGCAAAGGAACTTTCAGACCGTTATGAATTAAAAGCAAAACCCGGATTCCCTCCAATGGATGTTGAAAGAAAGAGTAAATAGGGGGTCTGACCCTGTGAATTGTGGATAATGTTAATAATGTGGATAACGCATTATTTGCATATATCAAGGCCATTAAATTAGCGCCATGTTCAACTTGGAACATGGCGCATTTCCATACTTTCACAAACGAACGGCGGCTTAGGTTTAAAGCATAAGTATAACTGCCTCTGGCTGCACCTGCTGCATGCCAGTCAGAGTGTATTCTTTATAATTTAAACTTGTCCGCAACCTTATCCTTATAAGCATAATAGGCCTTCGATTTTGTAAGATTCCTTCGTTCCATTAACTGGTTATATCGTATTGTTTTCTCGGTAAGTTCCCTATGCAAAGAGGCAATTTCTTTTTCATCATCACAACAGGAAATTAAGTCTTCCAGTGAAAGCATTTCCTTCTTTAATTGAACTTCCTCGGGAACATAACCCGAATTTTTTAAGATTTTATAACTCATGCGAAGGTCGTCAGGTACACCAGATAATTTTTCCATCTTCAATGGCTTGCCTTTCCCTTTCAAATTATCAAATTCACCGTTATTCATAGCTTCACGTATCTTCCCTTCTGCAATCAACGAGAAAATATCCATACCGGTGCCTCCTCCTTATAGTGGGGTCTGACCCTGTGAACTTGTGGATAGTGTTGATAATGTGGATAACTTAATAACCATGGTCCGGATATAATTTATATTATTTGCCAAATTAACTAAAGAAAAAACATACCAATAAGACCGCTGATAATGCCCAATATCATGATACTGATACCAAGAAAAATAAGTGTCCGCCAAGACAAGGCTCTCCGTACCATTAACATGGACGGCAAACTGATAACAGGAAGCGTGATTGCAAGCGCAGCTGCTGGCCCGGTTCCTAATCCCATTGCCATAAACGCTTGAACAATAGGAATCTCTCCTGCGGTTGGAATAACAAATAAGGTACCCGCAATCGCAAAGATAATAATAGCTAAAATACCGTTGCCCCAATCACCGCCAACTATCGGAAAAAGCCATGCCCGAAAAGCCCCTAATACAAAAACACTAATAATATATATAGGAAGAGTTGTTAATACGATAGAACCCAGGTTCTTTAACCAACGAATTGGAAGGCGCCCTTTAGGATCGTCATTATTATTATTGGCTGTTTTTTGGATGATTTCGAGCGGCTGATCTTGCTCTTTTGCTATCCGTCCTGCCAGGTAGCTTAGTCCAAACACGATAATGATGCCAAAAATAAGACGCAGAACGGTGAACTTCCAACCTAAAACAAAAAACATAAAAACAAGAACAGCAGGATTTAATGCTGTATTGCCAAACCAGAAAGCTGCAGCCGCTGAAACAGAACTCGCCTGTTTTCGCATACCTACAACAAGCGGCGCCGTACAGCAAGTGCACATCATACCAGGCAAAGCAGAAAGACCGGCTATAACCGTACTGCCGTAAGTCGTTTTACCCAGCACACGGCGGAACCAATCTCGCGGGATAAGAACTTGAATAAGTGAGGCCAGAATAAGTCCTACAACAAAAGCTTTCCAAATCGATTGAAAATAGGCAACGCTGTATTGCCACGCCGCTGACCACGACGGTTCCGGCGTCTTACTATGGCCGCCGGAAATAATAGAAGAACCGACCGAGTGAGTAGTCACGGCATTTAGCGCCTTCCCGTAATAAGGGTGCCATTTTACCCAATATAAACCTATAATTGCTGCAATAATAAATATAATGGCACCGGCGATCCATCGCTTTCTATTTGATGAAGGAATATGTGATGATAACTGGGTTTGTTCATTCATTTTTGCTTCACTCCTTTCCTGGGGTCTCCCCTGTGAGCTGTGGATAATGTTAATGATGTGGATAAATAAAAAGTTATTATTGAGTCTCCGGAACGACACTGAATAAACGCCATATTCACTTTGAATATGGCGCTTTATATTATTAAACGGATCCACCGCTCCTATTTAATTATACATGATTAAGATACATACGATCTAGAACTTTCCATGATGATGCATATGATGCGGATGGTGCGGGTGTTGCGGATGATGCGGATGATGCAAATGCTGCGGCAGCACACATCCGCAATTCACGTCTTCGCAGCTTTCTGTACATTTCATCGACTCAGTATGAGGGTAATAATGAGCATTTGTGACATGAGTGTGTTTCCAATGTAACGTATGAGACGGATGAATATACGGTACGACTATATTCTCATAATAGTTTTGTTGAGAATATTGCGGATCACAAACTACTTCCGGCATCACCTTTGGCGGGCAAGGTCCAGCACCATCCATCATTGGTCCCATACCATCCATCATTGGCCCTGTACCATCCATCATCGGTTCATTGCCATATGGCATATTTGGGTTCCCTCCGTCATGATGATGCATACCATGGTGATGTGCGTCATGATGATCATGATGATGCATACCATGGTGATGTGCGCCATGATGGTCAAATTTGTGGTGATGCATTTCATTTTCCCAGTTAGCCAAATTTGGATTAAACATATTTTCATTATCCAAATGCATTTTAACATGCCTCCTTATGGTTAATTCACTATAGATTATGTAAAATAACCATCGTCTGAAATGGACAAAGACCTATGGAAAAACCTATTTTTAAAAAAAATCCCTTAAATAACAAGGGATTTTGGGTGTTATTATCATTCGAATGATTCATAAGTAATAATTTCTTTTGGTCCGCGCCGGGAACCGCGCTCTCTCGTTTCTGCCTCACCTTTACCAAGAGTAATCATCATAACAGGAACCAAATTTTTTGGTACATTAAATTCCTTTTGAATGGCTTCCGGATCGAAACCTATCATCGGGCATGTCGCATATCCCATATCTTTTGCCGTAAGCATCAGTGCCATTGCCGCAAGCGAAGCGCCGCGGATCGCTTCGTCCCTCTTCGTTTGATCGCCTTTGTAAAAGTTATGAATAGTATCAACCAACCCGGCCTTTCCCTCTTCAGAGAGGTAACCTTTTTGAATCCAATCATCAGCTACTTCATCTGCTCGATTATAGGCATCTAAATCGCCAAGAACGACAATTGATGCACTTGCGTCGGCAACTTTTGGCTGATCCCAGGCAGCTTTCTTTAACTGTTCCTTTTTCTCATTATCTGTAACAATGAGAAAATGCCATTGCTGCAAGTTCCAGGCTGATGGTGATAGAGCCGCTAATTCTATAATCTTTTCTATTTCTTCTTTGGTCATTTTATAATCTTTATCATATCTTTTAACTGACCTGCGTTCATTGACTACTGCTAAGTATTCCATAATCTTGACCTCCTAAAGTTAGTGATTTTAACCAGACACTACTTATTATAATGAACGTTTTTTATGAAAAAAAATCATCGGCTCAAGGATTGAAAATTCTTAAAGACAGCCGCCCTTTTTGGATAACTATTAAAAATTATGATTTTAACTTGCATTTAGTTTAGGAAAAATGGACTTTTTTTCTGAATTAATCTAGCAGATTACCTGCCAATAACCCCCTTCTTTTGTTCTATATAACAAATCCAACCTATCATTCGCCATTTTTCTCCAATAATTCAAGTAAAAAATTTCTAGAATAATAGGACTTTGTAGCCAATATCAACCAATGTAACCAAATTGTAATTTTTTTAAAACCTGCATGTTACATTATTCGAGTATTATTGACACCAGAGAGAAAAAAATGTTGAATCGTAAAGCTTCATTATGAAAAGAAATAAAATTAGGGGGAATTTTGTTTTGTTAAAACCTAAAGGTATTGTAAGAAAACTTGTAACTACAACAACTGTCGCTGGAGTAATGGCAATCGCGCCATTAGCGCTGCATCCTGGAAGTGCTTCAGCACATTCGCCATCTATTGGCTTAAAAAATCAATCTACTAATTATAGCAGTCAATCTACGGTTGTACATAAATCTGTTCCAGTTTCAAAGCAAAATACACAATCTAGCGGACTTTTACAATCCGGTGACCGTGGACAAGCTGTCAGCAACCTTCAATCCAAATTAAACTCTAAAGGCTATTTAAAAGGCGGCGTTGACGGTATCTATGGTCCTAATACGGCTAATGCTGTTCGCCAATTCCAAAGTGCAAATGGTCTTTCTGTTGACGGTATTGCCGGTCCAGATACACTTTCTAAATTAAACGGTAATTCTGTTGCAAACAATAATAATGGCAGTAACTCCAGCAACAGCAATAATAACAGCCAAAGCAATAATACTACTGTAAACAATGACAATTCTAAATCTAATAATGATAATGTCTATCATCCTATGTCTGCACCGGCAAACAACAATCAATCATCTAATGTAAGTGATATGGCATATCATCCTAATAATAGTGCTAACAATCAAGACACTCAAAAGCAAGTTTCCGGTTCAGAAATAGCTTCTATTGCCAAACAATATAATGGCGCTCCATATGCAGATGGCGGTATGTCACCGTCCGGGTTTGATTGCAGCGGTTTTATAAAATATGTTTTCCAACAAGCGGGTATTGACTTAGCCGGCAGATCTGCAGCCGATCTTTACAATGATGGAACTCCAGTAAGTTCTCCAAGTGTGGGCGATGTTGTATTCTTTAGCAATACTTATAAGCCAGGTATCAGCCATGCAGGTATCTATCTTGGAAATGGACAAATGATCAGCGCTGAAAATTCAAATACAGGTGTAAAAATTACTGATCTTAGCATCAGCTATTGGCAAAATCATTTAGCTGGATACAGATCTTATAATTAATGTTAGAATTGAGCCCTCTAGAAAGGGCTCTTTATTTTACTTCAATTTCTTCAACGGTTTTTCCGCAGGTCCTTCAACAACTTCACCGGTATATGAATACCGTGAACCGTGGCACGGACAATCCCAAGTTCTGTCACCACTGTTCCACTCGACTTCACATCCCAAATGTGTACAGGTCGTGTCTACGATATGACATTCACCCTGATCGTCAATATATGCTCCGGCCCGCTTGCCATCATATGTAACAATCCCGGCTTCACCTTTTGATAAATCATCTACCCTTTTATTGAATATCTCAAACTTCCCTTTGATAAGGTGGCCCGCGACATCGGTATTTTGTTTAAGAAAAGTTTTCAGGCTTGGATCAGCGTAGAAACGTGACGGACTATATAAGTTCTTATAAGGATTTTCCTTTTCCAATACAATGTCAGAAAGTAACATGGCCGCAGCTGTACCATTAGTCATCCCCCATTTTCTGTAACCGGTGCCGACTAAGATACGAGGATGCCCGGAAGCAATTTCTCCAATATAAGGGACTTTGTCTAAAGTTGACAAATCCTGAGCAGACCAACGATAAACAATCTCTTTTAAAACAAACACTTCCTGACCGAAAGATTCGAGGGCCTTATAATGTTCTAAAGTGTCTTTTCCTTGACCGGTTTTATGTCTTTCTCCGCCAATAAGCACCATATTATCATTATTAATTTTTGCAGACCTGAATGAACGTACCGGGTTCTCCGCACTGATATACATGCCGCCCGGGTAAGGCACGTCCACCTTTGCTGCAATAAGATAAGCCCTTTCAGCATGAAGTCTTGTAAAATAAAAACCTTGCCCATCATAAAATGGATAGTGTGAACAAGCAAGCACGTATTTGCCTAAGGCACGATGACCATCCCGTGTGACAACTGCCGGCTGCTGTCCATCTTCAATATCAACCGCGGTTGTCCCTTCAAAAATCATACCGCCGTTATCTGTAATGACTTTGACTAGGCCAGCCAAATATTTAATTGGATGAAATTGTGCCTGACCTTTCATAACTAAAGCATTTTGTGCATTGACATCAAATGGTATTTTATCAACTAGATCTCCATTAATTCTCAATTCCTGATAGGCATTGAATTCTTTCTCAAGTTTTCTGGCATACTGGCTTGTCGTTGCATACAAATAAGCATCCTGCTCACTAAAATCACAGTTAATGTCATGCTGATTGATCGTTTTCTTAATAAAATCCAATGCTCCCATATTGGCTTCGTAATAGAGCCTTGCTTTACTTTTACCCATATGATTAATCAATTCATCATAAATCAAATCGTGTTGGGCGGTAATTTTCGCCGTTGTATGTCCGGTTGTACCGTTCAGCAGTCTGTCTGCCTCCAGCAAAGCGACTTTTAATCCCTCTTTCACAAGCAAATAGGCGGCGGTTATTCCTGTAATACCCCCTCCCACGATTACAACGTCAGCTTTTATATCTTCTTCTAAATGATTAAATTTTGGCAAATCAACAGTATCTCTCCAAGACGGTTCCGGAAGCTTTGGTAATTTTTCTTCTGAATTTTGTACCACTTATAGTCCTCCAATAATCGGTTTGTTATAACCTCAGTTTTTCCAATAAAATCATGTCATTATACCTAAGTACATACTAATGCCCTAATATATAGGTGAATAACAACATTAACCTCATATATTGTTAAAAAGGTCTTTCTTTTTTATAAAGTAAGAAGGAATTTAAACACGATTATGGAAAAATATAACAGAAATTTAATATTAAGGAGGGAAATGTCGAGATGCTTGAAGAAAAGAAAATCGATGAAATTCAAAAAAAGCTTGATGATATAGAAAAGCACCTTAAAAAAATTGAAAGCCGTATAGATACAAGCAGTGATCACAGACCCATTTTTGGCAACAATGTTTGGGTATTAGTCCCGGTTGCTTGCATTGTAATGTGGGGATTATCACAGATATTTTGAAAATAGAACCTTATAAACCAGCGAGGGTACTTTTAAAATATTATTTTTAACGGGTGTAAGAAAGGAGCAAGCCTTCACTCGCCCCTCGCCTCTTCTGAAATTATAAATTTGTCGTATTATAGCTTCCAAGTATACTAACCTGATGCTCAAGTGTCTGAAGAATCGTTATGGCTTTTTCCATTGCACGATCCTTTTCCCCTGCGGCCGCTTCAAGGAAAAACTGATAAGTCCCTAATTTTTTCTTAGTCGGACGGGATTCAATCCAAGTTAAGTTAATATTAAGAGCGGAAAAGACATTTAAGATTTTTGACAGAACGCCGGCATTGTCTTCATTAGGTGTTACTAACAGCATTGTTTTATGCGGATTTGGCGGTGTTGATTGAGTTTTTGAAACAACAACAAACCGTGTATGATTAACCTCATTATCTTGTATGCTTCTTTCAAGTACATGCAGATCCAAAGCCTTTGCCGCCCACTCAGAGGCGACAGCTGCCACATCATTTCTTTCACTATTTTTTACCGCTTCCGCCGCTGAGGACGTACTGTCGAAATGCTTTGTTAAAACTTTGAGCTTCCTTGTAAATTCCCTGCATTGGGCAAGTGCAGGCGCAATCGACCACACTTCTTTAATATTCGTTAAACTCGTTTCAGCCGATGTTAATAGATTCAATGTAACAGGTAAAACAATTTCTCCCTCAACGAATAATTCATACATTAATAAGCCGTCCACTGTCATCGTGATCGTACCCTCAATTGAGTTTTCAATCGGGACAATTCCCTTGTCCACCGTGCCTTCCCTGACAGCTTCAAGGACATCTAAAACTGAATAACTCATATGCCAATCAATATCATCGCCTTTAAAATAGCGAAAAGATGCTTCTTCTGAAAATGTTCCTTTTGGTCCTAAATAGGCTACTTTCATTAGTGAAATTCCTTTCTGCAAATCTATTGGTTTAATTGTTACAATACATTGATTATTAGAATAAGTATATCACTGTATCAATTATTTGGCTAAAGGATATTTTCTTTTAAATAAGCAGGAGTTGGTTTAACAATCTAATTATTTCTAACTAATTTTGCAAGCTTCATAAGAAAGCAAATGGATTTTTTTATTATTAATATGGTATTAAAAAAAGCACCCGGGTTAGTACTGTATCCCATATATTCCGCCTTCAAAAATTCAAAAGCATTTGTTTTTAAATTTTTCAAGGTAACTTGGATAATAGGTAAGATAATGAGAGTTTGGATAAATAGTCTTTATTTTGTTTAATGATTTTGCATTAACATCATAAAATACATAGTTCTCTAATATTTTTACCTCCGTTTTCAAGTACCGGGTTAATCAAGTAACAGGAAAAAAATTATTAAATAGGATTGTGTCATTAAAGGAACAACTATCAATAACAATGTCAATAGACTTCGACTTTAACGGAAAGTTCATGTTATTATTTGCTATATATAAAGCGTTGACATTAGAATTGGATTGTTCAATTCGTCTCTTTAGTTTTTCCAAGGTTTCAACAGAATAACAACTGAAAACATAAAGGATGTCATTGACTTTAATTTATTCATTGTAAAGTAAAAATATAGACAACCAAAAGAAACCAATATATTAGATTAGTGGGATCGTAAATGATCCCACTACTTTTTTTAATATAACTTTAATTTTTTACCATTAAAATAACAAGTCGTATATAAAATTACTCTTTAAATTTTGATGCGATACGATACATGCCCGTGGAACTCATGAAGGACCAAAAGGACCAATCGAAAAATTTAATGGTTAAACCCCCTCTTACTACTTATGGAGCAAAAATAAAATGAGATGGATGCCCGCCTTCTCCAATTGGTTTTAATACTCTTCTAATCCCACTTATAAGGCGTTTCTTGATAAACATAATAGTTTAACCAGTTTGAAAAAAGCAGATGTGCATGGGAGCGCCATTGATTGAGCGGCCGTTTGTTTGGATCGTTATTAGGATAGTAATGTTCCGGGAGACATATGTCCAACCCTTTACTGCAATCACGCTGATACTCCTGTCCTAATGTTACAGCATCATACTCTAAATGTCCGGTGACCATAATATGCTTCTCATCTTTAGAAATAATAATAAACGGACCCGCCTCATCTGACTGCGAAAGTAAAATTAAATCGTCACAGCTTTTAATTTGTTCCTCGGAAACACTCGTATGGCGGGAATGCGGAGCCGCAAACTCATCATCAAAACCGCGTACCAGCTTGATCGTTGGATGATTTATTTGATGTCTAAAAACACCAAAGCATTTCTCCGGCAATTCGAACTTATCAATACCATAGTGATAATAAAGAGCGGCCTGAGCCCCCCAACAAATATGCAATGAAGATGTGACATGAGTTTTCGACCACTCCATGACCTCTGTTAATTCATCCCAATAATTAACTTCTTCAAAATCGAGATGTTCAATCGGTGCCCCTGTAATAATCATGCCGTCAAAATCAGATTTCTTCACTTCCTCCAGCGTTGTATAGAATTGTTCAAGATGAGATTTGCTGACATGCTTTGACTCGTGGCTTGCGGTATGCAAAAATTTAATATTTACTTGCAGGGGAGTATTGCCAAGAAGACGCAGCAACTGTGCTTCAGTTTTCTCCTTCTCCGGCATTAGATTTAAAATTAATATATTTAAAGGTCGAATGTCTTGGCTGTTTGCCCGTTCAACATCCATGACAAAAATATTTTCATTTTCGAGAATTTCCCGTGCAGGTAATTTTTTTGGAATATTTATAGGCAACTGAATATCCCCCCAGGTGTGAATTTTCGATAAATACATTATATAGGTGTCTCCGGGAACTAGCAACCGCATGCCGCCCTTGGAAATATAACTTTTATTCGGATGCGTTTTCATTATCTTCAAATGATCAATCTTTATGACTCATGCTAAATTAAAATCAATTATCTTATTTTCAATTTCATAGTTTAATATTGTTATTTTTGGACATAATGCTATTAATCTTAAAGAAAACTTGGCTGATATCAAGCCATAAGGCGCAGACAACTGCCTGGTACTCCAGAGCACAAGTCTCGCTAACTCACTGTGTTCGCAGTTACGCTTATGAAATTAAACACTTAAAGTAAAAAAGGGGTGTGGGATAATGTCTAAAGTCTCAACAGTTTCACTTAAAAAGGTCGAAAAAGTCTTAAAACAAAAACGCGAAAATGAATTTAACGGGTATAAAAATAGGGGAACAAATAATCAATATGTGACAATTGAAGATGTTTTAAGAGAAGTCGCTCTGAGAAAAATGATAGAGAACCCGATGATCGGAATGGAATCTAAAGAAGTCAAACAATCTAATAAAGAGTTAATACATGAATATAATGCATTAGCTAATCTTTTGAATACACAAGAACAAAAAGGAAAGCTTCTTGATGTAGATGCTGCTTATAATTATACAGCTATATGCGAGGCTGAGGAATGTTTCATTCAGGGATTTTTGATGGGTTATAAATTTTCAAAGGAAACTTAAGGATAAATTAAATTCCAAAAGTAGAGAAGCGGAGGATAATACTTCCGCTTCTTTTCTTAATGACGTTTTCTGGTTCGTTTATTACTGTTTGAACGGTTTGGGCCAGGCTTCTTATCCGTTATTTGTCCTTTAAACAATATCTTTCTATGTACAGGTATTTGACATTCCCGGCAGAACTTCTTTAGGTCACGCTCTTCTCTGGGCGTGACAATTGATATCACAATCCCAGATGAGCCTTGTCTGCCCGTTCGGCCCGACCGGTGAACATACTGTGTGACACTCTCTGGAAAATCAACATGGATAACATGCGTCAGTCCTTCAATATCCAGTCCTCTGGCAGCCACATCTGTAGCCAGCAGCAACGGATATTTTCCAGCGCGAAAATTTTTAAGAGCTGTTTCACGCTCTGATTTCTTCGCCTCACTATGCAGCACACCTGCAGGGATACCTTTATACTGCAATTTTTCGGCTAATACGGATAAGTTGCCAATGTCCTTTACAAAGGCTAATGCCTTTAAAGACCCTGTTCTCATAATCTTTCTTAAAACCTCAATTTTCTCCCTTGCTTCACAGACAAAATAAATATGTTCGACCTTTGATTTCGCCGCTTTAGTTTGATTTACTTTTACAATTTCCGCCTGATCCATTATGTCTTTTGCAAGTTGTTCAATATGATTAGGTAAGGTTGCAGAGAAAAGAAGCAGCTGCCGATCATTCAAAGTTGTTTTAATGATGTTCTTAATCGTATCAATGTGTTCCGGTACAAGCAGCTGATCGCCTTCATCCATGACAATGGTCTTAACCTCATGCATTTTCAATTTCTTTAGCTTGATTAATTCCAATACACGGCCGGATGTCCCTACGATAACCTGAGGATGCTTCTTCAATTTTTCCAATTGTCTTTTGATATTGGCCCCGCCGATGAAAGAAGCCGGCGCAATGCCGCTGCCTTCCGCCCATTTTTGCGTTTGTTCAAAGATTTGCATGACAAGCTCCCGCGATGGCGCCAAAATAACTGCCTGAGGACTGTTTATTTCTAAATTGATACGCTGTAACAGGGGCAATAAATAGGCAAGGGTTTTACCCGTTCCAGTCGGTGACTCTGCAATAACATTTTTCCCTTCTAATATTAAGGGTGTTGATTTTATTTGAATGGATGTCGGTCCTTTAAAACCTGCCTTCTTCCAAGCATCTTGTAAAAAAGGTTTCATTGCTGATAAAAATGGCTCATTAGTTGGCATGATGTTCTCCTTATTCTTTTTTACTTATCAAAGTCTCGCAACACTTGTTTAAGCTGAATGATTTCTTCTTCAGTTAGTGTAATTCCTTTACCCATTTTTTCATGTTCGGGTGACCAGTCCCGAAGATCATATTTCGGTTCTCTGCCGTTCCAGCTGATTAAATTCAACTCCTTTTTCCACCCCTTTGGTGATTCTGAAATAACCCCTATGTTTTCTATTATTTCATATTTAATATCTGCCATAAAAACCCCTCCTTATTTAATCTTTGCCAACATCACTTTTTCTTATTTTCATTAAATGGCCTGAGAAACTGCTTCGGTATTTTTGCCTCAAAACGTAAAGTTTCCCCCGTAATAGGATGTTTAAAAGCTAATATCCGTGCATGAAGCCCAAGCCGGCCAATTACATTATTTCTCGAGCCATATTTTTTGTCGCCGACTATTGGATGACCAATATCCTTCATATGAACGCGAATTTGATTTTTTCGTCCAGTTTCCAATTTCACCTCTAACAATGAAAAGTTTCTGTCGGATTGTATCATTTTATAGTGTGTGACTGCCTTTTGTCCATCGTTTGGTTTTTTACTCGAATACATCAGAAGTGTTTTCGTCTCTTTCAGCCAAGAAATAATTGTATCTTTCTCTTTTTTAACTTTACCCTCGACAAGAGCAACATAAGTGCGTTCGAGTATCGATTCCCGCCATGAATTTTGCAAAAGCTGTTGAACATTTTTGTTTTTAGCAAACATCATAACGCCGGATGTATCGCGATCAAGCCGGTGGACGATAAAAATCCGATTTTTGGGATTTTTACTGCGAACGTGCGCCATAAGCTGCCTGTAGGCTGTCATTTCCTTTTCTTTTGATGAAGCAATCGTTAGCAGCCCTGATTCCTTTTCAATGACAATTATGTCATCATCCTCATGTAAAATTTTAAGTCCAGTTAATTCGACCTTTTCAGGGCCTTTTCCCCATTGAATAGATACCTGCTGCCCGGGCTCCAGCTGATGATTATGCTTTGTGACGGCTTGTCCATTCACTGACACTTGTCCGCGAGACAGTATTGATTTGACCGAGTTGCGGCTGCGGTTTGATAAGCTTTCCAATAAAAAGTCAAGTAACCCTGCAGGTTCTTTGACGATAAATTCGGTGGTTTTTGATTGGCTTGTATCTCCATTCTTACGACTTTTTTTAATCACTGCTAAGTCATCCTTTTTATAACTAAATGTTCTGTCCCTTTTTTCCGTTATTGTTACTATATCGCATAAGCAGATAAAAAACACCTCATTGAAAGAATTTATGGCGGACCATTTAAAAACCCCTTTCCTTAAAATATAAGAAAGGGGTCTGCTTGGATCAATTAATAATTACGGATTATTTTCCCAATCATCAATAATTTCCTGAATCGCTTGCCTTACCTTTTTATAGTCAATTTCTTGCCAATGCTTTAATATTGGTATAAGGCTTCGATCCCCTGTCATCTTGATTTTATCTATCAAAAAAGATCATTACTTTTGATTTTAAGCTTGATTTTTATTACATTATTTCCTTGAACGAAAACCCGTCCATATCGGCGAGTTTAACCGAACATGGACGGATTTATTTTTCGATGATTCCCCTAAGATGGTTTATGCCAACTGTTTTTGACTCATTTTGGAAAAAATAAAGCGGTTAAACTACTATTTATTCCTTAAGCCCACCACATATCAACCGGCTTTTCTTTTATAAGGACAGACCGCAGATTAGTAACAGCCCGTTGGAAACCTTCGTCTATCGACATAAGGGGATCTTCGTGCTCAATACTGACAACATAATCATAACCGTAAGTACGCAGTGCACTCATCATATCAGACCAATTCTGGATGCCGTGTCCGCAGCCGACAGACCGGAATGTCCAGGCCCGTGTCTGCACATTGCCATACGGCTGCATGTCAGTTAAGCCATACATGTTAACATTATCCTGATCAATGAACGTATCTTTGGCATGAAAATGGTGGATTGCCCCTTCCTTTCCTAAAATTTTGATCGCCCCAACAGGGTCAATGCCTTGCCACCATAAATGGCTCGGATCTAAATTGGCGCCGATAGCTGAACATGTTTCTTCCCTTAATTTTAATAATGTATAGGGTGTGTGAACAAGAAATCCGCCATGAAGCTCCAGTCCAACTTTTACACCATGTTCCTCTGCGAATTTTCCTGCATCTTTCCAATAAGGAATAAGTTTTTCTTCCCATTGCCATTTTAGAACGTCACTATACTCATTCGGCCAAGGTGTGACCGGCCAATTAGGGTATTTAGCCCCTTCATGGTCACCCGCAGTTCCTGAAAAACAATTTACAACCGGAACATCCAGCATTTCTGCCAGTTTGATTGTTTTAATAAACGTCTCATCGGATTCTTTAGCATAGCCTTTATCAGGACTAATTGGATTGGCATGGCAGCTAAAAGCGCTGATTGTCAGTCCCCTGGAATGAACGGCTTCCATATAAGCTTTTCTTTTATCTTCACTATCAAGCAATGCATCCACATCACAGTGAGCATTGCCCGGGTTGCCTCCCGTCCCGATCTCAACGGCGTCAAGACCGGCTTCTTTAACATAATCCAACATATCTTCAAAAGATTTATCAGAAAATAAAACAGTAAATACGCCTAAGTTCATAAAGTTCTGCACCCCTTTTTAGTTATTAATAAGCAGACTTTTCCCTTGCTCGCTGCTTTTATAAATCATTTCAATTATTTGTGAGACTTGGATCGCTTCTTCCGGTTTGACAACCGGTTCTTCAAGGCCTAGGCAGCTGTTAACGAAGTTTTCCGCCTGCCGAAGGCCCGGGTCACTATTCCCCGGGAGCCAGTTCGCTTCACTATTCAATAGCATACCGTGTTTCGACTGATTAACTTGAAACGGAAATACATTCACTCCGCCATCAACACCCGATAGACTGATAGACTCAATATCTTCTTCTATATTAGCTGCCCACGAAGCCTCTAAAAGCAGGGAGCAGCCATTATCGAAAAGGACATATCCTGTTGCATGGTCTTCTACATCGAAGGCTGTATGATCAATTTTCCCCCATATGTTAACCTGATTCGGTGTTTTGCTCAGCTCATTATACGTTTTGCCTATAATATGAACTGGTTTCGGGTTACCTAATAACCACATCGCTAAATCGATTGAATGACAACCAAAATCGATTAAGCAACCGCCGCCCTGAAGCGCTTTATTTGTAAATACACCCCATCCCGGTACTTTACGGCGTCTTAGTGCCTGAACACGAGCTACGAGCGGTTTGCCGATATCACCGGCCTCAATAACCCTCTTTGCTGCTTGAGATTCCTTCATAAATCTATAATGATAACCAATTGATAAAATTTTTCCCGAAGCCTTAGCCGCTTGGAGCATTTCTTGGCAGGCGGCTTCTGAAATCGCCATTGGCTTTTCGCAAAAAACATGAACCCCCTGATTAAGCGCCGCTACAGCTATTTCCGAATGGAATTTATTTGGTGTACAAATAAATACAGCATCTACATCGGTTAACATGTCACGGTAGTCACCAGTTACATGCGGAATGTTGTATTGTGCAGCAACCAATTGTGCTTTTTTCCCATTAAGATCGTGAACCGCTTGAATTGCAACTTTTTCTGAAAGCTTATCTAATGCCGGTAAATGTCTGCTTTGGGCAATTCCCCCTGCACCTATAATACCTACTTTCAGCTTTCCCATTCGAAAACATTCCCTTCTAATCTATGATGTTTGCACTTTAACAATTTGTTTCATTGCATTTGATTCAAGTGCTGCTAATATCACATCAAGTGATTTCATTCCCTCTTCACCCGATACCGGTGACGGAAGATCATTGAGAATACAAGATACGAATCTATTGATCACTTGGGAATTGGTTTGGCCGCCCTTATCATTGGATTGTATTTGTCCCATTTCATATTTAACCGTTTCTCCAGTTTGATATTTTACAACTAATGAATATTGCGGATCATCCTCTAATCTTAAAATTGCCTTTTCACCATATATGATCGTTGAATTGTCCTCAGCTGAGACATATGACCAACTTGCGGTCAGCGTTCCGATGATACCGCTTTCTGTTTTCAAGACACAGACGGCATTATCATCAACATCGGTTTCTTTCTTAGCTTTCGTCTCGACGAGAGCCGCGACTTCGGTTACTTCCTCGCCCAGTAAATAGCGGATAAGGTCGGATTTATGAACCCCTAAGTCACCCATGGCTCCGATAAAGGCTTGATCCTTCTTGAAAAACCAGCTTCGTTTCCCGTCCGCACTCCACGATTCCGGGCCTCCGTGTCCAAATGTTGTACGAAAGCTGTATATTTTTCCAACTTCACCGTCCTCAATCAGCGCTTTCGCCTTTTGATGTGATGGTACAAAACGCTGATTATGACCGATCATTAACTTTTTATTATTTCTTTTTGAAGCTTCAATCATATCCAGTGCTTCCCGCTTTGAAGTTGCCATTGGCTTTTCGCAAAGGACATGTTTTTTTGCATTTAAGGCATCAATCGAAATTGGTGCATGAAGATAGTTTGGCGTACAAATGCTGACGGCATCAATCGTCCTATCACGCAGGACATCTTGATAATTGCTATAAGCCGCTGCACCGTATTTATCAGCCATTTCCTCTGCACGTTCTTTAACAATGTCACAAACAGCCGCTATCTCAACATGTTCATTTGCCTCGTATTCAGGTAAGTGCCGGTGCCTTGCAATACTTCCGCAGCCTATAACTGCAATTTTTAACTTTGACATTTGTATTTCCTCCTTCTTTTTCATAAAAATGGTTTATATTTTTTCTAAAGGTTTGGCGTTGCCGTAAGCTGGTTTAGACCGTGGTGACGGTTTTGCCCAACGAACAGCATTGATAATCACTTGTTGAATGTCTTGATGATAGTAGGTTGGATAAGTTTCGTGACCCGGCTGAAAATAAAAGATTTTCCCTTGACCGCGTCTATATGTACATCCGCTGCGGAAAATCTCACCGCCGGCAAACCAGCTGACAAACACAAGCTCATCAGGTGTTGGAATATCGAAATGTTCACCGTACATTTCCTCCTTATCAAGATCTATATATTCTCCCAGACCTTCTGCAATCGGATGAGCGGGGTCAATCACCCAAAGCCGTTCATTTTCATCTGCTTCCCGCCATTTCAGGTTGCAAGATGTCCCCATAAGCTTTTTGAAAATCTTCGAGAAGTGACCGGAATGGAGAACAATTAATCCCATACCATTAAGGACTCGGTCATGGACTTTATCAACGATCTCATCCCTGACTTCATCATGGGCAATATGCCCCCACCAAACCAAAACATCGGTTTGATTCAAGACATCCTCCGTTAAGCCATGATCCGGCTCATCCAGTGTTGCGCAAGTGACATCCAAACCGCTTTTTTCTAAAAATCCGGCTATCGCCCCATGAATGCCATTTGGGTAAACTTCTTTAACTCGCGGGTTTTTCTGTTCGTGACGATTTTCGTTCCATACTGTAATTTTCATCTTTTATCACTCCTAACTATTCTTTAACAGATCCGGATGTCAGACCTGAAACAATCCTTTTTTGGAATATTAAAACCATAACCACGAGCGGGATAGTAACGACAACGGTTGCGGCACAGATTTCACCCCATGGAATGGTGAATTGCCCTTGAAACATGGCTATGCCAACTGGGACTGTTTTATATTGGTCAGATGTATTGATCGTTAAAGCGAATAAAAATTCATTCCATGCGGCAATAAAAGCTAAAATCGCAGTTGTAAACAGCCCGGGAACCGCCAATGGAAAAATCACCCGCCAGTAAGTCTGCATATGTGTTGCCCCGTCAATTTTCGCTGCTTCCTCAAGGTCATGAGGAATTTTCCTGAAAAACACAACAAGAATCCAAATTGACAAAGGAAGCGTAATCGTCGTGTAAGAAATAATCAGACCTAAATAGCTGTTTGTCAAACCTAAATTTTTCAAAATAATATAAATTGGTGACAGGGTCGCAATTTGCGGAAACATGGATACTGATAAAACCAGCCCTAAAATCACCGTTTTACCTCTGAATTGCAGCCTGGCAATGGCATAGGCACAAAAGGAGGCAAAGAATACTGTGTAAATCGTTGTAATTGAAGAAACGATAAAGCTGTTCCACAAATATTTGAGAAATGGATAATTTGTAAAGACTGATATGTAGTTTTTAAATGTCGGTTTATCACTGAACCATTGAAACGCTTTATCTCCAAACAGTTCAGAAGATGGCTTGATCGAGCTTAAAAAGATCCAAATGAATGGAAACATCACAACAAAGACAAAAATGACCATAAAAACATAAAACAGCGGTCCGGCTTTTTTCTCCATCTTTTTTCCTCCTTTACTTTTTTGAACCTTCTGGCAATAGATCAGACCCCAGCACCTTAACAAAGATGATCGAAATGACAGCAACACAGATAAAGACAATCACTGATAAGGCTGATCCCGCACCAAAATTGGTTTGTGAAAACATCTCTTTGTAAGCTAGAATCGAAATAGTCTCTGTCGAATTAGCCGGACCTCCCCCGGTCAGAACATAGATCAAGTCAAAGACACGGAAAGCATCCAATGTCCTGAATAAAAGGGCAACCAAAATACTTAATTTCAGCGAAGGCAGTGTAATACTCGTAAACTGTTTCCATTTACTTGCGCCATCAATCGAAGCGGCTTCATAGAGCGATTTAGGTATCACTTGAAGACCCGCTAGCAATAACAGCGCAATATAAGGTGTAGTCTTCCACACATCAGATAAAATGACGGAAAACATGGCTCCGGCTTTCGATGACAGCAAAGTACTCATATTGTCAACCAGTCCTATTTTTGAAAAGAATTTAGCAACAATCCCGTATTGGCCGTCATACAGAAACTTCCACATTAAAGCGGAAACAGCTGTCGGAATCGCCCAAGGAATTAACACCGTTGCCCGAATCAATCCACGGCCAAAAAAGGCTTTGTTTATTAGAAGTGCTATGGCCAAACCAAGAACAAATTCGATTAATACTGATACAATCGTAAAGAAAACTGTATTCCACAATGAAGACCACATTCGACCGCTTTTAAGCTGCTCAGCATAATGATGAAAGCCGATATAATTCGGCTCAAAAATGACACCTTTAAGCCCATTAGCGAGACCAATCACTTCTTTTTTATTCTTAAGACTTGTAATCTGTTTAAGTTGTTGATTAACCTCTTTAATTGTTTTTTGGAATGACTTGGCTGTCTCATCATTTATTTTTACAACACTTAATGATGTTGAAGGTGTTTCAAAATCCTCCTCAATCTTTTTGACCTGTTGATAATTGTCTTTCGTATCCTTTCTGATGTTTTGATCGAGTGATTCAAGACGCTGAATGATTTGTTTTATATAAGTTTTTTCAGCCCCCTTCGCTGTTTGTGCTTCTTTCTTTAAATCTTCAATCAGGAACGGATAATAATAGAAATATTGTTCAAGATCAACGTTATAACTTAAATGAACATCCGCTTTTTGCGGATCGTTTAACCGTAAATCAAATAAGCTGAAATAAAAGGACTGGAGCACAGGATAAATCGAAATCACCAAGATTAAAATCAATGCCGGCGCCACTAATAAATAGGCCGTTCGTTTCTCAGAATTATTGATTTTCAGTTTTCCTTTTCCAGCTGCCATACCCGCACCTCAATTCTTTTTAAAATGTAAGATTACCTATTTTAAAGCGGCTTTTAATTGCTTTTCCATATTTCTAACCGCCTGCTCGACTGTTTCCTGCTTGGCAATGGCCTTTGACACTTGAATTTGAATGATCTCGGATACTTCCTGATAGTTTGGTACAACCGGACGCGGTACCGCTGATTTAATCCCTTTAACAAAACCCTTTTCACCAAAGAATGGATTGGCTTTCAATACCTCCTTATCTTTATATAACGACATAATAGTAGGGGCTTTACCTCCCCAGACGGCATTTATTTTTTCTCCTTCGGGACCCGTCAGAAACTTCAAAAATTTCCACGCAGCCTTTTTGTGTTCTGAGTATTTATTCATTGCCACCATCCAGCCGCCGAGGGCCGAAGCATTGCCTTTGTCTCCCGCAGGCAATGGGGCAACAGCGACTTTTCCGGCAATTTTAGACTGCTCTTTATCATTAGCAAGCGCATACTGGTAAGGCCAGTTTCGGACAAAGGGCGATTCTCCCTCAATAAAAGAAGTAGCCGACTCAGTCTCAGTAAAATCCGTAATATTTCTTGGTACAAAGTCAGAGTTTGCAATCTCAACCATCTTTTTTAACCCTTTAATCGTCTCAGGACTATTGACAACGACTTCACCATTTTCATTGATGATTTTACCGCCGTATGCTGAGATAAACTCCACAGCATTGGTTACTAATCCCTCATATTGTTTGGCCTGCATCAAATAGCCGTAATCAGTCCTTTTCTCACCCTTCAATTTTTCCGCCTCGGAAATGAGATCATCCCAAGTTTTAGGGGGCTTATCCACCATATCGGTTCGATAGAATAATAGACCGACATCAATATACAGGGACATTGCCCATTGCTTGCCATTAAATTGACCAGCGCTGATTGCAGCACTATTATATTGGCTTTTATCAATGTGATCCTTTTTCATGAAGCGGTTAAGCGGGTAGACATAGCCTGCTTGCGCCAGCTCAGCCGGCCATACAGTATCAACATTGAAAACATCAATTTCAGATGACTTAGCATTCAGCATCGTAACATAAGCATCATGCTCCTTTCCGGAATCTGACGGCATTTGCCTGTATTTAACGTGAATGTTGGGATACTTTTCTTCAAAAGACTCGATCATTTTTTTTTGTTCCATTAGTGCTGTCTTTTCCTGTTGCATATACAATCGTGACTTTCTTTCCTTCAGATTTTCCATAAGGATTTTCTTTAGGTGCCGATACGCCGGTACTGCATGAGGCAAGAACCAGCGCCGCGGAACAAAAACCTAAAGCCAGCATTCGTTTCACCTTGGTGTTCATTTTAACCATCCCTTCTGAAATCGATTTCACATTCAACCGGGGACAATCCCCATTAACTTAGAAAAACAGCTTCCTTCTCCCCTCCTTTATCAAGTCGATTCCCTTACTACCAAATGAAACGGAATCTGAATAAAACGATGTTCCAACTTTCTTTTATTAACTAATAAATCAATCATCACATCCATTGTCTGAATACCCATTTGTTTAACCGGCTGACAGATCGTTGTTATGCCCGGTTCCATCAATTCGGCAATGGGCTGATTGTCAAATCCCATAACGGCCAGATCTCCAGGTACCTTGATCCCGCAAGACTTGGCTTCTTTAATCATGCCTGCAGCTACTTCATCACTTCCTGTAAATATGGCATCAGGCGGATTATCCATAACGGAGATTTTCCGTAAAATTTGTTTTCCATCTTCAATGGTTAATGCGTCTTTAAACCACCATTGATCTAAAATGTTTAACCCCGCCTCCTCTACAGCAGACATAAAGCCATTTTTTCGATCCCGTCCTAAACAGGTTAACTTAGAACCTCCGCAGTAAGAAAGTTTAGTATATCCTTTATCAATGAGATGTTTTGTTCCAGTATACGCACTTCTATATTGATCAAGGTAAATAATTGGAACAGAAGCTGATTCAGCAAAATCATTGCAAAAGACGATTGGGCCATATTGTAAAAAATTTTCCACCACTGACCATTCGCTCTCAATTGATGCAAAGATTAAAGCATCAATTTGTTTTGTCTTAAGCAGGTTTAAATACTCTAATTCTTTCCTTTTATCATTATTGGTCTGACAGATAAGCAATTTGTACCCGTTTTCATTCGCAATGATATCCATACTTTCAACAAGCTGGCTAAAAAAGGGATTGGCTATCCTTTCAATCAGAACAGCTATTGTCTCAGTTTTCTGCTTCCTAAGCCTTTGCGCATTTGAATTTGGCACATAACCTAACTCTTTCATTGCTTTGAAAACAAGATCTTTTTTCTCCTGTGAAACGTACGGGTGGTTATTAATGACTCGTGAAATCGTAGCAGGCGACAATCCTGCTAATTTAGCAACATCCTCGATTGTAGGCATCATTAAGTCAGTCCTCTATTCTTTTATGAAATCCTTTTCAGTTTTTCAGAAATTTATCGAAATTAATCTGGAATCGTTTTCACAAATTATTGTATGGGAAAATTTAAAATATTTCAATAGGAATTTTGAAAATTAAATCATTATTTTTAAAGATAGTCGATGACTATCGACACCGGGACTTTAATTTCGGGAAAATTCCGCCTAATAAAACAGAATTATTGATGCCAATATTTTGGTCAAATAATTCCGTGAAAGGCCTTTATAAATTCACATCATACAAGCAAAAAATTAGTATCCTCTATTGAAGAATCGGTAAACTGTTTTATATAAAAGATTTTATCCTAATTCCGAAATGGAGTGAAAAGGATTGACTATAGAAGAAAACTCAAAAAAACTTCGTGATATTTCATTTTCAGTTTTAGATCTTGCTCCTATTATAGAAGGGGGAACACCGGCAGAATCCTTTAAAAACAGTTTGGATTTAGCCCAGCATGCAGAGAAATGGGGATTCAACCGTTATTGGGTTGCTGAGCATCATAACATGCCTGGTATTGCAAGTTCGGCAACATCGGTCGTTATTGGTTATATTGCATCCGGCACTTCACGTATCCGGGTCGGTTCCGGCGGTATTATGCTTCCCAACCATCCGCCTCTTATGATAGCCGAACAATTCGGTACATTAGAATCGATGTATCCGGGGCGAATTGACCTTGGGCTCGGACGTGCGCCTGGAACAGACCCTACCACTTCCCGAGCTTTGCGCCGTTTTAATAATGGAGATCATTTTCCAGATGAAGTTGCCGAGCTGCGCGCCTATTTTGATCCAACGTTAGCCGAACATGAACAGAAGGTTCATGCTGTGCCGGGGGAAGGCCTTAATATTCCCATTTGGCTGTTGGGATCAAGCGGCTTTAGCGCCCAGCTTGCCGGCATCCTTGGACTGCCTTTTGCGTTTGCCAGTCATTTTGCGGCCGAAAATACATTACCGGCCTTAAGAATTTACCGGAGTCATTTCCAGCCGTCAAACGTTCTAGAAGAACCTTACGTTATGGTTGGCGCCAATGTCATCGCTGCGGAAACAGAAGAGAAAGCGAAGTGGCTCGCGACTTCACAGCAACAGCAATCTTTGAGCCTTGTTCGGGGTAAGCCTGCTAAATTACAGCCTCCCGTCGAAAATATTGAATCGTTAATGTCAGATTATGAATGGTTAGCCATCAAAGATAAGATTAAATCATCAATCATAGGCACGCCTGACATGGTTAAAGAAAAACTGCAGAAATTTCTTGATAAAACACAGGCTGATGAAATCATTGTCAACTCTCAGATTTACGGTCATCAAGAACGCCTGCGGTCTTATGAACTTCTTGCAGGAATTATTAATGAATAAAGTCTTTGTTAAGGAGCGGGATACCCGCTTCTTTTTATTTTAACTAACTTTGTACATTACATGACTTCTCGAAAAGTTGAGCAAAATATGTTCATGGAGGTGTTACGATGGGTAAAAATGTGAAAAAGCATTTAAAATCTGAAGTTAATGATGAACAAGCAGTAAGAAAGAACCTCTCCCGGCAATTTGATCATGAATTTGCCAACGAACCGCTCACCGAAGCAGAAAGGCAAAACAATAAGAAAAGAAAGAAAAACCAATAGAAAGCTTGGCTGATTCCAAGCCAAGCCATAATAAAAATCCCGCTTTGCGGGATTTTTCGTAAGGTCTGTTATATACCTGCTCCATTATTATTTAAACTGTTTTTATACTCATCTTCTTTATTTGAATGTTTATCATCCTCATAAGCGACAAGTATAACACCAAGCTCGTTCTCCATATGGGTTATTTTATTTAATTGTTCGTTAGTTAAATTTGCGATTTCAGACATAGTTATCACTCCTTTATAGCGCTAGTATTCCCAACTTGAACAAACTATAAAAATGACATTAAAGCTGCCATTAATACCGGCAGCTTTACTTGAAACCTTATTCTGAAACCTCTGTAATTGTATGTTCTTCTTCTAATTCCGAAATTTCTACGACTGTATGTTCTTCTAAAGGACCGTGCAGTAAATGGACGGTAGCTGTTCTTTCATCTTCATTTAACTTATCAATCCATACTGAGACATCATGATACTTAACATCAATATCAGCCGGGGAGGACAAAATTTGTTTTACCCTTTTGGCTTCCATATATCCATAACCTCCATAATTATAGTCACTTTATTTTTTGTAAAAGGAGATTTTTTATGCTGTTTGGTTACTGTTTTTAATCCCTTTTAAAATATGTCATACTGATTGAGGTAAAACTATTTCAGTCCCATTGCTTTTAAAAGCGCGTTATGAATATGGGTATTTTCATAAGTACCCGTGAATAATTGAGCGTTTCTCCCCATTGCTGTCAGCGGCACATCATCCGCTGTATGTTCCGTCCTTGTCCAATCGATCATAAATTGATCCTTAGAATGTGCAACATTAAAAGGACCATCTTCTTTGGAGATGCCTTCACCGGATTCATCTTTGTTATCTGTATCCTCTATTGCAAGCCCGCCTGTTTCATGATCGGCAGCAACTAAAACCAAAGTATCGGGATGTTTACCGGCAAATGCCTTTGCTTCTTTTACTGCTTTATCCAGCTGTTGGCCGGCTTTAATCATTTGTTTGGCATTGTTAACGTGAGACATCTCATCTGTTGCCTCTTCTTCCACCATTAAAAAGAACCCCTTTTTATTTTTAGAAAGCGTATCTATTGCCTTATTTGTCATTTCAGGCAAAGAAACGGAAGGATGATAAATATCACCTTTGCCTTCAGGCTTTTGCTGGAACATCTCTTCATTTGCAAACAGACCAAGCACTTTTTTATTATTGGTTTTCTTAAGTTCTTTGGCGTTTGTCACATAAGAATAACCCAATTTTTTTGCATCATTAACCAGATTTCCCTGGGTCCCTTTACTTTCTTCTGTCGGATCTTCGGATGGATGATCTTGATAGGCACCCGATTGGCCTTTGGGATACCAATAATCCTCACCCCCGCCTAAAATCACATCTACTTTACTATTTTTAAGATATTGGTTGGCAATATCACTTTGTGAAGAACGATCAGCAACATGAGCGCCAAACGCTCCAGGTGTTGCGTCAGTGACTTGGCTTGTTGTCACCAGTCCAGTTGATTTACCATGTGCTTTTGCTGATTCTAAAACCGTTTTTAATGGTTTTTTGCGGGTATCTAACGAAATAGCACCGTTATATGTTTTCACTCCAGTCGCCATTGCTGTTGCAGCTGCGGCAGAGTCTGTCACTGGACTTGTTGAACTCGTATGAACGATGCCAGCATATGGCATTTCATTCATGGCAAGTTCTCCCTTTTTACCAACGGTCGCAAGTCTAATGGCATTTCGATGCGCTGCTCCCATACCGTCCCCAACAAAAAGAATCACATTTTTAGCTTTGTCATGATCATTTTCTTGTTTTACGGGCCCCTTCGCATTCGCATCCGTTAAATAACTGAATGTAAACGTCGCAACAGCAGCCAAAGACAGAGCAATATTCATCTTAGCTTTCTTTTTAATTCTTAACAAAATAGTCACCTCTTTTAGTAAATTGGTCATTTCACTTAAAGTGTAAATGGCCTTTATTAAGTGACTTCCGCCTTTTTGTTAAGGGATTGTTAAGTTATGGATGCAAAAAGCCGCTGATCTCTTCAGCGGCTTTTCCTGACATCTCAAAAAAATTATAGAACGGCCTTTACTCCTCAAGCCGAAAAATCTGATCCATATCGGCCCTCTTGTGATTAATGTAAAAGTAATCATTACTTTTCGGATCATAATTATAGTCCTTTTTCCATTCCTCGATATTTTTAATGATTAATTTCATGGCCTGAACAAATCCGTATACCTCTTCGTTGGTCGTCGTCGGATGGACTGAAAATCGTACCCAGCCCGGTTTTGTTGTTAAATCGCCGCTGTCAATTTTGTCTGTAATAAGCTTAGAAGCTTTTTGGTCAATATGATATAAATAATGGCCATAGGTCCCGGCGCATGAGCATCCTCCCCGAACCTGATAGCCAAATCGATCATTCAGCAGTTTAACAATAAGGTTATAATGAATCCCGTCAACGTAAAATGACACAATGCCTAACCGGTCTGTCATATGGTCTTCCAGTACATGTAAATCGGGGATTTCTTTTAAAGATGTCAGGAGGATTTCTACGAGTTCTTTTTCTCTTTTTATGATGTTATCAATGCCCATTTTTTCCTTTAATTTAATCGCTAAGGCTGCTTTTATCCCTTGTAAAATGCCGGGCGTGCCGCCATCTTCGCGAGCTTCAATGTCCGGAAAATAATGATGCTGCCCCCAGGGATTAGTCCATAATACTGTTCCGCCGCCAGGATGATCAGGAACTTGATTAACATAAAGCCTTGAATCGAACACAACAACACCGCTTGAACCCGGTCCCCCTAAAAATTTGTGAGGCGAAAAAAATATCCCGTCTAATTTTTCAAGGGGGTCATCCGGGTGCATATTAATATCAACGTAAGGCGCTGATGCAGCAAAATCAACAAAGCAAATCCCGCCGTGTTCATGCATCTTTTTTGCAAATTGATGATAAGGAACCTGAATGCCTGTGACGTTAGAGCATGCCGAAAATGAACCGATTTTAAACTTTCGATCCTTGTATTGCTTTAAAAGCTCCTCTAAATGATCGGTACTGGGTCTTCCGCTTGAATCGGGTTTTAAAATAATGACATCCCCAAGCGTCTCGAGCCAGGATGTATGGTTCGAGTGATGCTCCATATGCGTCACAAATATAATGGGACGTTCTTCTTCAGAAAGACTTATTTTACTCTTTAATTTTTCCGGTACCTTTAAGCCTAATAATCTTTGAAGTTTATTAATAACTGACGTCATGCCAAAACCGTCAAACAAGATGACATCATATTTATCTGCGTTAACATGATCTTTAATAATTTTTTTAGCATGCCCGTAAGCTAATGTCATAACCGAACTTGTGATATTGGACTCAGTATGGGTATTTGCCATATAAGGTCCAAAAACTTTACTAATCTTCTCTTCAATAGGACGGTATAACCTGCCGCTCCCCGTCCAATCTGAATAAATAATTTTCTTTTTGCCATAAGGAGACTGGAACATCTGATTGGTGCCAATAATATTTTCGCGGAACTGATGAAAATAAGACTCTAAATCACCGCGAAATTGAAATGCTTTACTCCCGATATTAACCGTGATCATCCCTACTCCTCCTTAACTCGCCCATACATTATGTCATATGTAAAAGGAGGGGCAGGTGTGCTTATTGCCGGAAGAAACTATGCTTCCGGTATGGGAACACTGCGGTCAATATAAAAAAAAGACGAGTTCATCACTCGCCTTAAAGTGCAGGATCATTTGCCAACTTTGTGTAAATATTATTATTTACAATACCAAATGATTTGATATTATTTTCAATATTAGATAGGAGAACAACATAGACCTTTCCGCTTTTTCCATAGCTATTTAAGCCATTCCATCCCGGTAAGACACCATGTGAGGAGACACTTCCCGGATCAATATACCATCCAAAACCGTATGTTGCTTTAAATGGTGTGAAAATTTGTTTGTAACTTTCTTTCGATACAAGTTTTCCAGATGCCAGCGCATGATCAAATTTATACAAATCAGACGCTGTCGTGTAAATATCACCGCAGCCGAAAAGCTGCGAGAAATCAGGTATGGCAGGTGTATACATTGTTCCATTTTTGATTTTATAACCGGTCGATGGATAAGGTTCTTTTTTAAATTGTGTACCAAATCCTGATTGATTCATGCCTGCCGGTTGAAAGATGTGCTGCTGTATATAATCGTGCAGAGATTCCCCCGATACCTTTTCAACAACATATCCAAGAATAGAGTAATTCGAATCTGAATATGCCCACCTTGTTCCAGGAGCAAACATTAACATTTGCGCATTTTTCCCGATCTTCTGCATCAGCTGCTCTCTTGTCAGCTTTTTTTGCGATTCATCAATTTCACGGATACCGGAAGTATGTGTCAAAAGATCGAAGAGTGTTAGCTGATTAGCATGCGGGAAATTAGGAAGGTATTTCGCCAATGAATCATGAACGTTTACCTTCCCTTTTTCTTGAAGCTGCATCAGTGCTGTTGAAACAAACGATTTTGTAATCGAACCAATATAATAGACTGTATTTGAATTATTTTTAATCCTTTTTTCACGATTAGCAAAACCATAACCTTTATCAATGACAACTTTACCATCTTTGACCACCATGGCCGAACCGTTAAAATGAATGGATTTTAAATAACTGTCGATATTTTTGCTGTTAACAATATTTACTGGCGGATTTCCCGACGGCTTCGTTTTATTAACAGCTTTATTTTTAATTTTAGTTTGATGTTCACTTTCCTCATTTTTAGCGGAGGCACTGACACTTTCATTTGAATGAGCTGATAATTTTTGATGAAATAAATACCCGGCTATGATAAGCAATAAAATATAGACGACGCTATATCCAATAAATCGTCTGCGCCTTTTAATCTCCTTGGATTTTCTTCTCATACAAGGCCCTCTTTTTATTATTTTGTTTTATTATTTCCTAAACTATTGATCTCCGACGTTTATAAGATCATCACCACTTTTTTAAAACTTGGTATTTAAATACTTACAGAGTATGTATTTAACATTTTTCTATCATTCTCTGTTAATCTTTCAATAAAGTCGCGGAAGGCACAAAATTCTTATAGAATGTATTGGAAAACTTCAAGCTATTTTGATCAACTTATTTTACCATCGATAGGGTATTAAAAAGTTAAAAATTAGTTACAAAAAAATCTAAACGCCGAAGTTATGCGACGTTTAGATAAGAACTCTTCTTACAGAATTATAAAGTTAACAATTTTTTAGTATAGCCGCTATTTTTTCATTCCTATCGTTTTGTTCACCTTCAGCGGCTAAATCATACTTTTTTAAAAGGTGAAAGATTTCATTGAGCACCTCTTGTGATTGTTCTTTTGTAAAAAAGGACTTAAATAATGAATTGATTTCATCGGGTAGAAAGCTTGATTGCGACAAAAACTTATTTCTGACATCTTCAAAAGAATGATCGATATTGCATTTACTCATCTTTACACGCCCTCCTTTTCTAATATTTTGTAATTTTCATTATAACATTCTATGGTATTAGCTAAATGTCTTTTGACTAAATGTCAATGTATAAGTATAATTATATCTTTGGGTATTACCCGACGTGGTTCGAAAACCTCCCACGTAAAAAAACTAAGGAGAGAATGATATGAAGGTAAAAACACTGGTTGGAAACGCGATTATAGCAGCATTGTATATTGTAGTTTCAATGCTTATTCAGCCATTCGGATTTAAGGTCATACAATTCCGCATCTCGGAAATGTTTAACCATCTCGTTGTTTTCAATAAAAAATATATATTCGGTATCGTTTTAGGCGTTATCTTAACCAACCTGTTTTTTTCGCCAATGGTCGCATACGATCTCATCTTCGGTGTTGGGCAATCGGTTATTTCGTTAATCATAACTATCATATTGGCACGATTTATTAAAAACATATGGGTTCGTATGGCGGTGAATACCGTCGTCTTTACCATTACTATGTTTCTGATTGCTTTAGAACTTCATTTAGCTTTTCATGTGCCTTTCTTATGGACATGGTTAACAACCGCAATCGGGGAATTCGTCGTTATGGCTGTCGGTGCGCCGATTATGTATGCAATTAATAAACGGGTTGATTTTAAAAGGTTGGTATAAAATAAGAGTTGCTGCTATATAAAGCGGCAACTCTTTTTTACTGTTAACATATTTAACCATCTATCCTAGATAACAAACTTAATGTGTCGCACCGCCAACTTCTTTAATATCATCTTTTTCATTTGCTGCCATAACAGCTGCAATCTCCAAACCCTTTACAATCGTATCAAGACTTAAACTCGGCGCTTCTTTATCAATTGTTTGTTCATGCAGATATGGAATATGAATAAACCCGCCGCGAATGTCAGGTGCTTCTGTTTGCAAATAATGCATCACACCATAAAATAAATGATTGCATACAAAGGTCCCGGCGGTATTGGAAACAGCGGCGGGGATTCCTTCCTCCTTAAGGCAACGGACAATTCTTTTGATAGGTAGTGTTGACCAAATCGCTGCCGGCCCGCCCTCGACAACCGGTTCATCAATCGGCTGTTTGTCATCATTATCCGGAATCCTTGCGTCATCAATATTAATAGCGATACGTTCAGGCGTAATTTTCAACCTTCCTCCAGCTTGTCCGATGCAAATGACTACATCAGGGCGATGCTCTTCAATCGCTTTTACAGCGAATTCAATTGATCGACGGAAAACAGTCGGCACTTCTTGAGTAACTATTGTAACATCCCCTATTTTTCTCCCGTCTAAACGCTTAATGGCTTCTAATGCCGGATTAATTTTCTCACCGCCAAAAGCGTCAAATCCTGTTAACAATACTTTCTTTCCCATGATAACACTTCCCTAGCAGACTTTTATTTTTGTATTGATTTCATCCCAAAAAGAATTTTTTGCTTGAATAACTTTCTTTAATTATTATTTAATTGGAGCCGATTACAGGTAAATAGTCACTAATATGTTTCCACTCATTTCTCTTTGGATTATATCTTTTTCATTATAAAATTCAATGACTGAAAAAACGATTTCATTATAATCATTTTCAAGGATAAATTAATTTAGTTTAAAAACTTAGGTCATCATCTCCATTTGTATAATTAACTCCTCCTATGACACAAACAAAAAAGCCATTCACCCTTTATGAAAGTGAATGGCCCTTATCAATTAAACAGCTTTAGACATAACGCCGTTTTTTTGTTCTTGTTTTTGTTCAGACTTTCCCTTATTCAGGCTAAGCATAGCGACAAAGGATACACAATATAATAGAGCGAGGTAGGTCATCGCAACACCCATATTAAAGTGCTGCAGGATATATCCGACAAGAATTGGAGAAAACCCTCCCAGCGCTCTGCCAAAGTTAAAAATAGTGTTCGTTGCAGTGCTTCTGATTTCAACAGGAAAATGTTTGCTGATTAATGCTCCGTATCCGGCAAACATCCCATTTGAGAAGAACCCAACGATCGCCCCGCCAATCAATACCCCGGCACTGCCTGAAGCATACGAGTACAAAAATACCGCTGATGCTGAAGCTAAGAGAAAGATTCCATAGGAAGTCTTGATACCAAAGCGATCCGCAAACTGTCCGAACGTTAACATCCCGGCAATCATGCCTACTGATGTACTAATCGTCCAAAGCGCTGAACTTGAAACAGACAATCCCTGTGACTGCTGCAGCATCGATGGCAGCCAGATCATTAATCCATTATAGCCGGCGATTTGTACAGTTGCCATTACCGCTAAAGCAATCGTTGTAAATGCTGTTCTCGGCGTGTTAAACAATTGGATCAGCTTACCCTTTTCTTGCTTTGGCGCAAGTTGCTTTTGTTTTTGAACAGCCACCCATTCAGGGGATTCCTTAAGATTACGTCTTACAATAAAGGCAAAAATCACTGGGACAACGCCCACGAAAAACAAGCCTCTCCATCCCCAGGCAGGAAGAATCATCGCACTCAGCAATGCAGCGATAATAACACCAAATTGAGCGCCGATACTGACATAAGATGAAGCACGACCTTGCTTATTCTTTGGCCACGCTTCTGCAACAAGCGCCATTCCGATGCCATACTCACCGCCGGCACCCAACCCGGCTATAAATCTAAACACATAGACTTCTCCGATATTTGTAGCCAGTCCTGTCAAAGCTGTACCGATAGCAAACAAAAGTATTGAATAAGTAAAAACCTTTACCCTGCCAAACTTATCCGCCAATATCCCAAAAATCATTCCTCCAACAAGCATACCGATATTTGTAATTGAAGAAATAAGACCGCCTGTCGCAAGATTAATATGGAAATTCGCGATGATTAAAGACATGGCAAATGAAATAAACATAATATCCATGCCCTCTAATGTTAAACCCGCGACCGATGCTACCACTGTTTTATTACGATAATCCATACCGTTCCATTCTCCTTTCTAGCCTCGCTGGACTATGTTTAAAAGAGTTAAAAATATAAAATAAAAAGCCCTTCTATCCAAGAGGACAGAAGGGCATATATCTGCATTCATTATATACTAAGTCATACTGCCGCCCTTTTTGGCCTCTCAGGACCGAATTTAAAGGAAATGTATTTTTGTTTATTTTAGCATGTAATTAAACGGTATTCAATAAATATCAAATGGTAATAAAATACTTATTTCATAAATGAATTGACTTAAGTAATAAAAGTTCAAAAAAATAGAACAGGTAAGTATAAAATTTTTTTAGTACAAATTGTCTTTTAATGTGATTAATTCGTATTTTTTTCACCTGTAATAAGATCAAATTGTTTAGGCGTTAATCTTAATTTTATGCCTCGTACCCGTAATTCGTAATAATCCTGATGAGGAATAATTTTCACATCATTTTCTAATTGGTATTCTTCTAACGATAACTTAGTCTCAAAATCCATTTTACTCATGTAACCCCTCCATGTTCTGATTTGCAATTTCAGCATAACAATGTCATTTGAGTTACATGTAAAGGTAAAGTAAAATTTGTGTAAAGTGGATTGCAGATTGCATGAAATATCAAAAACATCAACATTACACCAAGGAGCCGTAATAATCGTTACTTTATTTGTACTGATTGCTGTACCTCTATCGACACTCAAACATGGTCAAGTATAGTGCACATCACTTATTCATAAGTTGCAGAAAAGGACCAATAGTTTGATTAAAGCCAAGAATGTCATTTAATTGTAAAATGAAAGCAGCCTATTTCTTACTTCAATCAAAAAATAAGTATTAATATCCTTTAAAGGAGGGGCCGCAAAATGGGGAAGCTAAATGCATTATTCCGAAAAAAAATCGGGATTTCACAAAATGAAAAAATAACATTTGAAACGTTGGATCATATTCTTGAAAAGACAGCTGAAACCATTCCCTTCGAAAATCTGCGTGTCATTTCAAATCAGGTAAGTGATATTACGAAAGACTATTTGATTGACAAAATCCTCGTAAGTAACGAAGGCGGGCTTTGTTATGATCTAAATACCATTCTCTATTTTTTCTTAGCGGAAAATGGTTTTAACGTGTCCTTATTTCGCGGTGTGATATACGATAATGCAATACAAGATTGGATAACAATTGGGAGGACCCATGTTACTATTCTTTTGACCCGTGATAAACATACCTATTTGATTGATACAGGTTTTGGTGTGAATTTACCATTAAAACCTGTCCCGTTAAGCGGTGGGATTGTGAGCTCAAGCAATGGGGAATTCCGAGTCAATAAAATGGACAGTGCCCACGGAGATTATAATCTGGAATTAAAATTGAAACATAAGGACAAAGACTGGAAAATCGGCTATACCTTTGACTCCAGTCGAGCTGTAAGAGGTGGATCAGAATTGAATGAAGTTCAGAACATTATTGTTAAGAATCCAAAGTCTCCTTTTAACAAAAAACCCTTAATCGCTAAACTAACCGACTTAGGAAGCGTAACTTTAACTGATACTTCCTTTACTCAATGGATTGACGGAAAGATAAAGAAGGAAGAGATTACCGACAAAGAATTCAAGGAAATAATGAAACAATACTTTGGCATTGAGAAATGAAATAAGAAAATCAATGAACCACAATAAATTAGGTAAAATATTGATGAATGATCTAAAAAACTATCAGAAAATGATTACAAACAAACCTGCAAAGGAGATATGATCCAATGCAGGTTTATTTATTTAATATTTGTTTAACTCCTGAATAGGCGTTTGAATAATAACTGGATTCTTTTTAGGATCCAGCCATTTTAAAATTTTCACAACATTGGCTTCAGATGTCGCGGTACATCCGAGTGTGTAACTGCTTCCAATGTGGAAGAAGATAGCACTCCCTTTATACGGAATGCGTTTTGTATTATAGTTAATAACGAAACCGTAGTTATACGCCGGGATATTCATATTTTCGGCGCTTTTCCATTTTCCTTGTGTTTTCTTACGGGATTGCCATGTGTTGTATAGTGAGGATTTTGGGTCATCCACCCAAACATCATCGCTTGTGATTTTTCGGAAATGTAATTTTGTTCCCGGATTTCCTTTACGGCCAAAAGCTGTTCCAATTGTATACTTCCCAATTGGAGATTTTTTACCGCCTTCACTCATATTTGAGGTGAATCCATATTTTCCAATATGTCCTGTTGTTGTTAATACAGGCACCCATTGTCCTTTGGCATTTCTCTCAAATGTATGAATTTCATCCGAAGATGTATTATATCCGTTAGAAGTTACAAGGATTAGTTGCTTGTTACTTCCTACTGTTTTTAATCCCGCTGCTAAATTCTCTGAAGCTGCTGGCTTCTTCGTGGTTAGGTATTTACCAGAAGCCCAGCCTGTTTTACTTCCAACTATAACTTTATCCCAAGAGCCGCTCGTCTGAGTCACTTTCACAGATTGATCTTTTTTGATAACGGTAACGACTTTGTATTTTGTACTTGGACCGCTTCGAACATTCAAAGCACTGGCTGTGACATATTTTGTTTTGGTAGTCGCAGCATGAGCCCGTTCAACTATATGAAATCCCGCAAATACAACGAGAATGGCAACAAAGGTTACGATTAGCCTTTTCATCTTCTTCTCCCCCCCTCCTCTTAAAGTTAATATGGATTGTCCTTTTTAATTACGTCGTCATTATATTACCATTCTATCTATCTATTTCCAATAGACAATGTTTTGTGGTGAAGAACAGATGATTTGGACTTATTAATATAAAGGATTGCATAAAAATAAACCTTTTAAAATAGAGAGGTCATCTGAGCAGTGAAAGACAATACTAGCATAAATATCAGAAAAGTGTCTTTCATTAAAGCTATGAAGGACAAATCTAAGTTAAAAAAACGAAACAAATGTCCTTTATCCGTATTATGAAAGACAAAATTAGGTTCGAGAATCGAGAAATGTCCCTCATCATACTAAAAAAAATATAAGTAAGAATTAATAAACCAAGCTGCCTTCTTCGCCTTTTCTCCAAATAAAAAACGAAGGCTTCCGGAAACCGGAAAACCTTCGATTATCTTTTATTCTTATTTATTGTTTGGAAGAGCGTATTTACTTTAAATCCAGCCGCACGACACATTCGGTATGCGTCGTCTGCGGGAACATATCCACCGGCTGTACTTCAACCGTCTTGAACCCGCCAGCCTCTAATATCTTCAAATCCCGCGCCAATGTAGAGGGATTACAAGAGACATACACAATCCGTTCGGGCTTCATTTCAATCATTGTATTAAGTAGCGCTTCATCGCAGCCTTTACGCGGCGGATCTACAACCAGAACATCCGCTTTAATCCCTTGTTTATACCAAGCAGGAATGACTTCCTCTGCTTTCCCTGCTTCAAAGGTAACATTATCAAGTTCATTCAGTTCCGCATTTATTTTTGCATCTTCAATCGCTTGCGGGACGATTTCGACGCCATAGACCTGTTTAGCCTTTTTCGCTAAGAAAAGTGATATCGTACCGATGCCGCAATAGGCGTCAATGACTGTTTCTTTGCCCGTTAAGCCGGCATATTCTAAGGCTTGATTATATAGGACATGCGTTTGCACGGGGTTGACTTGATAAAATGACCGCGCTGAGATAGCAAACTTGATATCCCCGATTGTGTCGTATATTTCTTCACGGCCCCAAAGGGTATTCGTTTTCTCTCCGAATATGGTATTAGTACGTTTCGAATTAATGTTTTGGGCAATTGATTTGACTTCCGGGAACGCTTCAGGAATTTCTTTGATGAATCGTTTTCGAAATGGTAGTTCTTCTGTTTTCGTGACAAGAACAACCATGATCTCACCGGTATTTTGTCCGATCCTTGTAACAATGTGGCGCAAGATGCCGCGGTGCGTTTGTTCATTGTATGGCTCTATGCCGCAGTCTTTGGCAATTTGCTTAACTTTTTGTACGACTTCATCGTTTAGGCTGTCTTGAATGAGACAATGATCCATGTCAACGATTTGGTGACTGCGTTTTTGGTAGAAACCGGCGATAAATTCGCCGTCTTTTACCCCCACGGGGACTTGAACTTTATTACGATAGCGCCAAGGATCATCCATTCCAAGAACAGGTTTGACATGAATATCCTTTAGTCCGCCGATTCTTTCAAGAACTTCCTTTACCTGGTTTCTTTTATAATTTAATTGGCCCGCGTAGCTTAGATGCTGAAGCTGACAGCCGCCGCACTGATCATAAATGTCACATGGCGGATCTACCCGGTCAGGGCTTGATGTCTGTAATTCGAGCAGCTTTCCGTACCCGTAGCCTTTTTTCGTCTTAAGGACTTTTATTTTAGCCTTTTCTCCTGGCAGTACATTGGGTACGAACAATGCGTAGCCGTCTATTTTCCCTACGCCTGAACCATCATGGGTCAGGTCATGGAATGTGACATCTATAATATCGTTCTTTTTTACTGGTGTGGCCACTGGTCTCACCGTCTTTTCATTAATTTCATTTTGATTTTATTGTTCTATCGTATCGGGAATCTGTTCCCATTGTGTATTTCGTTCCGCCGTTTCCTTTGGTACGATAAGCTGCAGATGCTGGTAGAGATTAACCATGTCGCCCGGCAAGTCTCCGCCGTATTCCCCGTCGATATTCAATTGCATTTTTTCTTCGGTGTAAATTTTAATCCGGTTAGCCTGTGCATAAATAATTTTCGGATCTTTCATATGTTCGCCTTTTAGGGCCAATGTTGCCAAACGAATAAATTCCGCCAAATTTGTCTTTTGCAAAATAAGCAAGTCAAACATACCGTCATTTAAAGAGGCTTGCGGCGCTAATTTTTCAAAACCGCCGACGGAATTTGTATTTGTTACTAAAAAAAGCATGATATCGCCTTCAAATAATCGTCCATCATATTCAATCCGTGCATTTAATGGACGCAATGATGGCAGCATTTCAATCCCTTTTAAGTAATAGGCCATTTGGCCAAGCATCGTCTTCAATTTGCTAGGCACATCATAAGTCAGTTCAGTCAGCTTACCGCCGCCGGCAATATTTATAAAATATCGATCATTTACTTTACCGACATCAATAGGCATTTCTGCACCTTCACATAAAATGTCACAAGCCTTTTCAATTTGGCGGGGCATATTGATCGCTCTGGCAAAATCGTTAGTTGTTCCCATTGGTAAAATAGCGAGCTTAGGACGAAAAGGTTGTTCTGCCAACCCATTCACAACTTCATTAATCGTGCCGTCGCCTCCCGCAGCAATTACAAGATCATACCCGCGTTCTACAGCCTTGCGTGCACCTGTTGTTGCATCTCCTGCACAGGATGTCGCATGTGTCGATGTTTCATAGCCAGCCCGTTCCAAACGATTTAAAATATATGGTAAATTCTTTTTCATTAATTCTCGACCGGATGTTGGATTATAAATGAGTCTTGCTCTTTTCAATTTCATCACCTGATTTCTTGTAGCCGTCACAAAAAGACAGCTCCCGCCCAGTTAGAGAGCTGTACAATACTTCAATTATATTGTAATTACACCTTAAAATCAAAAGACTGATTCTATACATTATCCTATCCAAAAAAATACATTATAAATAACAGTTTTGTTTTTTTACTGTGAAGTCACTGGCCCAAATGTGAGATTATCTTTTAAAACAAAAGGGTATATTGAACTTGAGGTGATCAAAGATGGACCAAGAACAAGCCAAATCGATTCTTAAGGATATTATTAAAATTAAAAGCGTTAATCCTCCCGGAGATGAAACATTAGTCGCAAATAAATTAAAAGCACTTTTTGATCAGTATGGCATTGAAACAGAACTTGTCGAATACAGCGAAAATCGTACAAATCTCATTGCGCGTCTGAAAGGGACTAACAGCCCAGACGGCCCAACCCTTGGACTGACAGGCCATATGGATGTCGTACCCCCTGGTGAAATTGACTGGGAGCATGATCCGTTTGGCGCAGAAGAAGCAGACGGGAAAATTTACGGCCGCGGCGCTTGTGATATGAAGAGCGGACTTGTTGCCTGTGTTTTAGCCATGATTTCTCTAAAAGAAGAAGGTCTCCCTTTAAACGGTGAAATTACATTATTAGCTACTGTCGGCGAAGAGGCGGGGGCTGTAGGTGCCAAACAGCTCGTTGATAGAGGTTATGCTGATCATTTAGATGCCCTAATTATCGCTGAACCGACGCAAAATCAAATTAAAATTGCCCATAAAGGCGCCCTATGGCCGCAAATTACGACGTATGGTAAAACAGCCCATGGTTCGATGCCGGATGTCGGCATTAATGCTATTGTTCACATGAATGAAATTATTCATCAGATTCTAAGCGAACAATTTAAATTAGACTATGAGGAAGATGAACTTTTGGGCAGTCCTACATATAGCATAGATGTTATCAGGGGAGGGTCAAACACAAATGTTGTCCCTGACCAATGCAGCACAAATATCGATATCCGAACTGTCCCATCCCAGAATCATCAAAAAATTATTAAGCAGCTTGAACAAGTGATTGACACAACAAAAAACAAATATCCTGATCTTAAAGCGGATATCCGCATATTAAATGATCAGCCGCCGATGAGAACACCCGGAGATTCCCCTTTTGTTAAACTTGTACAGGAAGCTGTAAAATCCATTTACGGCTCAGCTGAACTTGGAGGAATGACCGGTTATACAGACGGCTCCCAATTTATGCAATCAAACAATCATTTCCCGATTATCGTATTGGGACCAGGAGATACCTCTGTAGCACATCAGCCTGATGAATATGTAGAGGTTGAAGAATATTTGAACAGTATTAAGCTTTATAAGGACATTGCTAAGAAATTTTTAAATGAATAATTCCAAGGCGGTTTAACTGACATAATATCACTAATTGGCCAACAAATTGGCCAACAAATAATTTTACGAGCTGCAAAAGACGATTATCATATCGATAACCGTCTTTTGTTCATTCCGTTAAATTAACCTGTATTATTGTTTGTTGTAAAGTAAAATGCCTTCACCGCCTTTTTCCCAGGCTTCTTCATATACTTTCCGGCGCTCTTCCGGTTTATCTTCCAACGCCGATCGGCCATTATTTTCAAAAGGCAGAGCCCCCAAGTTTCGCTCATCTTCTGGTTAATTTCACTGTAAATTCCTTTCGTTTGCTGAATAAACTCCGGTCGTACGGATGATTTCTCGCTGGGACAGTATACTGCGGGGTCCGCTGAAAGACGGTAAGATTTAAAGAACGAGCAATCTTTGACGATAAAATGTTTCATTTCCTTACGCATTTCGGCAAACTCGTTGGAAAAGTATTACATAGCTCCAATGGTTAGAAGATTCTCAGCCCCTAAGCAGAAGGGAATTTAAAGTCATGAAGATAATTTCATGGGGAGAAAGCACAATAGAAATGGCTGATTCAATGTCAATCAGCGAATTAGCCGTTAAGCAATATGTCAAAACAGCCATGAAAAAACTCGGTGCACAAAATCGGTCGCATGCAATTGGGGAGTTGTTTCGACGGGGGATTATTACTTAAATTAAAATTATGAGACAGCCCAATTTTTTATCTTAGCCTTTAAGCTTACTTTAAACTTTTTTAAATATTGCTTTTTATTTCTTCATACCATAAATCAAAAATATCATCTGGCAATAATTCATCATCCTCTGAGTAAACTAAGTCATATTTATACTGTCCTTTTAAGCTATTTTGTTTAACATCATAATGCAATTTCATTTCTGTTGGCATTTCTCTACCAAACTCTTTGCAATATTTATGAATTTCCTGCAAGCTTTTAATCCCAATATCCAAAAGTGCCTCTTGTCTCTCCTCTGACACATTAAAAATAGTATTTTCCTTATTATTTTCTCCTGTTATAGCTTCATTAACCTTATGCTTTAAAACAACCTTATTATTTATTCTATAAAAAACATCAAAAGCATACATCTCCGGCTCATATGAGCAATAAATATAAATATCATCTGCTTTATTATTAACATACTCTAGACAAATTGAAACCATATCTGCTTGCAAGTCAGAAAAATAATCTTCAAATACTTTTGGCACAATTATCACTCCTAATTTCTGAATACTCTCTTTTTAACAGCACCATCAATTTTATATTTCACTTCAAAGCTACTTGGCCTTAGTTCACTTCTATCATAATGCACTTTAACTTTAACAGAAACTTCTTTACCTTTAGAAATTGCTTTCGCCCATTGGTTTTCTAATTTTTTATAATTACTCAAATTAACTTTGCTAGATTGTGATACAAGATTATCCAATTCCGGTGAGCCACCAAACCTATTACCAGCCAAGTGTCCTGCATGGTCACCTGGTTGCTTTCCCGGGGTATTGGATTTATGTGGTAACCTCTCTTCCCTTACGGTTAATTTTAAATTGTCAGCATTAAACTCATTAAGCCTTCCTAATTCGTCTGTTTTATATATATATTCATATTCACCAGTCTTATATTTCACGTTTGGCTTAAGTCTTCCGCTTTCATCCATATGACTGCCGTCTCTTATTATACCATCATTGGGCCTACTAATATTTCTTGAACTTTCTTCAGCCCTATGAACAGTAACACTCCCGCCGACTTCTCTACCAACAGCCTTCATCATAGTATCTTTAGCGCTTTTAACTACATCTCCGACAGTCGTTTCCACTTTCCCTATTCCCGCAAATTCCGGTTGTAAAACCTGCGGGAGGCGGATGTTTCCTACCTTTTTAACAATCTTATTTGTTAAGCCGAGAGATTGGTGTTTGACTGCTTGAAAGATTTCCGCTCCAATGTCTAACAATTGACCGAACCAAGATTCATCTGCTTGACGAAACTGCGTTACCGTTCTTTTAACAACAGCTAAAGACTGGTCCATCAGATCTTGATAATGTTCAATATGGTTGTTTAATTGTTAATGAAGAGAGTTTGCGTAGCCCCTGTTGATTCTCATTTTCAAGAGTATCCTTGATGTCTTTTACTTTATCAAAAGGAAGTTAAATTATTTCTAGTGGTTATACCTATCAATTATAAAGCCTACATTAATAAAAAACGGGGCTGTTCAAAAAGTCAGGGTGAATGACTTTTTGAACAGCCCCATCCGAATTCATTATATTATTCCTGTCCTTTACTATTCTTTAAATAATTATCCAACAGCTCCCTTTTATAACTTCCTTCCGGAGGGATTAATCCCAAATGTCTATATGCCCATACTGTATGAATCTCAGTTTGATCCGCATCTGTGATGTCATCATATCCGTATTCTATTTCAAATCCCCCAGTATTATCCAATATAAATATAAGATTTGACCAAACTTCTTGGTTGTTCCTCTTAAATTCTTCCCATAATTCATCAAAACACTCAAATAAATCATAGTTCAATTCGTCAAATTCACTTTTTTCTACTGAAAATCTATTTATTATATCTAGGGAGTATACGGGGACCTTATCATTTATTGGATAATAATAGAAAAATACACGACCACCGTCTTCATTTATTTCAGCATATAAATAAACTTTATCCCAATTTTCAGGTATAATATCATTTATTAAATTAGCTGCCCTTTGATAAAGTTCTTCCATTACCTCGGTTTCCATTTAATTACCCCTAACCGTATCATAATTAGAAATTTTATATAAATAAAAACCTTGAAAGGATAAAATCCATTCAAGGATAAATTGTTCTTCAATTTATTTTGCAGGTATATAGGCTATAACTGAACCCTCTGGATAGTTGCCATACCAACCACATGGCCATCCCCCCGCCTTATAGATCTCAAATAGATGCTCAAAAAAGTTGTTTTGTTTTCCGTTTAAAGCCCTATTAATAGCACAATTATGTAGATCAGCAACAATGTCATCAAGTAATTCTTGGTAAGGACCTTTAAGACGTACTTTAAGGATCTTAGTAAAAGTATCAAGTAATTTATCTAAATTATCCATTTCTTCTTCAAAGTTTTCTTTCTCATAACTAACCGCATCAACTTCCGCCATTTCTAATTCTCTAATATCCGTCCAGAGTAGCTCTTCATCACCATAAACTTCTTCCCAAGCAAAGCGTTTTGCTTTATCAAGTGTATCTACAATTTCTACACTTTTTAATAAATGCGGTACTGATTGTTTGAGTAAATTACCATTTTTAATATACTCAATAACTTCTTCCACTAACGGTGTGTTTGAACCATAGTTTATTTATTTAACCACCTTTCCCATAGGTCAATTGAAGCACCATATTTCGGATACAAAGGCATTCCTTTTTCCTGAAGGTGTTTTAGCTTCTGTTGTAAATTATAAACTTGATTTTGCAAATCATCTATACTTTGATTGATATCCATCTTATCCAAAACACGTTTTACTACTCTATTATATACCGAATGAAAGCCTCTATGTCGTGACATAGCACTTACATCGTCAACCGGTTCACGTAAAAATATTCCATTTGAGGCCTCGTCCAAGTCCATACCAATTTTCTTTAGTATAGGGTGATTCCTCATCTGAGATGGAATAATATGCTGTGCCTGATGGCCATTCCCTTTGAACGTGGTAATCCCATAGATTCCATTAAATTTTTCCCAAGTTTTGTTGAACTTCCACCACTCACTTTTCCAGGAGTCCCAGAAATTAACCTTGATGCTGGTACAACCCCTGGACTCCCGCCACCTTCACCAACAACAGCCTTCATCATAGTATCTTTAGCGCTCTTAGCTACATCTCCGACAGTCGTTTCCACTTTCCCTATTCCCGCAAATTCTGGTTGCAAAACCTGCGAGAGGCGGATGTTTCCTACCTTTTTAATAATCTTATTTGTTAAGCCGAGAGATTGGTGTTTGACTGCTTGAAAGGTATTGCGAAAGGCGTTCTTGATGAGATTGGGGTGAAGGACATTTTTGACCCCTTTAAAAAGCTTGCTCCTTCTTCACTCATCTTAATCATTTTAACACCTTTTATGCCGGTTTTCACAAGCAGTCCGGCGCCTCTTGACGGCGGGAAAAATGATGATGCAACCATGCCAAAGGCTAGAAGCCTGTCTCCAAAGCCTATTTTTTCACCGGTGACTGGATCATACTCGCCAAATAAGCGCTGAAAGTCATGAATAGGCAGGACCTCTGCTACTGTATCCCAGATATGACCCAGTGCGGATTCATCTGCTTGACGAAACTGCGCTGCTGTTCTTTTCACAATAGCTTGAGATTGGTCCAGAAGGTCTTGATAATGTTCAATATGGTTGATTAATTGTTGATGAAGAGAGCTAGCGTAGCCCCCTTCAATGTCTGTTACTTCGGCTATAAGGGAAGTAAAATGCCATTTTAATGCCGATAATGCATCGCCGCATGAACTTTTTGTATCACCGAGCTTGTCAGCAAGCTGTTCCAGACGGTCTGGATCTACTTTAATTTGTCCCATGGCGTTCTCCTAATCCACATGGCTTGCCTTTTGGCGGTATTCTGCTGCTTTGCGGCGCAACTCTTGGATTAATTCTTCTGCGACGTTATGTGCGGCAAACTTTGTGGCATTTAATTTTTTTTTCCCAATCCGACTAGTGATCAACAGATCTAGGTATGCAGTAGAGTAGAGAATTGATTTCAAAGGGACAGCTTTCGCTGTCTCTTTTACTTTCAATTCCCCCTCATCAAACCGTACATGAGGTTTTCCCTCATACGGCTTTCCGACGTTCTTCTCCCTTTGGCATTACGGTGTCTAGCTAGCGAGTTTCACAATCATATGATTGATGGACTTTACAACATCATTCATATGTCCATGCTTGTTACGCCTATTTCTTTTCTTGTTATTGAAAAGTGTTAGGCGCTCAAGTACATACCAATCAATACGGTTAAGCCATCTTTTCGCCATTGGCGAAAGGTAATAATAGTTCTTGAAACCTTGAGGGTTTTCGATTTAAACCCTTTACCAGATCATTGATATCTAGGAACAGTTTATTTCGCAGCTTCGTATATTCTTTAATCTTCAGCCGCATCTTCTTCATTGCTTTCTTACTTGGTATATGGGACATGACATATAATGTTTTACCGCCTTTTATTCTCTTTGGGAATTGCGATGATGAAATCCTAGAAAATCAAACCCCTCTTTATCATCCCATATGTTGACCAACCGTGACTTCTCTCGGTTTATGGAAAGATCGAGTTTATCCATTATTGCTTTAATGACTTGTATACTCTCTAATGCCTGCTTTTTCGTGTGGCATAAGATGACAAAATCATCGGCATAACGAACAATTTTCCCAAGACCACTAAATTTCTTTTCCCACAGTTTGTCCATGATATTCAAATAAATGTTTACCAGGAGAGGAGAAATAACGCCTCCCTGTGGAGTTCCAGTGATGGGGTTTCTGACTTTTCCCTCCTCCATAATGCCAGCTTTTAACCATTTGCGAATGAGTTTAAGTACCCTGCGATCGCTAATCCGTTGCTCCACAAGCACCATGAGCTTGTCATGATTAATGTGGTCAAAATACCCTTGGATATCGACGTCTACTACCCAAAAGCATTTCCGGCTTGCTTTACGTATTTTCGCAACAGCTTGATGGGCATTACGCTTTGGGCGAAAGCCGTATGAACAGCCTTCAAAGTCTGCTTCAATGATTGGTTCAACTACCATCTTAGTCGCCATTTGTGCTACTCGATCCTTTATGGTTGGGATACCGAGCGGTCGTTTCTTTCCGTTGTCTTTCGGGATATAGGTTCTTCGTACAGGTTGTGGATGATAATTTTTCTCTTTAAGCTCTTTGTAAAGCTCATTCAAGAATTTCTTCTCACCATAATCATAAACGATCTGTTCAATCGATTGATGATCTACACCTGCACTTCCTTTCTTTCGTTTCACTCTTTGCCATGCTTCCCATAAAATATCCGGGCGGAAGATCTTATCATATAATGCATGGAATCGCCGTGTTGGACTTTCCTTGGCACAAAGGTATAATGTTTTCCAAAGTTCTTGAGCTTTAGCTTTATTGATGTAGTTAGCCATTTTCTTGGCATTCACTGACTCTTACCTCCTTCTAACATATGAACGAAGCAGGGCTCCTTCCCTAGACAACGTTGTGTTGTCGCTGTCATCATTGGTACTATGACCCCCTCCGACTCCCTTTCGTCCGTCCATCACTTCGCATATCGCTTATAGATTTCCGCTTTACTTTCCCTAATAGAAAGTGACGAGGAGGGCATCCCCAGTTCCGTTCACTACTTTCCTAACATGCCGATCCCTTTACCCCAAGGGATTCTTCGGTGCTGATTTCCAAGTTCTTCACACCTTCCATGGTCTTCGCCTATATACCCCAGGCTCGACTTCCCTTTGTCCTCTTTTAAGGGTTCTTTTGATGAGGCGGCAGGATTCACTTGATGTTACGGCCTGCTAGGTTGTTCGCACTCTATAAAGTTACTTTGTCACAGGGCTTCAACCTTAGGATTTCTCCACCAGTTGCCTGTCTACTACCGAGCGTCTTGGCACTTACTCGGGTCGGACTTTCACCGACTAGCAATTAACGGCTTGCTGGGCACGCAATAAACAAAAAACCTTGAAAGGCATTTTGCCAATCAAGGTCTCATTTTACAAATCACTTTTTTTTACTTCTTCAAACCATAAATCAAAAATGTCATCGGGTAATAGTTCATCGTCATTTGAATAAACTAAATCATATCTAAATTGACTTTTTAAACTGTTTTTCTTTACATCATAACGCAACTTCATTTCTGTAGGCATTTCCTGGTTAAATTCTACACATTTTTTGGATAAGTTTTAAATTTTCAATCCCTATTTTTAGTAAAGCCTTTTGTCTTTCTCTTGAAACATCATATACTTGATTATTTTGACCATCAAGGTCTTTTGCCACCTCATTTAGTTTATGTTTATGAACAACCTTACCATTAATTTTGTAGAAAACATCAAAAAAGTACATTTTTGGTTCATAAGAACAATATATAAAGATTTCGTCTGCTTCATCTTCGACATATTCTAAACAAATAGCCACCATATCTGCTTGAATCTCTGAAAAATAATCTTCAAATACTTTTCCCATAACTAACACCTCTAAATTATTAGACTTAATAGGATCTGAAACAACCTACTATCATAATATATTTTTACTTTAGAAGAAACCTTTTTTCTATCTCTAGCCTTTATTACAATGTTTACTAAAAATAATAAACACTACAATATGGGTGATTTAGACCATTTAATATTAAAACCTTGGCTGAAAAATTAGTCAGCCAAGGTTTATTAACCAAATAAATTCCATTTATTTAATATCTTTATTAATGCTATTTAAATGTTTTCCAATTTTCTCCTTCCTGAATTACTTTTAGGTGAAATTCCCAGATAATTGTATTTCCATATAACTTTTCTTTCATGAGAATCGGCATTTGTCATATCATCATAATTGTAGTCTATTTTAAATTTACCTGAACTGTTAAAAAGCATTGTTAAATTTGTCCAAGGTTCTTGATCATTGTTCTTAAATTCTTTGTAAAGTTGTTGAAGATAGTCTAAAAGTTGATGCCATAATTTTTTATATTGCTCCTCATTTACCTGGAATAGTTCAGGAATATCATGGCAATACACTGGTTCATTACTGTCATCTGGATAGTAATAAAAGTATGAAGTTTGAGAACCCTCAACAATTTCACCATACAAATAAACCTTCGACCACTCCTCTTGAATAGTTTCAACTACTGTTTCTGAAATGTCTTGATATAGCCTTCCTAAAACTTTCTCATTCAATTAATTTCTTCCCTTTCATTCATTCTCATCATATAAACTATCTAAAAATTCATTAATATTACTTGAAAGAAAATACATATTACTCATATCATCTGGATTTTCGGATTCTTGTTCGTGATCCCAGAAATAAATATTTTCATAATAAGGTTCTTTCGTTCCTAAGCATATGACGTTACTTGCCGGATCATCTCCTATCGGAATAAAGCGGTTTGGAAATCTATAATCATATATGTCTATAACTTTTTCTAAGTTATCATACATATCATATATACCATTAAATACATTTAAAACGCTTGTTCCTTGTTCATCAGAAATATTAAATAAATTTGGTTCAGGGTAGTTCGACACGGATAATTCTCAAACCGCAGATGTTCTACTAACGTCAAACGGATCAACGTTCTTTAATTCTAGCAAATCCTCAAACTTCTCAGTTCCATATTTTACAAAGTATTCATATTCCGACTGTGAAATAAATCGCTAACAATATTCTGCCATTTTTATCCTTGGTTCCTGTATGCACGTAGCTATATTCTTCCGGGAAAGCGAATGGTTCAGTAAAGTAAACTGCATTTTTATCGTATTTTTGAACAAATGCCTTATCAATACTTTCAATACCGTTTATCGCCAATCCTCTCCCTATTTCCATTTGATAACCAATACAATAAAATAACGCATTTGCAAGAATATACCCTGCGCTATTAAACGCTCCATCAACTACCATTGAAACCTCAACATTATCGCCTACTATTTCTTCATACTTACTAAATCCAAGTGTATTATAAACTAAGCATTCTTCAAATACATTTTCATACTTTAAAATTTGTATACTGGGCATTTCTTCATTATTTTTAAACACCTCTCGGTCAATTGCTCCCCTAAAAATTTGTTATAATTATCGTAGTAAAGTTCTCCATAGTTAATATCCTTTTTTACTCCTTTATAAGTTCCTTCTACTCCTTCAAATTTATGACTAATATTACATTCATAATCTAAAAACAGCCACAACTTTTAAACAAAGCTGTGGCATTATATGCTTTAATTTTATTCTATTGGCCCCATAAATTGGGTTATTAAATAAATATGTTCTTTTAATTTTACCCTTTGAAGATTCTCTACCTTTTCAGATCCACCTATCCCCAAAAGTGGAACATATCCAAAGCATTCTTCGTATTTTGGAATCCCATTTTTTTCAACTGCTTCTTGATATGGCATCCAATCCAAATCTTCTATTCTAAAATCTTCATCCTTAATATTTTGAAAAAAGAAATCAAAAGTAAATAAAATCGTTTTTACTATACCACGGCGATAATTTAATAATCTAACATAATTATTTGACCATATAATTAAATCACCCATACCTGTTGAAAAAATCGGAATTGCATCTTTCTCTCTTAAATATGATTCATTAACAAGTTCCGTAAATTCATCAGGGTTAATTATTTTTAAATAACCATTCATAAAACTACCAAAGCCATAATTTCTCCATACTTCTAACAAATCCTTAGGTAGTTTATCTTCATATTTATCAATAAGTTCATTTGTAACATTATTATTTAAAATAAAATCACTTAAAACTTTATTATTCACAAAAATCCTCTCCTAATGTTTTAATTTAACATTTAAATAAATATTCTTTTGCTGCTCTTCTGTCATTCCTTTTCTTAAATTACTAATCATTTGATCTACTTCACCAATTTTATGCTTCCATTGAGAACCAATTGAAGAATTAATTGCTTTATCGCCTAATCCACCAATATCTAAGGGGTTCCCTCCAGCTATTTGGTCTGGATTATGTAAAGCAGCTTGGGTTTTTATCCATTCAGATGCTTTTTTCTTAGCTTCTTTTAAAGAGAGGCCTTTTTGTTGTAACTCATGTACTTTTTGTGCTAGAGCTTCTTCTCTTGCTGCTTGTTGAGCCGCATTTCCTTCAGGCGCTCTTCCTTTTTCTAAATATCTTTCTCTGTTACTTAAATATTGATCAACTGTAAGTTTATTCATGCCTTCTTCCTGCGCCTTTAATTGTCTAGCAAATTCTTCAGGATCATGCTTAGGGTTTCTTTTAAATTTAACTTCAATTTTATCTAAACGTGATACCCCATCAACTTTTCCTACAAAGCTACTTGATCGAATAGCAGAATTACTTGAACCTTCTTCAACCCTCCGAGCAGTAGCCCCACCGCCGCCTTCTCTACCAACAGCCTTCATCATAGTGTCTTTAGCACTTTTAAAGACATCTCCGACAGTCGTTTCCACTTTCCCTATTCCCGCAAATTCCGGTTGTAAAACCTGCGGGAGGCGGATGTTTCCTACCTTTTTAACAATCTGATTTGTTAAGCCGAGAGATTGGTGTTTGACTGCTTGAAAGGTATTGCGAAAGGCGTTCTTGATGAGATTGGGGTGAAGGACATTTTTGACCCCTTTAAAAAGCTTGGCTCCTTCTTCACTCATCTTAATCATTTTAACACCTTTTATGCCGGTTTTCACAAGCAGTCCGGCTCCTCTTGCCGGCGGGAAAAATGATGAGGCAACCATGCCAAAGGCTAGAAGCCTGTCTCCAAAGCCTAATTTTTCACCGGTGACTGGATCATACTCGCCAAATAAGCGCTGAAAGTCATGAATAGGCAGGACCTCTGCTACTGTATCCCAGATATGCCCCAGTGCGGATTCATCTGCTTGACGAAACTGCGCTGCTGTTCTTTTCACAATAGCTTGAGATTGGTCCAGAAGGTCTTGATAATGTTCAATATGGTTGATTAATTGTTGATGAAGAGAGCTTGCGTAGCCCCCTTCGATGTCTGTTACTTCGGCTATAAGGGAAGTAAAATGCCATTTTAATGCCGATAATGCATCGCCGCATGAACTTTTTGCATCACCGAGCTTGTCAGCAAGCTGTTCCAGACGGTCTGGCTCTACTTTAATTTGTCCCATGGCGTTCTCCTAATCCACATGGCTTGCCTTTTGGCGGTATTCTGCTGCTTTGCGGCGCAACTCTTGGATTAATTCTTCTGCGACGTTATGTGCGGCAAACTTTGTGGCATTTAATTCATGTTGATGAGATAGAAATTGCTGCTTCTTTTCCCCTTCCCAATCCGAACCATAGGTATTAACCCCTTGTTCATATTGATTCGCTGCTTGGTTAAATGATTCGAGCGCCTGGCGGACATTACCTGTAAAGCCGTCAATGGCGTCAGCTTCCAGATTATATTTTGCCTGCTTGGCTTTTTTCTCGAGCCAATCAATTGGATTGCCCATAGACAACTCCTCCCCTGATTTCACACATACATTTTCGAAAAATTTCTATTAAAATTTAATTTTATAGCTTCTTTAAATTTAACTTTACGAAAAGAAAAAGAATTCACTTCCAATTATAAACAACTTCTTTCCAAAGCGGATTGCCGTTCATGAAATCAATACTTTATACCCATGGCTCAAGGGCAAGTGTTTTCGGACTATTGTCGCATAATATAGGACATTTTTATCAGCAGATATTACTTAAAAGGAAAAACCCCGCACCAATAAACGGTACAGGGCATATTGCTTCAATATTTCTATTATATCTTCTCAATTTCTTCAAGAATTAATTTGTTAACCATAGGCGGATTAGCTTTGCCTTTACTTGCTTTCATCACTTGTCCGACAAGGAATCCGAGCGCACGGTCTTTACCGTTTTTATAGTCGATCATTGATTGTTTATTTTCTTCAAGGATCGGAATGACAATTTTCCGCAGTTCACTTTCGTCGGAGATTTGCACGAGGCCTTTGGATTTAACGATTTCTTCAGGGTCTCCGCCTTTTTCAATGAGTTCTTTGAAGACTTTCTTTGCGATTTTCGATGAAATCGTGCCTTTTTCAATCAGCCCGACCATTTTGGCAAGACCTTCCGGCGTTAGAGCAACATCTTCAATTTCTTTGTTGTTAGAGTTCAAGTAAGCGGAAACCTCGCCCATCATCCAGTTTGATGTAAGCTTGGCATCGGCGCCTTCTTTAATGGCTGCCTCGAAAAAGTCGGACATAGATTTAGATGCTGTTAATACTTGTGCATCATAAGCCGGCAAGTTCAATTCATTAATGTAACGTTCACGGCGAGCGTCGGGCAGTTCAGGAATATCTTCTTTGACCTTGTCCATCCATGCTTGGTCGATGTTTAATTTTACAAGGTCCGGTTCCGGGAAGTAACGGTAGTCGTCTGAACCTTCCTTAACACGCATAAGAATCGTCTTCTTCGACGCTTCATCATAACGGCGGGTTTCTTGTTCAATGACTCCGCCTGATAACAGCACTTGTTCTTGGCGTTTTTCTTCATATTCCAAGCCTTTTTGGACAAAGCTAAATGAGTTTAAGTTCTTAAGCTCCGTTTTCGTGCCGAATTCTTCTTGACCGTACGGACGTATTGACAGGTTCGCATCGCAGCGAAGCGACCCTTCTTCCATTTTACAGTCAGAAACACCTGTATATTGCATGATAGCTTTCAGCTTTTCAAGATAAGCGTACGCTTCTTCCGGCGTGCGAATATCCGGTTCTGAAACGATTTCGATCAGCGGTGTGCCGACACGGTTAAAGTCTACGAGTGAATGGGCACCGTCATCAGCGTGTGTCAGCTTGCCGGCATCTTCTTCAAGGTGCAAGCGTGTGATACCGATGCGTTTTTTCTTTCCGTTCACTTCAATTTCTATATAGCCGTGTTCGCCGATTGGTTTATCAAATTGAGAGATTTGATAAGCTTTCGGATTATCTGGATAGAAATAGTTTTTCCGGTCAAATTTTGTTTCTGTTGCGATTTCACAGTTAAGCGCCATTGCCGCTCTCATGGCAAATTCAACGGCTTGCTTGTTTAAAACAGGCAAGACGCCAGGGTGGCCTAAGCAAATTGGGCATGTATGCGTGTTAGGCGGCGCGCCGAATTCTGTTGAACAGCCGCAGAAGATTTTTGAATTTGTTTTTAGTTCTACGTGAACCTCAAGACCGATAATTGTTTCAAAGTTCATTAGTCCCTCACCCCTTTAAGCTCAGGCTTCAGCCCATGATTAGCTGCTTGTTCATAGGCATGGGCTGTACGATAGATCGTTCCTTCATCAAATGGTTTGCCGATGATTTGCAGGCCTGCCGGCAGACCGTTGACGAGACCGCACGGCACACTGATTGCCGGTACGCCTGCAAGGTTAACAGGAATGGTTAAAATATCATTGGCATACATTGTTAATGGATCATCGATTTTTTCTCCGATTTTAAAGGCAGGCGTCGGCGTTGTCGGACCGACAATGACATCATATTTCTCAAAAACTTTTTCAAAGTCTTGCTTAATCAATGTCCGGACCTGCTGCGCTTTTTTATAGTAAGCATCATAATAGCCGGAGCTTAACGCAAACGTTCCGAGCATGATCCGGCGTTTCACTTCATCTCCAAAGCCTTCGCTTCTTGTTTTCTTATACATTTCTAAAAGATTGTCAGCTTCCGCGCGGACACCGTAGCGGACACCGTCAAAACGGGCGAGGTTCGCTGAAGCTTCAGATGAAGCAATAATATAGTAGGCAGCTACTGCGTATTTAGAATAAGGCAGGGAAACTTCTTCCCAAGTTGCGCCAAGGGCTTCCAATTGCTTCAAGGCAGTGATGACACTGTCTTTGATGGCAGGATCAACGCCTTCACCCAAATATTCCTTCGGTACAGCGATCTTTAAGCCTTTGATATCGCCGGTAAGGTTAGAAGCAAAGTCTGGTACATCCACATTGGCGGATGTGGAATCATACTTGTCATGACCGGAAATAGCTTGCATAAGATATGCATTGTCTTCTACTGTTCTTGTAATCGGGCCGATTTGGTCAAGAGAAGATGCAAAGGCTACAAGTCCGAAACGCGACACACGGCCATAAGTTGGCTTCATGCCGACAACACCGCAGAAAGAAGCCGGTTGGCGAATGGAGCCGCCGGTATCTGATCCAAGCGCGAACAATACTTCCCCTGCTGCAACAGATGCCGCAGAACCGCCGCTTGAACCGCCTGGCACGCGGTCAAGATCCCATGGGTTTCTTGTTACTTGGAAACCGGAGTTTTCGTTTGATGAACCCATAGCAAATTCATCCATATTCAATTTTCCGATAATAATCCCTTGCTGATCTTTGATTTTATGAATCACCGTCGCATCATGCATCGGCTCGAAATTCGCTAACAACTGGCTTGAACAAGTTGTCCTCAAACCTTTTGTAACGATGTTATCTTTAATACCGATAGGCATACCGTACAATGGCGCGTCTTCGCTTACGCCTTTTTCGTCCAAAGCCTTTGCTTCGCGGAGCGCTTCCTCTTGATTAAGTGTCAAAAATGCTTTAATTTCTCCGTCAACTTCACTGATACGCTTGTACGATTCATTGACAAGGTCAGTGAACGAAATGTTTTTATTATGTATTTGATCTTTCAGTCGAACGAGTCCTTGATCAAATAATGACATGCCATTCCCTCCTTTATTTCTTGTTCAAAAAATAGACAAACAGAGCCCGGCATCCGAAGGCCGTTTTTCCGTACCTTTTAAACAACTTCCTCTTTTTACTCTTGTTCCAATACTGCTGGAACTTTAACTTGACCGTTTTGTTGATCCGGTGCATTTTTTAATGCTTCTTCACGAGTCAGCCATTCACGGGAGATATCTTCACGAAGGACGTTAGATATGTCTAATACGTGGGTAGTCGGTTCAACTCCGCTTGTATCTAACTCATTTAACTGTTCGGCAAAATCTATAATATCACCGAGCTGGCTTGTAAATGTTTCCACTTCTTCGTCTGTAAATGAAAGTCTTGCCAGATTAGCAACGTGCTTAACTTGTTCTTTTGTAATCTTTTGACCCATCTTGTCACCTCCAAAAACGCTCATGCAATAATTAGATGATACCAAAATCCCGTATATTAAAGCAATAGAGAGAAAAAGGCATTCGCTTATTTGGCGTTTTAAATGCTCTTTCCTTTAAAATAGCCAATTATAGGAAACCCCTTATCAGAATGTAAGAAAATCTCACATAAAAAAAGATATTGATTAAACAACATGATATAGTAAGAATTAATTTATTCAAAAAATTTTAAGAAAAAATTCTGCAATCAAAATGTGAGGTTTGACTGACGATGATAAGAAACGCAAATGAAAAAGATCTTGCCCCGATATTAGATATTTATAATGATGCCATTATCAATACAACGGCGGTTTATGATTACGAACCGCATACCATTGAAGAAAGAATTGTTTGGTTTCGGGAGAAGAAAAAAGACAATTTGCCTGTCTTAGTCTTTGAGGAAGAGGGCAAAGTGGCCGGCTTTGCAACATTCGGTCCGTTTAGACCCCGCCCTGCTTATCAATATACCATTGAGCATTCTGTTTATGTGCATAAGAATTACAGAAAAAAAGGGATTGGGACCGCTTTGTTAAAAGAAATCATTCGAATAGCCAAAGAGCAAAAATACGCGACGCTTGTCGCCGGCATAGATGCCTTAAATGAAAAAAGCATAAAAATACATGAGAGATTAGGTTTTACTCATTGCGGAACGATACAAAACGCCGGATATAAATTTGACAAATGGCTTAGTCTCGTTTTTTATCAATTGGATTTGAGAGGTTCCAAAGTTTAAAATAATGATAAAATAGAAATACTTTCAGGCTGATAAAAATGGCGGCCTGAAAGTATTTTAACCTTATTGTTCTATCCGGTTCAGGAATTGTTTTGTCCGTTCATGCCGAGTATGCTCAAAGACATCGTTAGGACTGCCATGTTCAACGATATTGCCATTATCGATAAAAATCACTTCGTCGGCAACATCGCGGGCGAAGCTCATCTCATGTGTCACAACAACCATTGTCATGCCTTCCTCTGATAAATCTTTCATGACTTTTAAGACGTCACTGACAAGTTCAGGGTCAAGCGCGGAAGTCGGTTCATCAAATAACAGCACTTCCGGGCCCATCGCCATCGCCCTGGCAATGCCGACCCGCTGTTGCTGTCCGCCTGAAAGCTGATGCGGATATTTATCCACATGATTGCTTAATCCGACTTTCTCAAGCAGTGCTAGGCCAGTTTCACGGGCTTCTTCTTTTGATTTTCCTTGGACAATAACCGGTCCTTCCATGACATTTTCTAAGGCTGTCTTATGAGGGAATAAATTATAAGACTGAAAAACCATGCCTGACTGCTTGCGAAAGCGTGTTTTTACTTTTTCATTTATTTTTTGCCCTTTAAAGGCCAATTTTTCCTTTCCGAGTTCAATCGTTCCGCTGTCAGGAATCTCAAGCAAATTTAAGCACCTTAAAAAAGTTGTTTTTCCCGATCCCGACGGCCCGATGATAACGGCTGTTGTCCCTTTATCAACATTTAAGCTAATATCTTTCAGAACCTCATGTTGATCAAACTTTTTAGATAAGTTCTCAATTCGAATCATAATGATTCACTCCTGTTATTTAGCCACATGCTTTTCAAAATGTTTTTCAACATAGCCTTGTAAATAGGTTAAGATGGTACAAAAAATAAGATATACGAATGCCACTTCGATATACATCCAGAGCGGCTCATAATTGACCGAAGCGATTTGCTGTCCTTCCCGGAATAATTCCGTCAAAGTGATGGTTGCGGCAAGCGATGTATCCTTAATTAAGCCGATAAATGAGTTGCCTAAAGGCGGAATAGATACGCGGGCAGCCTGCGGGATTATGATCCTTCTCATCGCTTGACGTTTTGTCATGCTGATAGAATAGGCCGCCTCCCATTGGCCTTTATCAATTGATTTAATCGCTGCACGAATAATTTCTGAATTATATGCCCCCATATTTAATGTAAAACCAATAACAGCTGCAACAAATGGACTGAGTGTAAGCCCTATGCTCGGCAGACCGTAGAAAAGGATAAATAATTGAACTAAAAGCGGTGTGCCGCGAAAAATCCAAACATAAAATCTTGCAATTAAATCAAGTAATCTAAAACGGGAAAGTCTGGCCATTGCAGTTAATAATCCTAAAATAAGACCAAGTATAAATGTAATTAATGTAAGCGGGATTGTAATCAGCAATCCCGCTTTAAGAATAGGCCAAAATGATGTAATTAATAAATGTATAACTGTGCTTGTACGATCGTCCATTGGGCATCCACCTTATTTAGAGACGTCTGTACCAAAATATTTTTTCGATATTTTTAAGTAAGTGCCGTCTTTCTTCATATCTGCTAAAGCTTTATTGACTTTTTTGACCAGCTCGCCGCTGTTCTTTCTGAACATCAACCCGTTTTGCGTGGCGTTATTAATTTTATCAACAACTTTGATTGGTACATCCGGGCGGCGCTTCTTCAAATCAAGGTAAGATAAATTATCATTGATCGTTCCATCAACACGATTAGATGTTAACAAGTCTACCGCATCGTTAAAGCCGTCAACAGATGTAATTTTTGCACCATGCTGTTTTGCAATTTTATACAAGTTGCTCGTCAGTGATTGTGCAAATGTTTTTCCCTTTATATCATTAAAGCTTTTAATTGTATGATTATCTTTACGAACGATTAACACTGCACGAGAAGCAATATATGGTGACGAAAAGTCATACTTTTGTTTTCTTTGGTTCGTAATGGCCACTTCATTAGCTACCATATCAAACCGTTTGTCATCAAGACCGGCGATCATGCCGTCCCACTTCGTTTCAACAAACTTCGGCTTAACACCTAACCGTTTGGCAACTTCTTTGGCAATATCAACATCAAAACCTGTAAGATTGCCGTTTTTATCATGATATGTAAACGGCGGGTATGTACCTTCTGTCCCGATGGTCAGCACGCCTTTGCTTTTTACTTGGTTGTATAAAGAACCTGAAGTATTATTCGTGCCTTTTTTTGATTGATCGGATTGTTTATTTGCAGTACCGCAAGCGGCTAGCATCGAGATTAATAAAATTGATACTAAGACCGTCATGACTTTTTTCAATTTAATCACTCCTAAATTTATTTTCTATAAAGTTGATGAGATTACTAGGAATTGTTTTTATTCTACTTATACCCTCATATTTAGTCAAGATTTTTTTAACATATTGTTTTTATATTTTTATCGTTCCTATTTATACCGATACTATGCAATTTTCATTAAAGAAAACTTGCCGATTGGCAAGCTTGAAAGGTGTAGACAAAGGCCGAGTACTCCAGAGCACAAGTCTCGCTGACTCACTGCGTTCGCAGTCTTGCTTTGTTGAACTTATACTTTATACCTAAAATTGGCCCTTACGCCGAATTATCAACATCACTGCCAATTTATACTTTCTTAAAGTGTGAATAAGCCTTTTTGCAATTGCAAAAAGGCTTTTTAATTAAACGTTTGTTTAAGTTCTTAAATAGCGTTTATTTTATATACCGAATTTTTTGAGGCGGTATTGAAGACTTTGCCTGCTTATACCGAGAACATCTGCTGTCCGTGAAATATTATGGCCGTTTTCTGAAAGAATTTGTTGGATATAAAGCTTCTCTACTTCATCAATTTTATCTTTTAATGCTTTTGAATCATGGTTTTTTTCAGATACTAGGTCAGCTCTGTTTGAAGGCATTTGTTCATTATTTATTTGTCTTTTTTTACGAATTCTCATCGGTAAATGAGTGTCTGTGATCAATTCTTCATCGACAATGAGATTCATTGTCCCTTCTATCAAATGTTCCAATTCCCTTACATTACCCGGCCAATCATGTTGGAAAAGAAGTTGTTTCACCTCACCGCTGACACCGGTTACATTCATTTGAAAAAGGGTATTATACTTTTCTATGAAATGTTCAACGAGCAGTTCAATATCTTCCTTTCTATCTTTTAACGGCGGAATAAACAAAGTAACAACGCTTAGCCGGTAGTATAAGTCTTTTCTTAGATGTCCGTTTGAAATAGCTTCAACAGGGTCCTCATTAATTGTAGCGATAATCCGGACATCAACTTCTTTATCTTTTGTATCGCCAACCCGTCTGACTGTTTTATCTTGGATGACTCTCAGCAATTTGGCCTGAAGTCCCGGGTTCAGCGAGTTGATTTCATCCAATAACAATGTGCCGCCATTGGCTTGTTCAAACAGCCCCGGACTATCCACAGCGCCTGTAAAAGCACCTTTTTTTGTACCAAACAGAAGGCTTTCTATTAAACTATCAGGAATCGCTGCGCAATTTTGTGAGATAAACGGCGCTTGAGACCGGTTGCTTCCGTTATGAATACTTTGGGCAAACAACTCTTTGCCAGTGCCTGTTTCGCCTACAAGCAATACGGATGAAGATGTTCTCGTCGCCCTTTTTGCTTCGTCAATGACCTCAGAAATAGCCTCACTTTCACCAATAATTTGGTCGAAAGTAAATTTAGTATTTCGCTTTTTCAGTACGTTTTCTTTAATTACACGTTCCAATTTTGTAACATCACTGGCAATCTCAACCGCCCATGTCTTACCGCTTTCTACTGTTATGGGAAAGGTGTTGTTAATGGTTGTAATTTCCTTGTCTCTATTATTATAGTATGTTTGTTTGACGTTTCTCGTTGCTTTTCCGTTCTTTAAGGCGTCAAGCAGTGTGCTGTCTGCATCATTTTCAAATTTAAAGACATCAAGTATATCTTTATCAAGTACATCATCACGATCCATTGCTTCGATTTCCGTCATTTTTTGGTTGTATACAATCGTCTTGCCTTCCTCGTTAATGACATGGATCCCGACGTCAATTTCATCCAGCAGTTTTTTATATAAATCATTCATATCGTTTAAAGTTTCAAGCGTTTTATTTATTGCCAAAAATAACCCTCCCTCTATATCATTAAAGAAAACTTGGCTGGCGCCAAGCCTTAAAATCGGTACGGCTTCTACTCAAATCTGCCCCTAAGGAGCAAAGATATACTTTTAGTTTAAACAAAATTTAGGCAAAACGCAAAAATAATTTGCACACTTTTCATTCCAAATCGCACCGTGCGCAAAACTAATTGGCACCTAAGCCCTTTTTAGCGGCTTTTTAAAGTTGGCATAAAAATTGCATAATAGAAAGTTGTAAAAAGCTTAATCTTTACTAAGTTTTTTTGGAAGCTGTTCAAAAAGCTTTTATTAAAAATACATTTAGCCCCCCAAGCTATGCTTTTTGAACAGCTATTTTTAATAAATCTTTATTTTGGAGGAATAAAAATGACAACATCGGCAATCACTTCAAAAGAAATTATTGATCAAACTTCCCGGTACGGTGCACATAACTATCATCCGCTTCCAATCGTCGTTTCAGAAGCAGACGGCGTTTGGGTTAAAGATCCTGAAGGCAAAAAATATATGGATATGTTAAGTGCTTATTCAGCTGTAAACCAAGGCCATAGACATCCAAAGATTATCCAAGCATTAAAAGATCAAGCAGATCGCGTGACTCTTACATCAAGAGCCTTTCATAATGACCAACTCGGCCCATGGTATGAAAAGGTGTCTAAATTAACAAATAAAGAAATGGTTCTGCCAATGAATACAGGCGCGGAAGCTGTTGAAACCGCTTTTAAAGCAGCGCGCCGCTGGGGATATGATAAGAAAGGCATAACCGCTGACCAAGCAGAAATCATCGCTTGCGAAGGAAACTTTCACGGCAGAACAATGACTGCTGTATCCCTTTCATCCGACGCTGAATATCAACGCGGATTCGGTCCGATGCTCCCGGGCATTAAGCTGATTCCTTACGGAGACATCGAAGCGTTAAAAGCAGCCATTACTCCGAATACAGCTGCGTTTTTAGTTGAACCTATTCAAGGTGAAGCCGGCATCGTCATTCCGCCTGAAGGCTTCTTGAAACAAGCTTCAGAGATATGTAAGGAAAATAACGTTCTATTTGTTGCGGACGAAATCCAAGCAGGCTTGGCTCGCTCTGGGAAAATGTTCGCCTGCGATTGGGAAGACGTTGAACCAGATGTCTATATTCTTGGCAAAGCACTCGGAGGCGGCGTCATGCCAATTTCTTGCGTAGCTGCAAATAAAGACATCCTTGGTGTTTTTGAACCCGGCTCCCACGGTTCGACATTCGGAGGCAACCCATTGGCTTGTGCTGTTTCAATTGCTGCGTTGGATGTTCTTATTGAAGAAAAACTTGCAGATCGTTCCCAAGAACTCGGAAATTACTTTCAAGATAAATTAAAAGAAATAAAAAACCCTGTCATTAAAGAAGTACGCGGAAAAGGACTGTTTATCGGAGTTGAATTAACTGAACCTGCCCGTCCTTATTGTGAGAAGCTGAAAGAAGAAGGTCTGCTCTGTAAAGAAACACATGACATGGTGATTCGCTTTGCACCGCCGCTCGTTATTTCTAAAGAAGAACTTGATTGGGCAATCGAGAAAATTCATAATGTATTATCATAATTGCTTATAACGTATAACTTACATCAGCAGGGGTTTTGTTCATCCCCTCACTGATGGTTAGGTTGAACTTATCAGGGTATTACTGTCCGTTATCTCCCGCTTAAACATCAATGATTTTTTGAAACGGAAGACTTTTGTCGGAAAATGATATACTTTAGAGATCAGATACGGAGTGGAGACAAATGCTTAAAGACATTTCAATTATCGGAGTACCAATGGATTTAGGCCAAGAACGCCGCGGCGTAGATATGGGGCCAAGCGCGATTCGTTATGCCGGAGTCACAGAAAGATTGGAAGCACTGGGTTATAACATTGAGGATTTAGGTGATATTGCTATTGCCCCCCGCAATACACGTGCAAAGCAGTCAAGCGGTGACGAACATTTAAAAAACTTAGATGAGGTGGCTGAAGCAAATAACAAGCTTGCTGATGCTATATCTCAAGTAATTGAAAAGAAACGGTTCCCTCTTATATTCGGAGGCGATCACAGCATTGCCATTGGTACATTGGCCGGTGTTACCAAGCCATATAAAAACCTTGGTGTGATTTGGTATGATGCACACGGAGATTTAAACACTGCTGAAACATCTCCCAGCGGTAACATTCATGGTATGCCACTTGCAGTAAGTTTAGGTTTGGGGCATCCTTCATTAACTGGCATCGGCGGCGATCAGCCTAAGGTTAAACCGGAAAATATCGTCATCATCGGCGCCCGTTCTTTAGATAAAGGCGAAAGAGAACTTATAAAAGAGAAAAACATCCGCGTCTACACGATGCATGAAATAGATCAATTCGGTATGACAAAGGTTATGAATGATGCCATTAATTATTTAAAGGAAAAAACTGATGGTGTCCATCTCAGCTTAGACCTTGATGGATTAGATCCAAGTGATGCCCCTGGCGTAGGAACACCGGTATTAGGGGGCATTTCATACAGAGAAAGCCATTTAGCAATGGAAATGCTTTCTGAGGCAGATATCTTAACATCAGCCGAGTTTGTTGAAGTAAATCCTATTTTAGACGATAAAAACAGAACAGCAGACGTCGCTGTTGCATTAATGGGTTCTTTATTCGGGGAAAAACTCTGTTAAATAATAATGAAGTGAAGGCATGCCAAGAAAGGCATGCCCAGCTTTATTAATGAATGACAAATATATCATACTATTATTTATCATCTATAATAATATTTTCTCAGCTGGAATTGGCATTGTAGCCGTTCCAGCTTCTTTTATGAGGCATGTCAAACAGGACATGCCTCAATTTTTCATCCTCTGTTGCCATTCAGATTACGAAGCGGCAGCGGCGGTGATATCCTTCGGGTTAAAAATGACACAACTATAATTGTTACAAATCCCGTGATCATTGAGAAAGTATGAAAAGGAAATAAAACTTCACCATGATCGACCATAGGATAAGGAAGGAATGGCGGTATGTGAAATGCCGGTTCTCCCCCGCCTAGCCGTAAAAATAACGATACTATAAAACCGGCTAACGATCCGTACCAATTCGCCCATTTGTAATAGAGAGCGCAAGTTAACTGCGGGAATAAAATGCTGTATACTAAGTCACTGGATAAATTCCAAAGTGTGTATACGCTCTCAACATTTAAAGCGATTAATGTGGCTGCCACACCAATTATGATAATAGATCGTCTAATAATCTTTTGAAGTTGTTTTGGACTTGCCTTAGGTTTTACCAGAGGACGGTACACATTCCAAGATGTCATACCGGATGCTGAAAGAAGGGATGCAGCTACAGCGCCATAACAGCTGCCGCCAAGCCGCCAAGTGCGATTGCACCGACAAAATCAGGAGTCATATACTTAAAAACATAAGGAAGTATCATTGACGCATTATCCGGAGCCGATGTACCCAGCGCTCCCCAATCTGCATGTGACCCGGCTATAGCTGCTAAAGCCGGCGGAACCGCTGCTATAAGGCAGATAAAACCGGCTAGTATCGATAACCACATCGCCACTTTTGGGCTCCGTGCGGAAAGCACGCGTTGAAAGTAAATTTGCCAAGTGATGCCGCCAAAAATAAGTAAAAAGGCATTATCCCACCAATGCCAATACATATTCCCCCAATTCGGATCCTTCCAGCCCATTAAAGGCGGGAATAGATTCATAGATTTATGCATCCCGGAAGTGTAATGACTGAACGATTGCCCAAGACCGCCGGCATGATAGAATGCAAACGGCAGAACAATAAGCAAGCCGATAAACATGATAATAATTTGCAATACATCGGTCTGTGCAACAGCCCAAAGACCGCCGACAACAGTGTAACCAACAGCCACTGCGGCTGATATAATAATAGACATTGTAAAATTAAAACCAAGTATAACCCCGAATGTTGTTCCAAGAGATGTTAAAATAGCCGCGCTCCAAAAAAGTTCACTAAATAAAGCTGGAAGATAAAGAAGTCCTGTCATCTTTTTCCCATACCGTGCTTCCAATGGATCCAACATTGTTGTAAATTCCATTTTACGCATTTTTCTGGCAAAGAAAATACCGCCAATCATTAAACTCAATGCATAACACCAAGGCGCTTGAGTCCATACCAGACCTTGACTATAAACAGTTTCGGCTGTACCGACAATATAGCCGCCTCCAAGCCATGTTGCAGCCATTGTAAACACGGAAATCCAAAGCGGCATTGATCTGCCTGCAACAAGCATATCATCTGCCTGCCCTTTTCTTTTTGAAACCGATTTGGCACCTATGTAGTAAAAAAGGCAATATAAAACCAGCATTAAAACCAAACCCGGCCAGTAAATTTTGCTTTTTGTAAACAGTGAATAAACGAGAGTAACAGCCATAAAAGCAATAAAGCCAACGATTGAAGTCTTTAATGGCGTCCAAAAGGTCGTCTGATTGTTTGTCTTAACAGAAGGTTTCGTATTCAAATTACTCAAATTTAAGTCACATCCCTTAAAGATCGTTTTTGAAATTGGCCTAATGTTCTAAACAAGAAAAAAATAGGGGGACATACGAAGGACAGACTCCGTATGTTTTTATTCAAAAATTAACCTAAGGCTCAATTTCATCCGGTTTAACGGGAAGAAACTTAAAGATTTCTTCAGATTCGATTGAACTGACAAGTTGTTCAAGCCAGTGATAGTACACTTTTGATTCTTCTAACTGATTGAAATCCATTTCTGCCTCCTTTTTAATGTCCTCTTCAATGTCGGATGCATCAAGCACCTTTTTTAACTGGTTTTCCGCTGAAGCAATGGCTTCAAGATTTAAATTAACCTCACGCATCCATTTTTTACAGAAAAACTTAATAAATGAACGGAAAAAGTTTTTCTCTGCCATGTACATATCTTTACGTGAACCTTTTTGCCAAACTTTTTGCACCATATGAATGTCCTGTAATTTTCTCACTGAAGTGCTCATGCTCGGCTTGCTCATTCCAAGGTCATCCTTCATTTCATCAAGTGTCATCGGATGATGCTTGAAATACATCGTACCGTACAGCCTGCCAATCGAGGGCGTAACGCCGTATAAATCCATCGTTTCGGCAATAGCATTAATAACAATTTCCCGCGCCTCTTCAATCAGTGCCTGCGGCTCTTTATCTTCTTGCATGGCAGTCAACCTCCTTTTTATAAAGTGAAACTTCCATCAGTGGGAGTTTTGTTTATCCCCCCATTGATGGTTAGTTGAACTTATCGGGGTGTTATCGTCCGTTATCTCCCGCCTAAACTTCAGGGCTTTAACTCAAGTTTTGAGACGGGAGTTTTACGTACGGTTGCACCGGGATAAAAACTGTTTTATTTATTCAATTTGTTAAATATAAATTTAACGGATATAAGACACTATAACGTATTTAAAAAGAATGTCAAATGCATGGATAAACAAATTTAATACTCTTGAACGGGGTTTACAACAGTAAATGACTGTGTTACATTCGAATTGTTCAATACGTTAAAAAAATATTTAACAAACTTAACGGAATGATCGGGGAGGGAGAGACAACCATATGAAAAAGATGTTCATAAACGGAGAATGGGTTGAAGCCCGCTCTGGACAAACGCGAGAGATTATTAACCCATACAACCAAGAAGTCATTGCGGTTGCAGCTGAAGGAAATGCGGAAGACGCGAAGCTCGCCGTCACTGCAGCCCGCCAGGCGTTTGATCAAGGTGATTGGCGGCGTACACCCGCTCATGAGCGCGGTCAATATGTTAATAAAATTGCTGAATTGATCGAAAGAGACAAAGAAGAACTGGCTGAATTAGAAACGCTTGATACTGGAAAAACGATTGTTGAAAGCCGGGCCGATATGGATGACATTGCTAATGTATTCCGATACTTTGCCGGCCTTGCCGATAAGGACGGCGGCGAAATGATTGCCTCGCCAATTGCCGACAGTACAAGTAAAGTCGTTCGTGAACCGATTGGTGTCTGCGGTCAAATAACTCCGTGGAACTACCCTTTGCTGCAAGCCTCTTGGAAGATTGCTCCCGCTCTCGCTGCAGGAAACACGATTGTTATCAAACCAAGTGAAATCACGCCGTTAACAACAGTTAAGGTAACAGAGCTTATGGAGGAAATCGGCTTTCCAAAGGGTGTTGTCAATCTTGTGCTCGGTGAAGGGGCTACTGTCGGTCAGGAACTCGCTGAAAATAAAGATGTTGATTTCATTTCATTTACCGGCGGTATCGAAACGGGTAAAAAAATTATGTGTGCTGCCTCAGGGAACGTTAAAAAAATTGCGCTTGAATTAGGCGGCAAAAATCCAAATATCGTCTTTGCCGATGCTGATTTTGAAACGGCTGTTGATCAAGCATTAAATGCTGTTTATTTCCATGCAGGGCAAGTCTGTTCTGCCGGCGCACGGCTGCTTTTAGAAGATGACATTCATGATAAATTTGTTGAATCACTTATAGAACGTGTTGGAAGAATTAAGCTTGGCAACGGCTTTGATGAAGAAACACAATCAGGTCCGTTAATTTCTGCTGAGCATCGTTCTAAAGTCGAAAAGTTTGTTGAAATCGGCATCAAAGAAGGCGCAAAACTCGTCATCGGCGGAAAACGTCCGGACGACCCGGCATTACAAAAGGGATTCTTTTATTTGCCAACAATTTTTACAGATTGTTCATCAAATATGCGTATTGTTCAGGAAGAAGTGTTTGGGCCTGTACTGACGATTGAACGTTTTAAAAGTGAACAAGAGGTCGTCCAGCTTGCTAATGATTCCATTTACGGGCTTGCCGGCGCTGTATGGACAAACGACGCCGCTAAAGCTGAACGGGTTGCCGCAGAACTTAGAATGGGAACCGTCTGGATTAATGATTTCCACCCTTATTTTGCTCAGGCGCCATGGGGCGGTTATAAGCAATCAGGCATCGGCAGGGAGCTCGGTAAACTCGGATTAGAAGAATATACTGAAGTCAAACATGTCTACCGCAATCTTAAACCAGAACCTGTGAATTGGTTTAAATAAAGAAAGCTTGCTAATTGGCTGCCCTCAAAAGGCGCTGATAATCACAACTTGAAAAAGCTTCTGTACTGCTTTAATAACATATAAAAAAATTTTCGGGGAGGAAAAAAATATGAGTTTAAACATGCGTATTGAAAATATGGCCAAATTCCATACCTTTGAAATTCCGACTGTGATCAAACATGGCATCGGAGCTATTAAACATCTTGGGGATGAAGTAAAGAAACTTGGCGTAACCAGAGTCATGCTTGTGACAGATCCTGGTATTTATAACGCTGGTGTAACTAAACCTGTTGAAGAGTCTCTTAAAAAAGCAGGAATTGACATTGTGTTATTTAATAAAGTTGAAGGTAATCCTCCTGTTCGAATTGTCAATGAAGGATCAAACACTTTTATTGAAAACAACTGTGACGGTCTGGTTGCTGTCGGCGGCGGCAGCTCCATGGATACAGCAAAAGCTGTCGGTGTAGAAGTCGTTCATGGTGAATCCGTCCTTGAATATGAAGCAGCTGAAGGGAAAAAGCCGCTTTCAAAACGAATTCCGCCTTTAACTACTGTGCCGACAACAGCCGGTACAGGATCAGAAGTGACTCAATGGGCGGTCATTACCGATGAAGACCGGGAATTCAAATTTAACACCGGCGGTCCGTTAATTGCGGCACATTTAACGATCATTGATCCGGAATTACATACATCAATGCCGCCGCATGTTACAGCAATGACAGGCATTGATGCTCTGTCCCACGCTATCGAGTGTTACACGATGCACTACGCTCAACCGATTACCGATGCTGTAGCTCTGCTTGCCATCGAGTATGTTGCTAAATACTTACACCGGGCCTATGCCAATGGGCAAGACCTTGAAGCACGTTACGGTATGTCACAAGCTGCCATGTTAGCTGGTCTTTCTTACGGCAGTGAATCCGCAGGGGCAGCGCATGCAATGGCTCAAACGCTTGGAGGAATCATTCCGGTTGCCCATGGGCAATGCGTAGCAGCAATGCTCGGTCCCGTTATGGAATACAACTGGAAAGGCCATCCCGAGAAATTTGCCAGAATCGCCAAAGCCCTTGGTGTGAAAACTGACAACATGTCCACAGAAGAAGCCGCTAAAGCAGCTGTTCTCGAAGTTTATAAACTAGTAGAAGAAATGGATATTCCATCGCTTGAAGAGCAAGGAGTTCCAAAAGACATGATTCCCCGTCTTGCTAAAGAAGCCATGAAGGATCCGCAAACCGTCGGCAATCCTCGCGATTTAAATGAAGAAGCATACAAATGGATTTATGAACGCTGCTTTGATCTTACTCCGTTAACAATTAAATAATTCTATTAGCCCTCCATACTTAAAGCCTCGCATCTATTTGCGAGGCTTTATCCACATTATTCACATTATCCACAACTTTTTGGGGTCTGACCCCCGGCAAGTTGCAAAACTGTATGGTATAAAACATTTGCGCCGTCTTTGCAATCTTCTTCGGTGCTCCATTCTTCAGGGTTATGGCTGATACCGTTTTGTGAGCGGACAAAGATCATGCCGATTGGACAAAAGTCTTTAAATTGCATGCCATCATGCCCTGCTCCGCTAGGCAATGTAAATATTTCTTTTCCTGTTTTTACAAAAGCTTCTTCGATAGATTGTTGAATGGACGCTGAACAAGGTGAAGGCGGAACTCTTTGCAATGTACTTATTTCTAGTTCAATGTCCCTTTCTTTACAAACTTGGCAGGCATAAGAAGTAATCGCTTGTTCAATCTTGTCCCTTGTATCTTCATGAATATCACGTAAATCCAATGAAAATTCTATTTGACTTGGGATGACATTAAACCCGCCCGGTTTAACGGCTATTTTTCCGATTGTTGCAACAGCAGTCGGGTATTTTTTTGTCTCTTCTTCGATATATTTTATAATTTGCGCAGCTGGTATAACCGGATCCCTTCGTATATCCATTGGCGTAGCGCCCGCATGGCCGGCTTCGCCTTTTAATGTCCATTTCAGCCATACTGGTCCTGCAATGCCGGATACGATACCAACAGGTAAATTGTGATTCTCAAGTACTTTACCTTGTTCAATATGAAGTTCAATATAAGCTTTAATACTATTGCCAACTCTTGCTGAATCAGCAATCTTGTCAGGATCCAGCCCGTCTTTTCGCATTGCTTCCCGGATTGTAACACCGTCTTCATCAACGTGCTGCAAGTCTTCTTGTTGCAGTGTCCCGGCAAAACCCCGGCTGCCAATCATCCCAAAGCCAAATCTTGACCCTTCTTCATCAGTAAAGGCAATAACTTCAATGGGATGAACAGTTTTAATGCCTTGTTCATTCATCGTTTGGCAGACCTCGATCCCTGACAGGACACCAAGCGGACCATCGAAGTCACCGCCATTTGGCACTGAGTCAATATGGGAACCTATAACAACAGTTTGGGCATCCGGCCGGGATCCTTCCTTTCTCCCTATTAAGTTTCCAACGGTGTCTTCTCTTACCTCAAGGCCTGCTTCTTTCATAAATGAAGATACTAATGCCTTTGCTTGTTTAGTTTCTTCTGTAAAAGAAAAACGTGTGACACCGCCTTTTTCCTGCCTTCCTACTTTGGACAATTCAGAAATCCTATGCCATAATCGTTTTTGGTTAATCAAACATATCTCCCTCATTTCCCGAATTTATAAAAACTAGGGTGCCCCATAATCATGAGGCACCCAATTCTATAATAATTATTATAATTTTTCAGTATATGTTTTCGCTTCAAGGAAGTTTTGCAGATAGTCAGGACCGCCTGCTTTTGCATCAGTACCAGACATTTTGAATCCGCCAAATGGTTGATAACCGACAACAGAGCCAGTGCATCCGCGGTTGATGTAGAGGTTGCCTACGTGGAAGTCGCGGTGCGCTCTTGCAATATGCTCGCGGTTTCTGGTAATTACAGAACCTGTAAGCGCATAGTCTGTGTTATTAGCAACGTCTAAAGCTTCATCAAAATCTTTAACTTTACTGAAAGCAACAACCGGGCCAAAGATTTCTTCTTTCATGAGACGAGCTTCCGGGCTAAGGTCAGCAACAATCGTTGGTTGAATATAGAATCCCTTAGATTCATCAACTTCACCGCCGAAAACGACCTTGCCTTCTTGTTTGCCAATTTCAATGTAGCTTGCAATTTTATCAAAGGCTGCTTTATCAATAACAGGTCCCATATAGTTTTCGTCTTTTGGTTCGCCGACAGTCAAGCCTTCAGCAATCTCCACGGAACGCTTAAGCACTTCATCGTAAACATCTTCATGAATAACAGCACGGGAACAAGCGGAACATTTTTGGCCGGCATAACCGAAAGCTGCATAGACGATTGATTCAGCAGCTAATTCAAGATCAGCGTCTTTATCAACAACGATAGTATCTTTTCCGCCCATTTCAGCAACGACACGTTTCAACCAAACTTGGCCGTCTTGTACTTTTGCAGCACGTTCATAGATTCGTGTACCTACATCGCGTGAACCAGTGAAGCTGACAAAGCGGGTTTTTGGATGATCAACAAGATAATCGCCTACTTCGCTACCGCTGCCAGGAATGTAGTTAACAACGCCTGCCGGAAGACCTGCTTCTTCAAGAACTTCCATAAATTTAGCAGCAATAACAGGTGTGTTGCTTGCCGGTTTCAAAAGAACAGTGTTGCCGGTTACAACAGCGGATACAGTCATACCGCACATGATTGCAAGCGGGAAGTTCCATGGCGGAATAACGACGCCAACGCCCATTGGTTTGTAGTACATTTCATTATGTTCGCCTTCTTCAGCTAAGCACTCATAGCCTTTGTCGAGTCTTAGCATTTGACGACCGTAGAATTCCATAAAGTCGATGGCTTCCGCAACATCGCCGTCTGCTTCAGCCCATGGTTTACCGCCTTCATAAACCATCCATGCAGAAAATTCATGCTTGCGGCGGCGAACAATTGCAGCTGCTCTGAAGAGAATGTCAGCTCGTAATCTGGCAGGCCATTTTCTCCATGTTTCAAAGGTTTCAAGTGCAGTTTGCATTGCTTTTTCCGCAAGTTCTTTATTCGCTTTAGAAACAACACCAATCACTTGGTCCTTTTTACCAGGATTGATGGAAGTAATTTTTTCGTCAGTTGAAATATGTTCTCCACCGATAATTAGGTCATACTTCTTGCCTAATTCGGATTCTACTTTTTTAAGTGCCTCCTGAAATGCTTTTTTGTTTTCTTCTTTTGAGAAGTCTGTTAGTGCTTCATGTTTATAAGGTACCATGTTGTAAAGCCTCCCTGATTAAGCGTTTTCATTTAGCCCCTTGTCTATTGTAACTGAAAAGTTGGACGAATTCAATTACAATTAATTTAATAGTTTTGTAAATCTAAAAAAGAAAAAAAGGGGGCTTTCCCCCTTTTTATTTTAAAAAACTTATTGATTTCTTTTCCTTGCCTCTTCCGGTCCTTCTAATTTGGTTGCGCCATCATAATGAAGAGCCTGATCACGATCGGATTCAACCCTTCTTGATTTCTTAAGCTTTTTTTCTTGACGATCTCTTCCCAAAGTAAAACCTCCTTTCTTTTTTATTATGAGATAGGCCTTGGATATTCATGCTTTATTTCTGGAAAATAAAAAACTCGCAGGCCGGTGGCTTGCGAGTTTTTTCATTATTGATGATATACATGAACAAACGGTTTATCCATATCAGGATTCTTCACAATAATCGATTCCGGCTGTTCATTGGATTTTATATAAATTTGTACAGGAATGCTGCGGTCGAATGGGAATTTACTTTGGAGAAGCGATGCGACGTATTGGGTAAACCCGACTATCTCCGTCTTATCATAAAATTTAAGGTTAATATTAAAGGTTAAGTTGCTAAGCTCGTTGTCTTTATAATAGCCTTCTCCTGTAATCCCGATAAAATTATCAAAGTAATTTTGAACATCTGATTTAAATTTATCAAAGCTTTGTTCGTCTTCTTTATGCTTGTCGCCAGCTGATACAGACGGGAACAGGGCATATTTTTGATTGACTGTTTGCCATCCGCCGATATTTGAATTTCCTTGTCCTACATAAGCCTTATCAAAGAAATAACCCGGTACTAATGAATCCGGCGATGCTTCAAGATATAAAGTGACGAATATCGGCACATTCTTTAAATTTTTATTTTGGCGGACTCTCTGTACCACTTTTTGTGCATAATTTTTGGCATCTGCTTTGACTTTACTCGTATCTAAGTCTACATCAACGTCATAAGTTTGCCCTTTACTGTCCATGACTTTGTCTTGATAAACAGAGTTAAAGGAGATGGCAAGTGAGATACCGCCAAGTTTGTACTTGTTGTCAGATTCCTTTGTTAAATAATCTTGTTCAAGGACGTAACTTAATTCTTTCGGACTGTTCATAGCCTGTTCTTGAACATTGCTGCCTTTACCTAACGGCGGGTTCAGCCCATTAGGGGTTTTCTTGCTTTTCCTTCCAAGCATGCCGTCGATTTCGTTTTCGCTTAGAAAACGTCCTTCCTGAAAAGCATATTTATCAGGACTGAAATGTTCTTTAGAAAGACTCATTAAGCCCATTTCCATTTCATCAATATCCTTGCGGTTAGTAACACCATAACCGATATAACCACGTGTTTGACTTGGCGTTTTTGAATGAATGGTTTGATAATCTTTACTGTTGTCTTGCGGTATAACTGTTACTTTTTCCTTGTCGCCCTTAGTGTTATTTTTAATTACTTTATTATTACTATCGTCATTTGAGGAACAGCTTGCCAAAACTAACAAGCAGCTTAAAATGACCAGTCCCAACCACTTTTTCATTTTGCTTTACACTCCTCATCCTTCTAACGCATCCAATAACTGCTCTTCATCCCAAACTTCAACGCCAAGATCTCTAGCCTTTGTTAATTTAGATCCTGCATCAGCACCCGCGATGACAATATCTGTATTGCTGCTGACACTGCCTGTCACTTTACCGCCGCGCTTTTCAATCTCTTCTTTCGCTTCATTTCTTGAAAGTTTTTCAAGTTTTCCCGTCAGCACAATTGTTTTATTGCTAAAAGGTGAATTTTCATCAGTTTCAGTTGGATCCGGGCCGTTATATCGCATATTTAAGCCATATTGTTTTAATTCATTAATAAGCTTAATGACATCTTCATTTTGGAAATAAGTTAGAATAGCATCAGCCATTTTTTCGCCGACTTCATTAATTGCTATTAAATCCTCAAAGGAAGCTGCCATTAGATTATCCATAGTTTTAAAGTTTTGCGCCAGCAGTTTGGCTGCTTTGGCACCGACATGGCGAATACCCAAGCCAAATAACAAATGCTCTAATGAATTTTCCTTAGAAGCATTAATAGCATCCAACAAATTATTAACTGACTTGTCTCCCATTCTCTCCATTTGAATTAAATCTTCATATTGTAAATGGTAGAGGTCAGCTACATCCTCAATCAGAGCGTTCTTAAACAGTTGGGTAATGACCTTCTCTCCCAAACCGTCAATATTCATAGCGTTTCGGGAAACGAAGTGAATAAGGCCTTCCCTAATCTGAGCCGGACATTTCGGGTTAATGCAGCGGAGCGCAACTTCTCCTTCAATACGTACAAGCTCACTGTTACATTCCGGGCAATGAGCCGGCATTGAATAAGGTTCCTCTTTTCCTGTCCGCTGCTCTGTCAGTACATTAACGACTTCCGGTATAATATCTCCGGCTTTTTTTATAACAACTTGGTCGCCTATTCTTAAATCTTTTTCTCGAATTAAATCTTCGTTATGAAGGGAGGCTCTTTTGACCGTTGTTCCCGCAACACTTACGGGCGTGAGCAAGGCTGTCGGGGTAATCACACCGGTACGCCCGACGCTGACCTCAATCCCTTCAAGCTTAGTAACGACTTCTTCAGCCGGAAACTTATAAGCGATCGACCAGCGCGGACTTTTTGCCGTTGTACCCAGCTGTTGCTGCTGACTAATATTATCAACCTTTATAACGATGCCATCAATCTCATACGGAAGCTCGGGACGCTTTTCAGTCCACTCTTCAATGTAGGCGAACACTTCTTCAATTGACTCGCAGCGGCGCCACTTCGGGTTTGTTTTTAAACCAAGCGCCTGAATTCTTTCAAGTCCTTGGCTATGTGATTCAATGGTCTCCCCTTGAAACTCGCCTATGCCATATAGAAAAATATCCAATTGCCGTTCTGCAGCAATTTTAGGATCTAATTGGCGAAGCGACCCTGCCGCAGCGTTGCGGGGGTTTGCAAACGGTTCTTCGCCATTTTCTTCACGTTTCTTATTTAATGCTTCAAATGATCGCTTAGGCATGTAAGCCTCACCGCGGACTTCAATTGTTACAGGTTCCTTTAATTTCAGCGGAATGGAGCGGATTGTTTTGAGATTACTCGTGATATCCTCGCCAATGGTGCCATTGCCGCGTGTCGCGCCAAGAACAAACTTGCCATTTTCATAAGAAAGAGACACAGCCAGTCCATCAAATTTTAATTCACAAACATATTGAACATTATCGCCCGCGCCTTGGCGGACCCTGCGGTCAAATTCCCTTAAGTCTTGCTCATTAAAAGCATTAGCAAGACTCATCATTGGGATGCGGTGCTGTACTTTTGTAAAACCTTTCAACGGTTCGCCGCCTATCCTCTGGGTCGGCGAATCAGGTGTGATGAATTCCGGGTTTTCTTTCTCAAGGTGAATCAGTTCCTGAAGCAGCCGGTCATATTCCGAGTCGGGAACACTTGGTCTATCCAAGACATAGTATTCATAACTATATTGATCTAAAAGCTCTCTTAAAGAATCAATTTTCTTTTCAACGTTCTCGTCCAAGTTTTTCACTCCTTACCGGTTACTTCACTTTTTCTATTGGGGCAAACGATGCCAACAAGCGTTTCATGCCGACTGGCTTTGGAAAAGCGATATCCAGTTCCATGCTGTCCCCTGCGCCTTTAATACTGACAACGGTTCCTTTCCCCCACTTCTTGTGAAGGACCTGATCACCAACCTGCCAATCAGATGGTGAGTTGACATTTTGCTTCTTTAAAAACGGCTTGCTTGACTTCGGTGCCATCGTCCGTTGGCCAAACCCGCCGCCAGATGACTTAAAAGCGGTTGGCTGAGGTGTTTTATTTGTAACTAATTCGTCGGGGATTTCCGCGATAAATCTAGAGACAGGGTTAGTATTCGTACGTCCAAACAAAGTTCTCATTCTGGCATTTGTTAAAAACAATGCCTTCTCAGCCCGTGTTATACCAACATAAGCTAAACGGCGTTCTTCTTCCATTTCTTCTTCTTCATCCAGCGCCCTTATATGAGGGAAAATCCCTTCTTCCAACCCGATTAAAAAGACAACAGGGAATTCCAATCCTTTCGCTGAGTGCAGCGTCATTAACGTTACTGCATCATCGTTTTGATTGTCTTCTTCGTCTTTATCAATATCGGAATCCAGCGCAAGCTCCGTTAAGAAGGCAACAAGTGATTTATCATCATTATTTTTCTCAAAATCTTGTGTGACTGATAAAAATTCATCAATATTTTCTAAGCGGCTTGTCGCTTCGATTGTTTTTTCTTCTTTTAATGCGTCTCTGTATCCTGTCTTATCTAATACCTCTTCAACAAGTTCTGTGACAGATAAATATTCCTGCATCTTCGACCAATTAAGGATTTGTTCGCCAAATTCACTTAACGCGCCGGCCGCCCGCCTTGATACGTTCGTCTGTTCTACTTCTTGAATGGCTTGCATAAGCGATAAATCATGAGCCAATGCATAATCAGCCAGTTTGTCCATTGACGTAGCGCCAATGCCCCTTTTTGGTTCGTTAACAACACGAGCTAAGCTGATATCATCGTCAGGATTTGTGATGAGTCTTAAATAAGCTAAAATATCTTTAATTTCCTTACGATCATAGAATTTAATGCTGCCAACCATCCGATAAGGGATATTCGACTTCATTAAGGTTTCCTCAATGACACGGCTTTGAGCATTCGTCCGGTACAAGACGGCCATATCAGAATAACGAAAGCCTTCCTTATTTAATTCGCTCATTTTTCCGGCCACAAAATAGCCTTCTTCTTGTTCCGTTCCGCCTTGAAAGTATTCAATAAATTGGCCGTCATCATTGTCGGTCCATAAATTCTTCGCCCTTCTGCCATGGTTATTCTTAATGACATGGTTAGCGGCTTGCAGTATCCGCTTCGTTGAACGATAATTTTGCTCAAGTAAGATAACCTTGGCATCCGGATAGTCTTCTTCAAAGGATAGGATGTTTTTAATATCCGCGCCGCGCCAACGATAAATCGATTGATCCGAGTCACCGACAACACATAAATTTTTAAAACGGTCGGCTAACATATTGACAAGGACATATTGGGCACGGTTGGTATCTTGATATTCATCCACATGAATATACTGAAACTTTTTCTGATAATAGCTCAAAGTTTCAGGCACTCGTTTGAATAAGTGAATTGTTGTCATAATCAGATCGTCAAAATCGAGGGATTGATTTTTTAATAGACGCTTTTCATATTCAACATAAACATCTCTAACAATCTCTTCGTACGGACCCTTAGCCGTTTTCTTAAAATCATCGGCTGTCTTCAATTCGTTCTTAGCCGAACTGATTGTTCCGAGAATGCTCCTCGGCGTGAATTTTTTCGGATCGACATTCTTTTCCTTTAAGATTTGTTTGATAACAGATAGCTGGTCTGTCGTGTCAAGAATAGAAAAATTACGATTGATACCAATTCTGTCGATATCACGCCGTAAAATCCTTACACACATTGAGTGGAATGTCGATACCCAAATATCTTCTGCCAACGGCCCGGTTAAATCGGAAATCCGCTTCTGCATTTCTTTCGCCGCTTTATTTGTAAATGTAATCGCCAAAACATTCCACGGTGCTACTTGCTTTTCAATTAACAGATAAGCAATCCTGTGGGTTAACACGCGGGTTTTCCCGCTTCCGGCACCCGCCATAATCAATAGCGGGCCTTCTGAATGCTTAACAGCTGCCTTTTGTTCAGGATTTAATCCTTCCAAAAGCTGGTCTACTATGTCTTGCATTATTTCACCGCCCTATTAAAGGTTGTTCAAAAATCTAAATCTAGTCGCCGTTCTTTACTTTTTTGACTGCCCGAACGGTCCTAAGCGCCTCTTTAAGATTATCATAGACAGCATTTCCTACAATAACCGTATCAGCAAATTGAGCCATTTCTTCTGCCTGCTTTTTATGATGGATGCCGCCGCCGTAAAAGAACTTTGTCTCTTTTAATTGGCTTCGCACTTTCTTTACAATGTCAATGTTTCCGTATTGCCCGCTGTACTCCAGATAAAAGACAGGGAGCTTAAACATCTTCTCAGCCATCATTGCGTAGGCCGATACATCATCTATAGAAAGATTCGTTTGTGCTTCGGTTAATTGCGCCGCTTTAGCATCCGGATTTAAAATGCAATAACCTTCAACGACAACTTCATCCCAGTTAATCGTCTCTCCAAATGCCTTAACAGCCTCATGATGTTTGCCGACAATCCAATCCGAATCGCCCGTATTTAATACCGTTGGGATAAAGTAATAATCAAATCCCGGTGTTACAGCATCAAGATTAGATATTTCTAAAGCACAATCGACAGCAAATTGCCTTATGCGGCTAAGCAGGTACAATGTATTATCCAACGTTACACCGTCAGTACCGCCAACGATGACCGCATCGGTGCCCGATTCACAAATTTTCTCAATAGCATCATCGCCGATCGGCCGATTAGGATCTAATTTAAATGCATGCTGCCACTCTTTATAAGTTTCCATGCTTTATTTTCCTCCTAAAATACATTTCTAAGAGGATGTCCAAAAGGTAAAGGAGTATCATTTACCCTGTTTTTGAACGTACTCTAAAAGATTATTATAACAACAAAAAATGGACGCATAAAGCGCCCAAATATAAATTGATTATTCTTCCTTTTTATCTTTATGAATCCGTTCAAGTGTCATCTGATAGCCATCATTCCCATAATTGATGCAGCGCTTAACGCGGGAAATGGTTGCAGTGCTTGCTCCAGTGTCTTCTTCGATACGGTGATAAGTAAAACCTTCCATTAACATGCGTGCCACTTCTAACCTTTGAGCAAGTGATTGAATTTCACCCATCGTGCATAAATCATCAAAAAACTGATAGCATTCTTCAAGATCTTTAAGTGAAAGGATCGCATTGAATAATTGATCAAGAGTTTGACCTCTTAATTTATCTATTTGCATTTTTATCTAACTCCTTTTCATGAAACTTTATCTTGAACCTCTATGACCCGGGACTCTATCTTTGTTTCGAAAAAAGGGTAATCCCTATGTAATCGTCCACCCTTCTTCATTATTATATAAACATTATTGCGATTTTGTCTATTAATGTATTAGTCCATAAAAGTCACATATTTAATTAAGGGGTTTTGAAGGAACAATTACTTTTCTTCTCATAACATCAAACATCCCGAGCTGTGTGACGCGAATATAAGGCAAATGGGTCGATGAGAAAAATAGAAAGCTGTAAATTGGATCCTCAAACTTATAGCCTCTGCTCCTTAACTCAGTCATGAATTGCTTTTGCTCTTCAATTAATGTCTCCATAGGTTTGGATGACATTTTACCGCCGACAGACAGCTCCATACTCATGATCTCTTTTCCATTTTCCACAAGAACGAATCCGCCTTTTATTTGCTTCATCTTTTGAAAAGCTTTGATCATATCCGATTTGCTTCGTCCGATTAATATAAAGTCGCCTGTACTGGAAAAACTGCTGGCCAAACCCGAGACATTGTCGGCAAAGCCTTTTACAAAGGTGTTCATTACCCATTGTCCATGACGGTCAATTAATGTTAAATAACTGACACCGTCAGGAAGCTCATTTTCTTTTGGAAGATTTTCAAGTTCAAAAGGCTTAGTGATAACCGCATTTATCATTTCTAAGCCTATCGTTTCAGTTGCCTCAAGCATACTTTCTTGGAGATCCCAATTAATTTCCAGGGGTTCAAATGCTTCTTTTAATGAAAATTGCGCTTCAAAGGGATAACATGGATCATTATTCTTCTTCACCCACTCACCTTTTGCAATCACACCGTCCGGATTAGGAGACTTTGGAGATGCTAAAATGTTAATATGCGCAACCCTTCCAGGTGCAATATGACCAAGAATATCATCCATGTTGTAGTGATTGCTGACGTTCGATGAAGCCATCATATAGGCATCAATCTCGGGCACGCCTTGTTCTAATGCAATTTCCACGCAGCGATCCATAACACCTTCATCATAAAAGGCTGGTGTCATCCCATCAGTGTTCATATATGCATGATCAAAATTTGTAATGCCTTCCTCAATCATTTCTTTTAAAATTACCGGTAAATCCGGACGTATCGAAGAATACCGCAGCGATGTTGTATATCCAAGTCTCAGCCTTCTTATCGCTTCCTCACCTGTCATTGCTTCATGGTCGCAATCAACGCCTAAAAGTTTCATTTGTGTGAGCGTCTTTTCAGAGGCTCCCGGCAGATGTCCTTCCACCGGTTTTCCTAATTGCTTCGTTTCTTGCATCCATTGCAAAATTTGATTATCGCCATAAAGGACTTGCGGCCAGCTTGTCAGTTCACCGCCTTGTATAACCGATGGGTGATTTATCCAATTCCGAACGCGCCCGTCAGAAATTTGATCTTCTAAAAGCTCTGTTTGCAAATCATACCGGCACCACCAGTATAAAGATACCGGAAGCTTATCTAATTGATTAATAATTTCAAAGCTTTTTTCGTCTGAAAAACTTTGATAGAAAACTTGGTTATCACATATTAACGTCGTCGTTCCATGCTTAGCAGCATAAGCTGAGAGCGTCTCAGGATGGTAGAGCTGAAACGGATGAACATGCGGTTCGATATAACCCGGGACTAGATAGTACCCTTCGCAGTCAATAACTTCAATCCCTTCCAAGTCTAACGGTACGCGGCTGCCGACATAGACAATCCGATCTTGATATATCCATATATTCGCTTGTTCCCAGCGTTTTAAATAACTATTTAAATAAGTGCCATTTAAAAGTACCTTAGTGGGCTGAACTTCCCCTTTGACTACCGCTGCATGAGTTCTTAACTGATCAATGCTCCATAGTTTACGATGAACAACCATTGTTAAAACCTCTTTTCCAGAACTTTGCTGCTAAAGTAATTAATTGACTGAATAAATATAATATCAACAAAATTAAAACGCTTACATAACCTTATAATCATTATTTTACCATACATTCGCAAAGTAAATAACTAAAGCGGTTATTTTTAGCTTTTGAAAAAAACGGGAAGAATGCGCTTCCCGTTTTTTAAATACTTGTAACTAACAAATAGAGCCCTGTAAAAAGAAGTATAATGTATGTAATCATTTTGAACGCTTTTTGACTAATCCATTTAAATAAAAAAAGTCCCAGTAATATGCCCACCATTAGCGGCGGAATTGCAATCATTGATGAAATCCAAACTTCTTGACTTGTGCCATCAAAAAATATTTGCATCACTAAGCTGACAAAATATACAAATAGATAATATGCTAAAGTCGTGCTGCGAAGTGTTTCCTTTGCAGTTCCAACGCCTGCAAAATAAACCAGCAAAGGAGGACCCGGCACCCCTATGCTTGTTGTTAATAAACCTGAAATACCGCCGGTTAAAAGATCCCTGTTCGTTGCCCGTTGAATGGTCAGTTTTAAAATTAACAGTACAGTCGAAATAATGATAAGTGCGCCGACCGTTATTTTTAACCATTGAACATCTAAATAGAGATATATAAAAATTCCAAGAATTAATCCTAATATGCTTCCTTTAATCAGTCTCCATAATAAGTCTTTGTCTATTTCGTTTCTTATTTTATAAATCATGCAGCCCGAAATACAAAGGGAAAGGATAATATTAATTTGTATGGCTGTATGAGCCGGATAAAGCAAAAACAAAAAAGGTGTGCCAATAATAGAAAAACCGTAACCCGTGCTTGTTTGCAGAAAGGCTGCTGCAAGAACAATCAAAACAAGTATGATCCAATCCATAATGCACATCACTTTCATAAGTTATTTGTTGATTATTAATATAATTATATAATTTTAATGCAGCCTCGAAAACTAAATCAGTGAAAGTCGCTCATAAAAAAATCAGGCTGCCGAAATCGGCAGCCTTGATTTTTTATACTTTCTGTAATGCGCGATATGCAATATCACTGCGGTAAAATGCTTTAGCGCAATCTAACTTTTCAATTTCATCATTTGCCTTTTGAACTGCATCTTTTAAAGTGTCTGCGGAACCAGTCACGAGTAAAACCCGTCCGCCGTTCGCCACCCACTTGCCGTCAACCTTTTTAGTACCGGCATGAAAAACTTTTGTCTCTTCATTAAGGTTTTCGAATCCATCAATCAGGGTGCCTTTTTCGTAAGCACCAGGATAGCCTTCAGACGCCAGTACAATACCTGCTACTGCCTGATTGGACCATTGTAAAACCGGTTTTTCGCCGCTTAATACGTCCATAAGCACTTCAACTAAATCCGTTTGAAGGCGCGGAAGAACTACTTGAGTTTCCGGATCGCCAAAGCGGCAGTTAAATTCTATCACTTTTGGCCCTTGGTCGGTCAGCATCAGGCCAGCATATAAAACACCGGTAAATTCACAATCCTCTTCTATCATAGCATTTGCTGCCGGTTTTAAAATGGTTTCGACTGCTTCATCCACAATTGACTGTGATATATGCGGAACCGGCGAGTAGGCACCCATGCCGCCTGTATTCGGCCCTTTATCACCTTCAAAGGCACGTTTGTGATCTTGGGAAATTTCAAGCGGAACAACCGTTTCACCATGGACCAGAGCCATTAATGAAAACTCTTCCCCTGTCAAAAACTCTTCTATGACAACGCGCTTTCCAGCCTCGCCAAATTTTTCATCAGCCATTATCTCTGATAAACCGTCCATCGCCTCTTCTTCTGTCATGGCGACGATGACGCCCTTACCCGCAGCCAAACCATCGGCTTTTAATACAATAGGTGCACCTACTTTTGCTACATAATCTTTTGCTTCCTCATAGTCGGTAAACACTTCATAGCTTGCTGTCGGAATATGATAGTCTTTCATTAATGCTTTAGCGAAATGTTTGCTGCCTTCAATTTGTGCCGCCGCCTGGGTTGGACCAAAAATCTCCAGTCCCTCTTCTTTAAAACGATCGACGATGCCATCAACAAGCGGCTGCTCTGGCCCAACTAATGTCAGATCAATCGATTCCTTTTTTGCAAAATCTACTAATCCGTTAAAATCTGTTTCTTGGATATCTACACATTCCGCAACATTCGCTATTCCGTCACTTCCAGGGGCCGCATAAACATGATCAACACGCTCGCTTTGCGCAACTTTCCATGCTAAAACATGTTCTCTGCCGCCTTTACCAATGATTAGGACTTTCATGATATCCTCCTTTTCCGGGTTGCCATTCATTCCGGTGCTCAAATCAGTGATCAGATAAAGTGAAACTTCCATCAGTGGGGGTTTTGTTCATCCTCACCGATGGCTGCTGAACAAATCGCGGTAACCGTCCGTTATCCCTCTCCTAAACTTGAGCGCTTGAACTCAGGTTTTGAGACAGGAGTCATACGGACCTTGTACCGGGATATAAATTCATTGAGATCATCTTAGGATCCCTAATCTTCAACCTCAAGATTCTGAATTAATGCTTAAAATGACGCATGCCAGTAAAAACCATGGCAATATTATATTCATTGGCTTTATCGATAGATTCCTGATCACGAATTGATCCGCCTGGTTGAATGATTGCAGTCACACCGGCTTTTGCCGCTTCTTCAACAGTATCATTCATCGGGAAAAAAGCATCAGAAGCCATAACAGATCCTTTACCATTTTCACCCGCTTGTTCGATGGCAATCTTCGCGGCGCCAACACGATTCATTTGTCCGGCACCGATACCAATGGTCTTATCGTCTTTTGCCAGAACGATCGCATTGGATTTTACATGCTTGACTGCCTTCCATGCAAAGGATAAATCTTTTAATTCTTTTTCAGTTGGTTTACGGTCAGTCACAACTTGAAGTTCTACGTCATCTAAGCCTTTCACATCTGTATCTTGAACAAGCAAACCGCCGCCGACAGAAGTATATTGAGGCACCGCTTGTTTGTCATCATTCAGATCAACGGTTAATAAACGAATATTCTTTTTCTGTGTGAGTATATCCATTGCTTCTTCTGTAAAACTCGGAGCAATAATAATCTCTAAAAAGATTTGGCTAAGAAGTCCTGCCGTTTCACCATCAATTTCCCGATTAGCCGCAACAATGCCGCCAAAAATAGACACAGGATCTGCCTCATAAGCCTTTTCATAAGCTGCCTTAACCGTTTCACCGACACCAATGCCGCAAGGATTCATATGCTTAACAGCAACAACGGCTGGTTCGTCATATTCTTTCACTATGCCGAGCGCGGCATCAGCGTCTTTAATATTGTTATAAGATAACGCTTTGCCATGAAGCTGGTGTGCTACAGCGATCGTTGAATTGTTTTTGATAGGCGCGGAATAGAAAGCTGCCTTTTGGTGAGGATTTTCCCCGTAACGCAAGTCTTGTTTCTTTTCATAAGTGATTGTCAGCTTTTCCGGGTAGACAACGCCTGCTTCTTTTGTAAAATAGTCAGCAATGAGTGCGTCATATGCTGCGGTATGGCGGAACACTTTAGCTGCTAACTGCTGTTTGATTTCAAAAGGTACTTCCGCTTCATCATTAAGGGATTCAAGCACTTTTGAATAATCCGCAGGGTCGCAAATAACTGTTACAGACTGATGATTTTTCGCCGCTGAACGAAGCATGCTTGGTCCGCCGATATCAATATTTTCAATCGCGTCTTCATATGTGACGTCAGGTTTCGTAATGGTTTCTTTAAAAGGATAGAGATTGACAACGACAAAGTCGATCGTGCCAATGCTTTGTTCGCGAATAGCATCCATATGTTCCGCTTTCCCGCGGACAGCAAGGAGCCCGCCGTGAATAGCCGGATGCAGCGTTTTGACTCGGCCGTCCAGAATTTCCGGAAAGCCTGTGACGTCAGATACGGATAATACAGGAAGTCCAGCATCCTCAATTAACTTTTTCGTTCCGCCTGTTGAAATAATCTCAACCTGATGATCAACTAAAGCCTGGACAAAAGGAATAAGCCCCTCTTTATTTGAAACGCTAATTAACGCACGTTTTTTTGTCATGGTGAATCTCTCCCTTTTCTTATGTGTGTTCAAAAAGGAGGAACGAGCGACGCTTCTCAAACTTTACTGTTTCGCCGCTATTTTTCCCGGACTTTTTGAACATTCTCTTCTAGCAAGTTTGCAATAGTTTTCGGATAAAGGCTGTGCTCTGTTTGATGAATCCGTGCTTCTATTTCATCTATCGAGTCATTTTCATAGATTCGTACCGGCTCTTGAGCAATAATAGGACCTGTATCCATGCCTTCATCAACATAATGTACCGTAACGCCTGTAACTTTCACACCGGCACGGACGGCTTGTTCAATTGCGTTAAGCCCGGGGAATGCCGGTAATAATGATGGATGAAGATTAACGATCTTGTTTCTGTAAGCGGACAATAGCGTTGTCCCAACAAGCCGCATATAACCGGCCAAAACAATCAAATCAACATGACGCCCTTGACATTGTTCGAGAATTGCCTGTTCGTAGGCTGATTTATTTTCAAAGTCTTTCGGGGATGCCGCAAATGTTTCTATTCCAAAAGACTTGGCTCTCTCAATAACATAGGCCTGCTTTTTATCACAGACAACAAGTACGATTTCAGCATAGAGTTCGCCGGACCGAACGGCCTCGGCAATTGCCTGAAAGTTGCTGCCGTTCCCTGAGGCGAAGACAGCTAATTTATGCATGCTGTTCACCCTTTAATTTAAGCTTTCCGCCATCTGTAACTGATCCTATATGATAAGCGCGTTCACCCGTTTCAATTAATTGGGCTATCACCTGTTGTACGTCTGCTCCATTAACAGCAAGCACCATTCCTATGCCCATATTAAAAGTGTTATACATATCGGCATCAGAATAGCCGCCGGTTTGCTTAAGCCAATTAAAAATTGACGGGGTTTCCCATGAATCTAATCGAATTTCAGCACCCAGACCATTGGAAAGCATGCGCGGGATATTTTCATAAAACCCGCCGCCTGTAATATGAGCCATGCCCTTGATCTCGAATTTTTTCAATAACGATAACAGCGGCTTAACGTAAATACGTGTCGGTTTTAAAAGTTCGTCACCGATCGTTATGCCGGTTTCGTCAAAACAATCCTTAAACGTCAGTCCCGCTTCGGTTATTGTTTTTCTGACAAGGGAGTAGCCGTTGCTGTGAATGCCATTGGAAGCAAGACCGATAAGTTGATCACCCGGTTTGATTGTTTCGTTCGTTATCATTTTTGCCTTCTCAACGACCCCAACCGCAAAGCCGGCAAGATCATAATCATTTTCTCCATACATGCCCGGCATTTCTGCGGTTTCACCGCCAATTAAGGCACAGCCTGCCTGCTCGCAGCCATCGGCAACTCCTTTGACAATCGCTTCAACTTTTTCCGGCACAAGAGATCCTAAGGCAATATAATCAAGAAAATATAACGGTTCCGCCCCCTGGGTGATAATATCATTGACACACATTGCAACAGCATCGATACCGATCGTTTCATGGCGGTCACATTCGATGGCAACCATTAATTTTGTTCCGACACCGTCTGTTCCAGAGACTAATACAGGTTCTTTGATGTTTAAGGATGATAAATCGACGGCACCGCCAAAGGCGCCAATCCCTCCGAGAACTTCGGGACGCATCGTTTTCTTTACATGTTGTTTCATTCGTTCTACTGCTTCGTAACCGGCTGTAACATCTACACCAGCCTCTTTATATGCGTTAGCCATCGTGATCCTCCTTTATACTGGCAATTCTTTCTCATGGGGCAGAACGGTATCAGGATAAATTTCTGTCGGATACTTCCCGGTAAAACATGCCAGACATTGGCCGCAATGGTTCATTGATGAATCTCTGCCGATTGCTTTGACCATGCCTTCAACACTAAGGAAAGTGAGAGAATCTGCTTCAATAAGTTCACGCATTTCCTCCACAGAATGGTTTGCGGCAATTAATTCGTCTTTTGACGATATATCAATGCCGTAAAAGCATGGATGAGCAATTGGCGGTGAACTGATCCGTACATGAACCTCTTCTGCACCAGCCTCTTTCAACATCCGGACAATACGCCGGCTTGTTGTCCCTCTTACAATTGAATCATCGATCATGACAACCTTCTTCCCCTCAACAATGCCTCTGACAGGTGAAAGCTTCATTTTAACCCCTTGTTCCCTGAGTTCCTGTGAAGGCTGTATGAAAGTCCGGCCGACATAACGATTCTTAATTAATCCTAGTTCATAAGGAATGCCTGACTCTTCGGCGTAACCAATCGCTGCAGAAATACTGGAGTCAGGAACACCGGTGACAACATCGGCGTCAACAGGCGCCTCTTTGGCAAGCTGTATACCGAGGTTTTTCCTCGCTGCGTGGACATTAATACCTTCAAGATTGCTGTCAGGACGAGAGAAATAAATATATTCCATGCTGCAAATCGCCCGCTGAACGGATGATGAAAATCGTTCTGATCTCATGCCGGTTTCATCAATGATAATTAATTCACCCGGTTCTACATCCCGGACATAAGTTGCGCCAATCAGGTCAAAAGCGCATGTTTCAGAAGCAAGTACCCAGGCTTCGCCTAAACGGCCAAGCGACAGCGGTCTTAAACCATTTGGGTCGAGTGCAGCCAACAATTGATTTTCATGAAGGATGACAAAGGCATAAGCGCCTTTTATCATCGAAAGGGCATACTTCACATTATTGACAAAGCTGAGCGGTCCGCCGCGTTTAATTAAGTGCGCTAAAACTTCGGTGTCTGACGTTGTTTGAAAAATGCTGCCCTGTGCCTCAAGCTGGGATTTAAGGGCATGGGCATTAACGAGATTGCCATTATGGGCAAGCGACAGCGTATCTGTCTGTGAACGAAAAACGAGCGGCTGTACATTAACATAGTCTTTGCCGCCTTGTGTTGAGTAGCGGACATGGCCAATGGCTGCATAACCCTTTAGCTGTTCCAGCTGTTCGGGTGTAAACACATCATTAACTAACCCCAAACCTTTATGATCGTGTACCATTTGCCCGTCAGTAACAGCAATACCCGCGCCTTCCTGTCCGCGATGCTGGAGGCTGTGCAAGCCGTAATACGTTAATTGTGCCGCTTGCTCATGTCCCCAAATCGCAAATACTCCGCATTCTTCTTTTAGCCCTCTTTCGTCATAAAACATGAGAGTGCTCCTTTCCAAGCGTCTTCAAGCTCAGCTGCTTCTACTTTTAATACTTCACCATCATTTCCGCTGATTGTGAGTATCGGATTTTCAGTGACACGTCCAAGATAAACAGCATCGTTAACTATTTCCTCAAAGTCTGCACGTACATTCTCGGGAACAGATACAACAAAACGAGATTGCGTTTCACTAAATAGTTCATTTATAACATCATCAGCCAATTGAATGTCGGCACCCAGTCCTGAATCAATGAGACATTCAGCCAGCGCAACGCTGAGTCCGCCGTCAGAAAGATCATGTGCCGATTGAACAACACCAGCCTTGATCGCCTCTAAAAGCTGCGTTTGACGCAGTTTTTCAACCGTTAAATCTAATTGCGGCGCGCGTCCTGAAGCTTTTCCTTCTAGTAACATCTGGCAAGCACTGCCCTCAAATGACGCATCCGCTTTGCCGATGACATATATAGCATCACCCGATTGTTTAAATCGTGACGTTGTGATGTGCTCGGTATCTTCAATTAGGCCGACCATACCGACAACAGGCGTTGGGTCAATCGCCTTTTGATTCGTTTCATTGTAAAGAGAGACGTTTCCGCTGATAACAGGCGTTTCCAGAACAGAACAAGCTTCACTCATACCAGCCACCGCTTTTTCCAGCTGCCAAAAGACTTCAGGTTTTTCTGGATTGCCAAAATTCAGGCAATCAGTAATGGCTAACGGGCGTCCGCCTGAACAAACAATATTTCTTGTCGCTTCCGCTACAGCGATTTTTCCGCCCATTTCCGGATCAAGAAGTAAATATTTTGCATTGCAGTCTGTTGTCATGGCTAAAGCTTTTTTTGTTCCGCGAATCCTGACAACAGCAGCATCTGAACCAGGGCTGACAACAGTGTTCGTTTGCACCATATAATCATATTGATTGTAGACCCATTCCTTGCTCGCTATCGTTGGCTGCTTTAATAATTGCAAAAGGACGTCTTTAGGCGAATCAATATTCGGCCGCCAAACCGGCTGCTTTTGGAAGGCCTCATAATAAGCCGGAACCTTTGATGGCATATGATACACAGGAGCTTCCTCTGCGAGTGCATCAACTGGTACGTCAGCTACAATCTCTCCTTTATGTTCAAGACGGAGGACTTTCTCTTCAATAACCTCACCGATTGTAACCGCGTGAAGATTCCATTTTGCAAAAATTTCTTTAATCTCTTCCTCGCGGCCCTTTTTCACAACAATCAGCATGCGTTCTTGTGATTCTGAAAGCATCATCTCATAAGGCGTCATACCTTTTTCACGCTGTGGAACGAGATCAAGATTCATATGAATGCCGACCCCTGCCTTACTTGCCATCTCACTTGAAGATGAGGTCAATCCAGCAGCACCCATATCTTGAATACCGACCAATGCGTCACATTTTATAAGTTCAAGGCATGCTTCAAGCAAAAGCTTCTCCATAAATGGATCGCCTACTTGGACAGCTGGACGCTTTTCATCAGACTGTTCATTTAATTCTTCAGAGGCAAACGTTGCTCCATGAATACCGTCACGGCCGGTGCTTGCGCCAACATACATCACGGTGTTGCCAATGCCCCTTGCTTGACCGACTTGAATATCTTTATGATTAATTAAGCCGACGCACATCGCATTAACGAGCGGATTGCCGTTATAGCATTCATCAAATTGAACTTCGCCGCCAACCGTCGGAATTCCAATACAGTTTCCGTACCCGGCAATACCGGCAACAACCTCTTCAAATAAATATTTAACCCGGGCTTGATTTAAGTCGCCAAACCGCAAAGAGTTTAATAGAGCTATTGGACGTGCGCCCATGGAGAATACATCACGAATAATACCGCCAACACCTGTGGCCGCACCTTGATAAGGCTCAATGGCTGAAGGATGGTTATGGCTTTCTATTTTAAATACAACCGCTTGATTGTCGCCAATATCAACAACTCCTGCGCCTTCTCCCGGCCCTTGAAGAACATGGCTGCCCGAACTAGGAAACTTTTTCAAAACGGGTTTAGAAGTCTTGTAGCTGCAATGCTCGGACCACATGACCGAAAATAATCCAATTTCCGTATAGTTTGGTTTTCGGCCAAGGAGATCTTTAACAATGCCGAACTCCGTATCAGAAAGACCCATTTGACGGTAAATTTTTTCTTCAGCAATCATTTCTGGTGTTGGTTCATGATGTAACAGCGGCATGCGATTCCCTCCAATGTTTTAATATTGATTGAAATAACTTAAGTCCGTCATTAGAGCCTAACAGAGCGTCCGCAGCTCTTTCAGGGTGAGGCATCATACCTAATACATTGCCTTTTTCATTGATAATGCCTGCGATATCTTCAATTGAACCGTTAGGATTTTTGCCGTAATATTTAAACACAATACGATTTTGTTCTTTTAATTGTTTAAGCGTTTCTTCATCACAGTAATAATTGCCCTCACCATGAGCGATGGGAATTTGAATGACGTCGCCTTTGTTATATTCAGATGTAAAAATCGTTTCGCTGTTTTCTACGGCTAAAGGGACTGTCTCGCAAATAAATTTCAATTTTTTATTTCTCAACATCGCACCTGGAAGAAGACCGGCTTCTAATAAAATTTGAAATCCGTTGCAAACACCGAGCACCGGTTTCCCATCATTTGCTGCTTGGATAACCGCCGGCATAATTTTAGAAAACCTGGCAATCGCACCGGAACGAAGATAATCGCCATAGGAGAATCCGCCTGGAATCATAACCGCGTCAAAACCATCAAGAGACGAGTCATCATGCCACACGTACTCAACTTCTTCGCCTAGACCGTCTTTGATCGCATAGTACATGTCTGTATCACAATTGGATCCTGGGAAGACAATAACCGCCGTTTTCACTGTGCGACCCCTTCCTCTATCTCGTAACGATAGTTTTCAATGACTGTATTTGCTAAAAGCTTCTCACACAATTCTTCAATTCTCTTAGTCAAGTCTTCCGAATCTTTCATTTCAAGCTCAATATATTTACCAATACGGACGTCCTGAACATCTTCATATGACATATTGTGAAGCGAGTTTTTTACAGCCTGCCCTTGAGGGTCAAGAACACTTTCCCGAAGCGTAATATAAATTTTTACTTTTTTCATTGGACATCCTCCAGCCTTTCTAGCAATTTTTCATAGACTTGCGGCAAGTCGCCGATATCCCGTCTGAAGACATCTTTATCGAGCTTTTCATGGGTCTTTTTGTCCCAAAGTCTGCAAGTATCCGGTGAAATTTCATCGGCAAGGACAATATTTCCGTTTGTTTTCAGCTTGCCAAACTCCAGCTTAAAATCCACGAGCAGCACACCTATTCCATCAAATAAATCGGTTAACACACGATTGACTTCTTGTGCTGCCTGACGGATAAGATTCAGCTCGGTGTCATCCGCTATTTGCATCATGCGAATATGATCATCATTAATTAGCGGGTCGCCAAGTTCATCATCTTTGAAATAAAATTCAATAATTGGCTGCTTAAGAGGCTTTCCCTCTTCTAAACCAAGCCGCTTTGATAAGCTGCCGGCAGCGATATTTCTTACTACGACTTCAAGAGGAATAATTTCAACAGCCTTTACCAATTGTTCGTTATCAGACAAGCGTTTCACAAAATGGTTATTAATGCCTTTTTTGTTCAGAATACCGAATAATTTAGCACTAATAAGATTATTTAAGCGCCCCTTGCCGGGGAGAACCGCCTTTTTCTTCCCGTTAAAGGCGGTTGCATCATCTTTGTAGCTTACAAGCAAGGTGGACGGATCGTCAGTTAGGAAAATTTTCTTTGCTTTACCTTCATAGAGCATTTGACTCATCGTTGTTCGGCCCCTTTATAGTTGTTATTCAAAAGACAGGGAAACAAGGGCATCTATGAAAAGATTAATCAGAGCTTACCCGCAAAACTGCATGTTGTTGCTTCGCCATTCCAATTTTCTTCCCTCGTTATCCCTTTTTTTGAACATATAAAATTAGTTATTTAAACCTAAGCGATCGAAAATAAAGTCAACATTTTTCAAATGATACGTTTCGTCAAAACAGTCATCAATTTCTTGTTGGGATAAAACATTTGTGATCCGGTCATCTTTTTCAACAATGCTCTTAAATGACGTTTCGGTTTCCCAAGCTTCCATGGCCCGCGGTTGAACCATGTCATAAGCTTCTTCACGGCTAAGCCCTTTATCAACCAGCGTTAACAATAAACGCTGCGAGAAAATCAAGCCGAACGTTTTATGCATATTGCGCTTCATATTCTCAGGGAAGACAGTTAAGTTCTTAACGATGTTACTAAAACGATTCAACATGTAATTTAAAGCAATCGTTGCATCCGGAAGAATGATCCGCTCTGCTGAAGAATGAGAGATGTCACGCTCATGCCATAACGGCACATTTTCGTAAGCGGTCATCATATAGCCCCTGATCACTCTTGCTAATCCCGTCATATTTTCCGAACCGATTGGATTGCGTTTATGCGGCATCGCCGACGAACCTTTTTGCCCTTTTGCAAAATATTCTTCAACCTCACGCGTCTCGGATTTTTGCAGGCCGCGGATTTCAACTGCGAATTTTTCAATAGAAGTCGCCACTAATGCGAGCGTCGATAAATAATGGGCGTGACGGTCACGCTGAAGCGTTTGCGTCGAAATCGGCGCCGGTTTTAGACCTAAATGTTCACAAACGTATTTTTCAACAAAAGGATCGATATTCGCATAAGTGCCAACTGCACCAGAGAGCTTGCCATAACGGATGCCGTCGGCTGCTTGTTTGAAGCGCTCAAGGTTGCGTTTCATTTCTTCGTACCATAGGGCCATCTTCAGACCGAATGTTGTTGGTTCAGCATGGACGCCATGCGTTCTGCCCATCATGATTGTGTATTTATGTTCTTTAGCTTTTTCTTTAATCACTTCTATAAAATTTTCAATGTCCTTTAAGAGGATCTCGTTAGCTTGTTTTAATAAATAGGATTGAGCGGTATCAACAACATCGGTTGAAGTGAGACCGTAATGCACCCATTTCTTTTCTTCGCCGAGTGATTCAGACACTGCCCTTGTAAAGGCGACAACATCATGTCTCGTTTCTTGCTCAATCTCATGGATGCGTTCGATTGAGAAGGCGGCGTTCTCCCTTAGCCTTTTTACATCTTCTTTCGGTATAACCCCTAATTCTGACCACGCTTCATCTGCCAAAATTTCGACTTCAAGCCATGCCTTAAATTTATTTTCTTCCGTCCAAATTGCTCCCATTTCAGGTCTTGTATAACGTTCAATCATACTGTTGCCTCCGACTGTTTCAAATTTGGCCATATGCCAAGTGCTGCAGCTTTTTGCAGTGCCTCTTCTATATTTTCACCTAAAATAGTAAGATGACCCATTTTCCGATTTGTTTTCGCTTCTTCTTTTCCGTAAAGGTGCAGATGCACGTCTTGAAATTGATCGATTCGTTTTAGAACAGGTTCAAGATGCTGTCCAAGAATATTAACCATAACGACCGGTTTTAACAGTGTTGTTTTCCCTAATGGCCATCCGCATACCGCTCTAATATGCTGCTGGAACTGTGACGTTTCACAGGCATTGATTGTAAAATGTCCAGAATTGTGCGGTCTCGGCGCACATTCGTTAGCATAAATTTTTTGATCCTTTGTTAAAAACATTTCAACAGCAAGCGTTCCGACTAAAGACATTTTCTCAGCCAATGTGACCGCCATGCCGGTTGCTTCTTTTTCGACTTGTTCGGACACGCGCGCCGGTACAATGGTATGGTGTAAAATATTATTGACATGAATATTTTCAGCGACCGGGAACACTGCGATTTCCCCTGTCGTGCTTCTCGTTACGATAACAGAAATTTCTTTATCGAAATCGAGCCATTTCTCATAAATAAATCTCGTCTTACCGTCAACAACATCCTTCACTTGCTCAAGGTCATCATTATTTTTGATAACATATTGGCCTTTTCCATCATAACCTCCCTGACAAGTTTTTAACACTCCCGGAAGGCCGATACGATTAACTGCCTCTTCTAAATCTTCTATTAAATTGACTGCTTTATACGGTGCCGCTTGCAGCCCTGAACGCGTCAGCATATCTTTTTCGTTAATACGATCTTTCGTCAAATCTAACAGCTTATGTCCTTGCGGCAGGTAAGCATTTTTCTCAAGGACATTGACTGTTCCGAGGTCAATATTTTCAAACTCATAAGTGATAACATCACTCGCCTCAGCTAATTTTTTGGCAGCTTCAAGATCATCATATGGTGCCACAATGGATTGATCGGATACTTGGGCACATGGATTATTGTCGGCAGGGTCCAGTACAGCCGTGTGAAAGCCCATCTCTTTAGCCGCGATCGCCATCATTCTGCCAAGTTGTCCTCCGCCTAGAATGCCAATAGTTTCTCCTGGTAATACACGGTTTATCATCAAGGCAATTCACTTTCCTTTACTTTATTTTCTAATGAAAGCCGGTAATCATCTAACCGCTTGGCAACACCCTCATCATGTGCAGATAAAATTTGTGCAGCAAGCAGGCCGGCATTGGTTGCACCCGCTTGGCCAATGGCTACTGTCGCAACTGGTATCCCCGCAGGCATTTGCACAATGGACAACAGAGAATCAAGCCCATTTAGCGCTTTTGATTGAACCGGAACGCCAATAACCGGAAGCGTTGTTTTTGCTGCAGTCATACCTGGCAGATGAGCAGCGCCTCCCGCACCGGCAACAATAACCTTGATGCCTCTTTCTCTTGCATTTTCCGCGTAACTGAACATATCATCAGGTGTTCTGTGTGCAGAAACGATTTTCTTTTCATATGGAATGTCTAATTGTTCCAGGACATTGCAAGAATGCTTCATTGTCTCCCAATCCGACTTGCTTCCCATAATGACGCCTACTAACGGCTCCATTTATGACACCACCTAATTTTTATAATAATAATCTATTAAATATAAAAATCCAGAAGGACCGCATATACAAGAGAAAGCGGAACCTTCTGGACTTAATTCTCAGAATATAATCCGAGCTGAATGCAGAACGCTCTAACTTTCTCTCATAGTCCGGCAATTTACGGTTGCCGGGTAGAGACTTATGGGCCATATTCCCAAGATTATATGAGAGATTGTTCAAAATAAGTGTTTTTCTCGCTTTTGAACATTATATTAAAATGTTATTTCCTAATCACATTTTCATCATATCAAGGTTATTCAGCATATGTCAACCGGAATATCGAACGTTATTTTTTATTTATATTTTATTGTTCGGATTTTTCGTCTAACCGTCCCTCAAAAACAATCGATCTGCCAATGACCTCAGGACCGTTTTTTCCTTCTTTAAAAATTGGCTTTTCGATACGCCGGACAGGTATATATCCTTCTTTATCCATTGATTTAAGGCAATCGTTGATAGAATCATTTATATCAACAACAAACTTCTTCTTTTTCGGCTTTTTCAAGATCTCATTCCCTTTCTAATAGACTTGACCCAGAATCCGCCATGGAAAGTCTTAGGCTCATGAGAAACAATAAATGCGTTAGGATCTAAAGATTTAATCGTATCCATAAGATCGAATTCATTTCGTCTTGGCGTTAATATCTCCATCATTAGACGCTGCCCTTTTCTGCCATGGGCTGTCCAATGCGTTACACCGTAGCCGCGATTTCTCAAATGTTCCGGCAAATCCATTTCAAGCTTGCTTGTAATCACATTAACTGTAATATATCCAAGTGCAAGTTTTTCTTCGATCTTTATGCCGACCATGACGCCTGATGCAAAGCCTAGTGCATAAGCAATCAGATTTTGTATTTGGTCTAAATGATTGAGTACTAGACCTAGTCCCAGAACATAAATGCAAATTTCAAAAATACTTACAAATGCCGCCAAGTAACGATAACCTTTAAAAGTTAAAATCATTCTAACCGTATTAAGTGTCACATAAATAATATTAATGACAAATATAATAACGACCATCCCCAGGACATTACTTAACATCAGGCATCCTCCCTTTTCATTTCATATGGATATCAAGGTCATCATAACATAAAAATCTTTATAACAATAAAGAAAATATACCCAAAATTTTTAACAGCAAATTGAACACATTTTGGTTATTTACCCATAAAATAAATGACGAAGGGTGTGAACAGAGTGGATCAAAAACAAAAATTTAATGAGTGGAAAAAATCCGTTTCAGATTTTCTCGGAAAAGATTTTTGGCATGACTTTCAAGACATTTTTATGAGAGATTGGCCGCTTATTAACCTTTACGAATCATCAAGCACCATTTATTGCCTTATTGCTCTTCCGGGGCTTGTTAATCAGGAAGATGTAAGAATATTTATCAACCATCAAACCATCACATTAAAAGGACATGTTAATTATCCAGTTAATGGCTATCAAACGATCCATGAAGAATTTTCAAAAGGGCATTTTGAAAGAACGATTGAACTACCCCACCCTGTATATCAAAAGCCGATTGACGCCGTTTATAAGAAAGGCCTTCTGACCCTCATACTTAAGCGTATTCAAGATCAAGAGGTAAGCGAGGTAGTTGTTATTGAGGATGAAAATAGTTAGTGGGTTAAGCGCATTAACGAAATACAAAACCTAAGGCAACAAAACCGAAAGCAATAACGATTAATCCGACAATTGAAGCCGCAATTCTAATAAGGTACCACGGAATATAATCAAGTGCTTTGGCTTCAATTCCTCTTACGATGCTTGCGGAATTATCATTAAACTCTAACGACTCTTTACTTTTTCTTAAATCATGCTGAGCATGCTTTATTTTAAATACAAAATATTCCCCGCCAAATATAATCAGTATTCCAACCAGCCAAAAAATAATGGATATAATTAGAGCAACCATACAAACACGTCCTTATATTGTTCTATATTAAAAGTATGGACGTCAGGTTGTTATTTTATGATGAAAAAAACTCGCCACCAGGGCGAGTTTTAATGTGCATTCAAAAAGGAGCTGTTTTTCCGGAGTTATGAACTTCCTTTTTAACTTAAAAAAATAAAATATAATATAAAGATAACAAACAATACGTATACAATTGGGTGGACGTCTTTTATTCTTCCTTTAACAGCCATTGAAATTGGATAGATAATAAACCCTAATGCAATACCTGTTGCAATACTGTAGCTTAACGGCATCCCGACGACTGTCAAAAATGCAGGTATGGCTATTTCCAATTTACCCCAATCAATATCTTTAAGGGCTCCGGCCATTAACACACCAACAATAATCAGCGCCGGTGCTGTAATTTGTGATGTTACCACCGTAAGCAAAGGTGAAAAGAACATCCCAAACAGAAACATAATACCGACGACAACTGAAGTAAAGCCGGTACGGCCGCCTGCTGCAACCCCTGCAGATGATTCAATATAAGTAGAAGTCGGCGAAGTTCCGACTAAAGCACCTACAACAGTTGACGAAGAATCCGCAAATAAAGCCCTGCCTATTCTCGGCAGTTTATTATTTTTAATAAACCCGGCTTGACTGGCAATCGCAATGATTGTACCAGCTGTGTCAAAAAACACAACAAATAAGAAAGTAATGACGACAACAATTAAATTCATCGTTTTAATATCAGTAATATGGCTTAATGCTGCGCCCAAGGTTGGCGTAACACTTGGAACAGATGAAACGATGTGATGCGGCAATGGCACAACTTTAAAGATCATGCCTGCTATTGCAGTAATAACTAATCCGTAAAATATACCGCCCTTAACATTGCGAATCACTAAAATAATTGTCACTAAAAGCCCGAAAATAGACAGCAATGTGCCAGGTTTTGATAAGTCACCTAAAGAAACGAGTGTATCTTTATTGGCAACAATAATACCAGCGCCTTTCAAACCAATAAAGGCGATATAAATCCCTATGCCGGCTGCAGCCGCGCGCTTTAATTCCTCAGGAATGGCATTGATAATCATTTCTCTCAGCCTAAAGACCGTTATAAGTAAAAAGATAATGCCCGCAACAAGTACCCCGGCTAATGCCGTTTGCCAAGGAATTCCCATACCAATCACAACAGTATAAGTAAAGAAAGCATTGGTTCCCATCCCCGGTGCAATAGCGATTGGATATTTAGCAACAATTCCCATCACCAATGTTCCAAATGCCGTTGCAATAGCTGTTGCCGTAAATACGGCCCCCTTGTTCATACCGGCATCAGATAAAATGGTCGGGTTGACAAATAAAATATAGGCCATCGACAAAAAGGTTGTTAACCCCGCCACTGTTTCTTGCCTAAAAGATGTATTAAAATGAGAAAAACCAAAATAACGAGCAATCCAATTATTATTCAAGGTTGACACTCCATTCTAGAGGTTAGAGGTTGGAAATTAGACGTTAGACTCGGATAAATTGCAAAACGCCGATTTATGGTCATTGTTTATACTTCCCAAAAGTGAAAAAAACTCCAGACGATATGCCTGGAGTTTTATTTAAACCTACAGAAGGACAACCTCATATACGACCTGCTGCCCTTCGTAGTAAAGCCATTTACGGTGGCTTTGTAGAAACTCCCGGGCCCTATTCCCAAGATTATACGAACGTTGCTATAAAGTTTCCTTGTACATTATAGCAGGCAGGTCAGTAAGGGTCAATTAAAAACCGAACATTTTATTTTCATTTTTTTCTATCGTTCGTTATTTATTCCCATTCAATCGTTGCAGGCGGTTTCGAAGTCACATCATAAACAACACGGTTAATGTGATCAACTTCATTAACGATACGTGTCGAAATTTTTCCTAACACATCCCATGGAATCCGGGCCCAATCCGACGTCATGCCATCGATTGAAGTTACTGCGCGTATAGCTACGCAATAATCATAAGTCCGCGCATCTCCCATAACACCGACACTTTTTATATCTGGAAGAACAGTGAAGTATTGCCAGATATCTCTGTCTAAACCGGCTTTCTTAATTTCATCGCGAAGGATTGCATCAGATTCACGAACAATTTCAAGCTTTTCTTCAGTGATACTTCCTAAAACCCTGATGCCAAGTCCCGGTCCCGGGAAAGGCTGGCGCCAAACGATTGCATCCGACAAACCGAGTTCAGAGCCCAAGCGGCGTACTTCGTCTTTAAAGAGTGTATTTAATGGTTCAATCAAGTCAAACATCATACGCTCCGGGAGCCCGCCGACATTATGGTGTGATTTAATCGTTTGTGCTGTTGCCGTCCCGCTTTCGATAATATCCGTATAAAGCGTTCCTTGAACAAGATAGGAGATATCTTTAAGTTTGTTAGCTTCCTCTTCAAAAACATAAATAAACTCATTGCCGATGATTTTCCGTTTTTTCTCCGGATCACTGACACCTTCAAGTTTATTTAAAAAGCGTTCTTTAGCATCTACTTTAATAAAATTCATATTGAATTCGTCGCGGAATGTTTTAACAACCTCTTCCGCTTCGCCTTTTCTTAACAGGCCATGATCAACAAATACACAATATAGCTGGTCACCGATTGCCTTATGAACAAGCGCTGCAGCAACGGATGAATCAACACCGCCGCTTAATGCACAAAGCACTTTCCTGTCGCCGACGCTGTTACGGATTTCTTCTACTTTTTCATCAATAAAATGTTCCATCGTCCAAGTCGCGCGAGCACCGCAAACATCAAATACGAAATGCTTTAACTGCTCATCACCATATTCGCTATTACGGACCTCCGGATGATATTGAATACCGTAAAGTTGACGGCTTTCATCACTCATAGCCGCTACAGGACAAGAAGCGCTCTTAGCATCAACAGAAAAACCTTCAGGCGGAGCTTGAACAAGATCACCATGGCTCATCCATACACTTTGCTCTTCAGGCTGCCCTTTAAACAACGGACTTGACGTATTCACTTGGACGGTAGCTTGTCCATACTCACGATGATTTGCACGTGATACTTCTGCACCAAAGTGGGCGCTCATCAATTGCATGCCATAGCAAACGCCTAAAATTGGGACGTCTAATTCAAATAGCTTAGGATCACACTTTGGAGAATTTTCTCCATAGACACTGTTTGGTCCTCCAGAGAAAATAATACCTTTAGGCTTTTTAGCTGCCAGTTCTTCAGCCGTCATTGTATGCGGAAGCAATTCGCTAAAAACGCCTAAATCACGAATTCGTCTGGCGAGCAGTTGATTATACTGGCTGCCAAAATCAATAACTATAATGTTATCTTGATGCTGTTCCATAACTTCACCTCGTAAATTTTATAGAAAAAACTAACAGACTTAGTTTTCAACATCCTAAACAGGTGTTCAAAAAAGCGAGATGCGAATAAAATTTTGACAATAAAATTCCCGGACTTTTTGAACGTCTACTTTTTATGGATTCATTCTATCAATGTACAGGCCCTACTTCAAGGTCGCCTCCCTTTTATTCACTTTTCCTATTATTAAGAAATAATGATTAAATATAAAAAAGGCTCCCGTTAGACGGAAGCCAAACTGCAATTTGAATATTCATCTCTGCAGCTTTATACAAATTTTCCCTATACCTTTTGAAATGCCTTTAAAAACTATATATTAATAGGCGTCAAGCTTCACATGATCGCTGACGATTAAATCGGGTTCCGTAGCTTTCTTTATATCTTCTACCGTATATCCTTTTGCCACTTCGACAAGGACAAGTCCCTCAGATTTAACATCGATCACAGCCTGATCGGTAATAATTCTGTCGACGACGCTTTCTCCTGTGAGCGGCAAACTGCATTCATTGACAATTTTAGGATCTCCATTTTTATTGACATGATCCATGATGACGATCACGCGTTTGGCACCGTGAACAAGGTCCATGGCACCGCCCATGCCTTTAACCATTTTCCCGGGGATCATCCAATTGGCAAGACTGCCGTTCTTGGATACTTCCATACCGCCTAAAATAGCGATATCGATATGCCCGCCGCGAATCATTCCAAAAGATTCCGCACTGTCGAAATACGCAGCCCCTTTAGCAGCTGTTACTGTTTCTTTTCCGGCATTAATGAGATCGGGGTCCACTTGATCTTCGGTTGGAAAAGGACCAATACCGAGCAATCCGTTCTCAGACTGAAGCATAATTTCCTTATTATCTGGTATGTAATTGGCGACAAGCGTCGGCATACCAATACCCAGATTAACATAAAATCCGTTTTCAATTTCTTTTTCGGCTCGCCTCGCAATTTTTTCTCTTACGGCTGCTTTATCTTGTTTAGACACGCTCATTCCCCCCATCTACCGCGTTGTCAGTTTTTCAATTCGTTTTTCCTGTTTTCCGACAATTAATCGTTGTACATAAACACTCGGTGTATGAATGTGGTCTGGATTTAATTCTCCCGGCTCAACCAGTTGTTCAACTTCGGCAATCGTCACCTTGCCTGCCGTTGCGATAATCGGATTAAAATTACGGGCCGTTTTATTGTAAATTAAGTTCCCGAACTTGTCGGCTTTTGCTGCACGAACAAGACTGAAATCAGCCGTGATTGCCTCTTGAAGCAAATAGTCTTTTCCATTGAACGTTCTGACTTCTTTTCCTTCTGCAAGCGGCGTTCCTACTCCCGCTGGCGTATAAAATGCCGGAATGCCCGCACCGCCCGCACGAATTCGCTCTGCAAGCGTTCCCTGCGGCACCAGCTCGATCTCTATTTCGCCGGACAGTACTTGACGCTCAAATTCTTTATTTTCCCCTACGTAAGAACCGACCATTTTTTTAATTTGTTTGTTTTTCAACAACAGCCCGAGTCCCCAATCATCGACCCCGCAGTTATTTGAAATGACCGTTAAATCTTTAACACCAGAGTTTTGCAAGGCAATAATTAAGTTTTCAGGAATCCCGACGAGTCCAAAGCCACCAACAAGAAGAGTCGCGCCGTCATGGATGTCACTGACGGCCTCTTCAAACGAAGATAATATAGATTTCACATACATCACTCCTCAAGACAAATTAAAGGGCTTTCATTTTTACTTAAACAAGAATAAAAAACAATGGCATTGAATGTGAATGGCTGTACCAAATCCAGCTGCTTTTAAAAATATCCTATACAGCCTTGAAATCTCTTAATGGCAGCTGCCTTTTCTCCCTCATTTCCATTTTATCAAATTTTCATATTTTTAGCATGATAAGAAATTGCTTGAACACACCAAGGCTGACCTTATGTGATACCTCTGAAACGTTTTATTGCTATAAAACATAAACCTATAAAAATTGAACAAAAGAAAGCACTATCCATATGATACGACGTAAAAATATTTACCAAAGATAAATAAACAATAGTAAAAACAAGAAAAAATGCCATGCGTTTTTGAGTAAATAAATAAGGAATTAAAAAACTTGCAAGCCATAGTAAAATTAAAAACACATAAACCTTAAACAAGTCGGTTAATCCCGGCCAATTTCCATGAACAATAAAACTCAAATTTTTTTCAAGATCACTGAAAAAATAAATGACCCATAATTTTTGAAAGTATGGTGTATGGTAAAAAAACGTCTTATGTAACACTATCAACACAGCTAAAAAGTTTAATGGAAAGGAAAGCCAAATTGGGAATCCCAAATAAGATATTAAGAAGGAAAAAACCGCAAACAAGGTAAGCCAATAAAAATGTCCTGTGCGTGTCAAAACATCAAGGGTACTTAACCATTCCAACAGCAAAAATAGTCCTAAGAAATATAGAAACAAAATCAGCATCTTGGACTTCATTAAGCGCATGGCAATCACCTCGCAACACTATGAATGTTTCTAAGGAATAACCTGACTATATAATTTTGACGCCAAGGCAAGAAAAACCTTCAAGATGCCTTTTTTAGACAAAAAAATACCCCACCTCAAACGAGAGGGTGAGTATATGGGATACGCTGGCGGATATGGTGGTGGTGCTGGATTTGAGCTAATCGTTGTCTTATTCATCTTGTTAATTATCGTTGGAAAGTGATCAGAAATTGAAATGATTTTTTAAAGCAACCATTCTCAACAAAACCCCAAACCCTGACTGAAGGGACTCCATTTAGGAGTCCCATTAGTTTGGTTATTATATATCGTTTATTGCTTTTACCTCCAATAATAACCATTACAAACTACGTGAACAAAAGAAAAAGAGAGAATAGGTATAGTAATTATATATGTCTATCGTCCTAGTATAGTTAAGCACCATAAGTGTAAAAAGGGGTACTCTAAAAAGAGTACCCTTCTAAAAACGTTTGTATGGAGGTGATTCCATATGTCATTTTATTCACTTCGTCGAAATTATGTTTGGTGTAATCCAATTGGTATTTAATACAATCTTAAAACAACTGCTTGTTTCTTTCCAAATCATTACTGCCAATTAAATTAAAAAAAGGTTAACTCCATAAAAATGAAGTAACCTTTTTATAACAACTACATAATATATGGGTGTAAATGAAATGCCTATGTGGCTGCTAAGTCCGTATCATTTACATCCGGATCAACTGTATTTGTTGCACTGTTATAATTATTAATTACGTGAAAATCACCTGTTGGAAAAGATCCAGAACCACCCCAAATTTTTTCAGCCGTCTTTGGAGAAATGTAAAAAGCGTCTCCGTTATTAAAAACAGCACCCGATTCTTGTGCGGTAATTTTTATAGGACCTAAAATTATTGATGGCATATATTTTTTATCTCCCTTCCGTTTTTTATGATCGATTATCTTATAAATTTTCTAAGCGGATGCAATATTTGTATCATTTACATCCGGATCAATTGAATTTGTCTCACTAAAATCATTATTAATTACATGAAAATCCCCGGTACCGTTACCTCCTGAACCTTTAAATGTTTTAACGGTTGATTTCGGCTCTAAAGCCAAACTATCTCCTGAATTTATGACTCCACCTGACTGAAGTGCATTAATCTTTATCCCATTTAATAAGATTGACGGCATATTATTATCCTCCCTTTATATTGGCAGTTACAATATCCTATAAATATTTTGACTATATTGACTGTACTCTTGTAGATGCTTTTCCTTTTAATTTTTAGTTATATAATTCATCTTATAAGAAAAACGCAAAAACCGATTTTCCTTAAAAAAGAAGAATCGGTCTATTGCTTTTTGTTACAAAAGGTTAATAATAGAAAATGGATTATTTTTTATCAGGAACAAATTTATAACGGATTAAAGCAATAATAAAAAGGCAAGCTGGAAAAATATACTTGGGAAACATGCCAAAAATATGATCTGAATTGAAATTTTTAACCAGTGTCATAAGGTTAGGTGCAACCCAAACTTCTAAAAAGACTAATGAAAACCCAATAGGTAAAACCAAGTGACGGTAATCATTAAGTTTTAACCATTGGGAAGTTCCTAAAGTCAATACATAAATAAATAAAGTCATTTTAATAAACATACCAAGAATCCAAATGGCCATAACAACCGCTTCAACATGTGTTAAAAAGTCTGCAACACTTATATAACGGGCAACTATTATAAAAGGATAAAGAAACTTGTCTGTAAGATCTCCGAGTACAAAAAGAATAGTAAGGCTAACGGATGTCAATGTAAGTGTCGACATGAGGAGAGAGATTATAACAGATTTCTTTACTTTTTTTAAAAGGCAGCAAAAAGGTCAGAATAAAGTTATCCCCAAACCATGCTGATGCTACAATTCCCCCTTTTAACGGGGGAGTAAAGCCATTTTCCAAAATCGGAAATAAATTTAATATGTTGACTTCAGGTAAAATAAGTATAAGCATAAAAAGGAAAAGAACAATGATAACTGGCAAAAAAATTTGAGCACAACGACCTATGGCTTCAATGCCACTCAAAACAGCAAAAGAGCATACAATAACCAAACTACCTATAATAATAATTTCAGGGGTTTTAGGGAAGAAGTTATCAGCTAAAAATTCACTGTATTCCCCTAAATTAAAGAGGGATACATAAAAGATATAAAATAGGCAAATGAAACCAAGTGTTTTTCCAACCAATGTTCCAAAGAGGTCCGTACTATATTCAATTAAAGTTTTTTTAGGATAACTCTTATTTAAATAGAAGTATATGTATATAAAAACAAAAAAAACAAACGAAGCGAAAATATAAGAAATCCAAAGGTCCTGTTTAGCATATTTATAAGCGGCACCAGGCAAGGAAATAACTCCTGTTGCTGTTTGAAGCTCAAACAAGAGAATCCCTAATTGCAGTGGTGAAATCTTTCCTTTTTCAAGCATATCATCTCGTCCGTTGTAAATCCCTGTGCTTTTTCCATAAAAGGAACCTTTAATAAGAAAAATATCTTGCAATCGGTCTTATTCGTCAGTTAGGGTTTATTAGATATTATTGTCATGAATAATCCTATCCTTGCTAACTTGTACTTGGCATTTTAGTTTTTGCACGCCTTTGAATTGTTCCAACACCTAATAAAAACAATGGGTAAACAGCTAAGGTAATATATGCCCACGGTATGACGGCTGTAGAGAAAAAAAGTACCAGATCCTGAAAATTAGGTACAACCCAAATACTGAATAACGTTGATAAAAACCCTAAAGGAAAAACTATCGGACGATAATCGGATAAATTCAACCACTGAGCAGTACCCAGGACAAGTACATATAGCCAAACTGACAATTGAATAAAGTTTCCTCCTATCCAGATAGCCAAGATTATGGCATCCAAATGTTGAAGGAAATCTGCAATGCTAATGTACTTTCCAACGGTATATATCGGAAAGTTAAATTTTGCTGTCAAATCCCCTAAAACAAAAAGACCTATCAGGTTAGAGATGACCATTGTTAACATTAAAGTTAATACAGGAACCATTCCTCCCCTTAAGACTTTTTTTCGGCGATTCAAAAGTGGAAATAAAAATGAGATATAAAAAAACTCAATAAACCAAATATGTGGAGATATCGATCCCTTAATAGCTGGCATTAACCCACTCTCCAAAATTGGTAACATATTATACGGGTTTAAATCCGGTAACACTAAAATAATCATCACAAAAGAAAAAAGAATAATCATTGGAAGGAAAATTTGTGTACATCTTGCTATGACTTCGATTCCGCCTCGCACGGCAAAGATACAAACCAGTATCATAAATCCCATTACAACACCTATTGGGGTTTTATATAAGTAGGCCGCGGTAACAAATTCTCCATATTCCCTTGCAATAGTGCCATAGGTATGTAAAAGAAAGAATAGAAAAGGAAAACTGAGAATCTTGCCCAATGTACGACCAAGAATTTTTTCGCTGGCTTCAATAATTGATTCCTCCGGGAAAAGTTTATATAACTTCCATGCAATCCATACGGCAAGAATGCCGCTTAAGGAACTAAAGACTGGTGATAACCACATATCACGCCCAGCTTTTTGTGCTGTTATAGAAGGTACGATAAGAATAGCTGTTGCCCCGATCATTAAATACGTCATCATGCCCATCTGGAGCACAGAAATCTTTCCTTTTTCGAGCACAATGATCACCCTTCTCTAATTATTTGCTAAAAAAGATACTAAAATTTATAGGAGAGAAATCCTTTTAAAAAGTTATTAAGAGTATTTGTTACATCGGGAATTTTATGTGTTTGAGAGTTTTTCAGAAAATGTGGAGAACAAATGCAGGGAAAGTATGATCAACATTTTTATGCTCCTTTATTTTTTAATTAAAAGATGATCAACCAAGGATATTTAGCGACCGATTTTATGAACTTTCATAATATAGGAATGTTGACTGCCTGCACCTCAATATGTTATTAAATGGTTTTGTACCGGACTGACATTCTTACACCTGATGTTAGTTCGGATTTTTTAATTCGAACGTTTTAATCGCCAAGCTAATAAAATAAAGTATGGCTTAATATTAAGCCATCCCACTAATAACTCTCATTTAAAGGTTACTCAGAAAATTGAGCAGTCTTTTGCAAATTGTTATGGTTTATTTCCCCATTTAACTTTTGTTATAAAAGTGCAAGCCATTATTTTAAAGGTACATATAATTAATGTAATAACCGTATTTAGGGTTTTGAAAATCAACTCCTTATGGCTAAACCCTTAACACTTGTCACTTGTCTTTTCTACGGTTGTTAAGCTAATGGGAGGGGCTCATTAAAGTTTTCTTCCTAAGCGACGCGCGTGTCTCCCTTCTTTTATAAAAGTTCGAAAAAAAGTCCCCTAGATACTTAATGACGAGTATTTAGGGGACTTTTGCTTTGGCCACGGGAGGTAACCGTATCCATTAAGTACTTTACCGAGGAGTGAACCTCATTGATGTTGTAACAAACATTACGTATTTAATTTATCCTTTATTGAATTAAATTATAAGTTTCTGGAAGTACCTGATATAGATAAAAATAATTAATGCTTCCGAGAATAATCCGACTTCTGTTTAGCTCTAATAAGGGTACTTCTAGAAATCCCTGTCATGCCTTCAACTTCTTTATAAGAATATGTTTCTAATAATTTTAAAGCGTATTCTATTTGTTTATTTAAAGAATTATTGGAGCTAGATTCTCTAAATACTTCATGCTGTTCGGCAAATTCCTTACTTTCCTGATTGTGTTCTATAATTATATCCTTTTCAAATTCAGCAAAAGCACTCATGATATTAAATATAAGACGTCCTTTTGGTGTATTCTCCACTATTCCTATGTTTAGGATATGTACTGTGATATTTTTATCAAATAGTGACTTAATTATTTGGATAGCGTCATCAGCTGACTTAGCAAACCTGTCTAGCTTTGTAACGATCAATGTGTCTTCTTCTTTTAGTATGGACAGTAATTCTTTAAAGCGTGGTTTATCTTCTTTTGGCCCTAAGGTATTATCAGAATATATTTTTTCACAGCCATGTTCTTCTAGTGCATACATTTGGAATGTTAAATTTTGATGAACGCCGCTCCTAGCATATCCGTATCTCATGTGAAAACCTCTTTAATCGCTTTATTTCAGGACTGTTTTAATGTATTGATGTTACAATAGTAGTAATTGGCTGTCAAAAGTTTTAGGGTTTATCTCTCTTATCGTAAGCTAAAAAGAAGTCAGATTATATCATGATGCTTTAACAATTTGTAATAAAGATATGTTAACCAGTATGGAATTAGATAAGAAACAAATGTCCAAAATATATTCCATCCGTTATGGTAAACTACTTTTCCTAATATTAAACATATTAGTTCAAGGAAAGTAGTGAATATCGTTAAAATAAAAATCCATAGATATGGATTAGATTTTTTGGTTTGGATTAAATGAATCATAAGACTTGAAAGGACAGGATAAATACCTAGATTAAGTGGAATAGCAGAAGCTGTTTCATCCTTCAATATCGGAACCAAATCCCAAAATTCAAAGTAATACCCCCACTGATTTACGGTAAAGGCAACGACAGACATGAAAGGAGCAATTGTTAAAATTACTTTAGGGTTTTTTAAATAAAGCCAAATTCCAAAAATCCACGGTAATACAAACCCAATTAAGAAACTTTGGATCATATTTTACTCCTTTCATTTAAATTTTCATCTTATATTGTTCATTTATTGTCCCCATTTCAGGGTTTATTTTTACATAAATTACGTTTACATAATCCTTTTTAAATCATAAGGGAGTAAGAGCTTAAACCAAAAAGAACTTATTCTCTAAAATAAAGGAGAATAGGTTTGTTATGTTCTTATAGAAAGACCAGAGAATAAGTTAACGGTTACTTTTATTAATACCATTCATATAATAAATTGTTCCTGTCCTCTTGCTCCGGTTACTCCCGTTCCGGTAGTTTGAGGATTTGAAAAGGCTGCTCTTATGCGATAGCATTGGGGCAGCTTTTTTCAATTTATTGGTGGTAACCAATTTTTGTTTTGTTACATAAAAAATCCATCTGTTAAATAAGTAAACAGGCAATTGAAGTGTTTTTGTTGTTCTAGTTTTTTCGATTCATTAAAAAAACTTACGGTAATTGTCCTATGATATACCAATCGCTACCATTAGACTCGACTTCCAGAAAACTGTTTGAACTTGATAAAATTACGGCTGATGATCCATCAATTGTGTCACCTGGTTGTGCACTAACTGTAATTGTTCCAGAAGATATATTTTTAATTTTTATTTCACGGCCAATTCTTTCTGCGGACCGAGGCAATGTAATTATAATGCCAGGAATTGTACATAAAACGAAAGTCTCTAAACTTAGAGTGGCATTTGCTGTTGCTGTCAGAAAATGTTCTTCAACTTGTATAAGGATGACAGAACCAGTGAGAGTACCTCCTGATGTTATCCCTGGAGTCAATGATCTAACCATAACGCTGCCTTTATCCGTAACAAATGTTGGAATAGTACCAGTAACAGGATCCGGATTGCCAGTCATATCGGCAATATTTTGACATCCTCTAATATCAAGGAGGCAATTTCCATTTAATGTGATTGTTCCTTCAATATGCCCGCCTACAAGCTCGAGGAACGTTTGAACGTTTCCAGCTGCATTATCATTATTATTAATTGTGAGACTACTAAAAATAGCAGTATGGGTATAGGCATGAACAGGACCACTATTAATGGTAATATTATTGATTGTTGTAACAAATAGAAAAAGATTATTAGCTGTGTTTGGATTATTTCCTCCACTAAATGTAAGGTTGGCAACACGGCAATTATTAATGAAAAAGTTAATGTTAGTACCAGCACTAGTATCAATAGTCAATGGTTGTTGAAATCTTAAATTATCAAAGTTTGAACCAAAATTGTTAGTTAGCCCCATACTCCCAATATAAGTAATGGGAAAATTAATAATTGTATTCGTTCGATCGACACCACGCATACTTACAAAATCTTTCCATGCTAATGGGCTATCGTTGTAGGTACCAGGAGCAAGAATAAGTTCATATTGATTCGTTGCACTGTTATCTGTAATAGTGCTAAGTGCATGAGAAATAGTTTGAAAAGGATTTGTGACACCTCCATCCCCTGTAATGTCGCTACCATTAACAGGATCAAGAAAACGTTCGTATCGATAAATGAAGCCACCCCCTGCTGGTCCGGTTGCCCCAGTCAATCCCGTTGCTCCGGTGACGCCTGTTGCTCCAGTAGCACCTGTTGCTCCAGCAGTGCCTGTTGCCCCAGTAGGTCCTGTTGCTCCAGCGGCACCTGTTGCTCCAGTAGTGCCTGTTGCTCCGGTAGCACCTGTTACTCCGGTGGCTCCTATTGCTCCAGTAGTGCCTGTTGCTCCGGTAGCACCAGTTACTCCGGTGGCTCCTATTGCTCCAGTAGCGCCTGTTGCTCCCGTGGCTCCTGTTACTCCAGCGGCACCTGTTGCTCCGGTTGGTCCTGTTGCTCCAGTAGTGCCTGTTGCTCCCGTGGCACCTGTTGCTCCGGTACCCGAAAGTACTTTTACTTTTATTTTTTTGTTTACTTTAACCTTTTTTATTTCTGAGCATCGACATTTTTTATGTCCACATTTTCCACACTTTTCTTCCCTTTCCATTAATTATCCCCCTATAATTAAAGACTTTAATATCAACGTATGTTATTTTTTTTCTTCTGTATAGGGGAAAAGGTAAGGCCCAGTTTACATAATTCATCTTAGGGGAACTATCCAAAATTAAAAAACGAAAAAAGTCATATTCACTTAAATTTGGCAATATGGACTAATTTTCACGTTAGGCAATAATTCAAAACTGAAGCTAAAATCAAAAACAAAAATCTCTTTTTTCTCGCTATTGCTTTGATTTTCTACATAATTGAATTTACATAAACTATATACCTGCAAACGTATCTTAAGTTTTTTCCTCTTTTCTCCATTTTGTACACCTCATCACGAACACTTGTTTGACTTTCCAGTGATAAACGAACGTATCTTCGTATATAATAACTTTTAGAGGTGATAAACGTGAATAAACTTTCTCCGGGATCAAATTTGAGATGGGAGTTAAGCAGAATTGGTCATACAGATGACGAGACAACAACACAAGTTTATCTGCATATCACTAAAGATAGAAAAAAAGAGGCATCTCAAAAGTTTGGAGAACTCATGAGAAACCTCTAATTTTTATGTCATGGCACCAAAATGGCACCAAAACGGACAGCTTCAACCCTCAAGCCCCTTGAAATAAGGAGTTTTTGAGTGATATTACATCATGCCGCCCATTCCGCCCATGCCAGCCATGTCTGGTGCGCCGCCGGCATTTTCTTCAGGCTTGTCAGCTACAACAGCTTCTGTAGTTAGGAACATAGCAGAAACAGATGCAGCATTTTGAAGCGCGGAGCGAGTTACTTTAGTTGGGTCAACGATACCAGCTTCGATCATGTTCACCCATTCGCCTTTAGCAGCGTCGTAACCCACGCCAACTTCTTCATTTTTAAGTTTTTCAACGATAACAGAACCTTCAAGGCCTGCGTTTTTCGCAATTTGACGGATTGGTTCTTCAAGAGCGCGGAGAACGATGTTAACGCCAGTTGCTTCGTCGCCGTCAGCACTTACGCCTTCAACAGCTTTAAGAACGTTAACAAGTGCAGTACCGCCGCCGGATACGATGCCTTCTTCAACTGCAGCGCGAGTTGAGTTAAGCGCATCTTCAATGCGAAGTTTGCGTTCTTTTAATTCAGTTTCAGTAGCCGCGCCTACTTTGATAACAGCTACGCCGCCAGCAAGTTTAGCCAAGCGTTCTTGTAATTTTTCTTTATCGAACTCAGAAGTTGTTTCTTCAAGTTGTGCTCTGATTTGGTTAACGCGAGCAGCGATTTTCTCAGATTCGCCGGCACCGTCAACGATTGTTGTATTTTCTTTTGTAACAACAACTTTAGAAGCAGTACCAAGTTGAGCAATGCTTGCAGATTTAAGATCTAAGCCAAGATCTTCAGTGATCACTTCACCGCCAGTAAGTGTAGCGATATCTTCAAGCATAGCTTTACGGCGATCGCCGAATCCAGGAGCTTTAACAGCTACAGCATTGAATGTGCCGCGAAGTTTGTTCACAACAAGTGTTGCAAGTGCTTCGCCTTCAACATCTTCAGCGATAATTAAGATTGGTTTGCCTTGTTGAACAACTTGTTCAAGAACAGGAAGAACTTCTTGGATATTAGAGATCTTCTTGTCTGTAATTAAGATGTATGGGTTGTCAAGAACAGCTTCCATTTTATCTGAATCAGTAACCATATAAGGTGATGCATAACCGCGATCGAATTGCATACCTTCAACAACTTCTAATTCAGTTGAGAAACCTTTGGACTCTTCAACAGTGATAACGCCGTCGTTGCCAACGCGTTCCATAGCTTCAGCGATAAGTTGACCTACTTCGTCGTCAGCAGCAGAAATAGCGGCAACTTGAGCAATGGATTCTTTGCTTTCAATTGGCTTAGAAATATTTTTAAGTTCTTCAACAGCAGCTTTAGTCGCTTTTTCGATACCGCGGCGGATAACCATTGGATTAGCGCCGGAAGTCACGTTCTTAAGACCTTCAGTGATCATTGCTTGAGCAAGAACTGTTGCTGTAGTTGTACCGTCACCAGCAACATCGTTCGTTTTGCTCGCAACTTCAGAAACAAGCTGAGCGCCCATGTTTTCAAATTTATCTTCAAGTTCGATTTCTTTAGCAATTGTTACACCATCATTAGTGATAAGCGGGGAACCGAACTTTTTCTCTAAAACAACGTTACGGCCTTTTGGTCCAAGCGTAACTTTTACTGCGTTAGCTAATGCATCTACACCGCGAAGCATAGCGCGGCGAGCGTCTTCACTAAACATAATTTCTTTTGCCATGAGTCTTTGCCCTCCTTAAAATATGTAACAGACTTTTATTTTAGTTAAATTATTCAACAACAGCCAGGATATCGTCTTGACGAAGAATAAGATATTCCTTACCGTCATATTTCACTTCTGTACCTGCATATTTTGAGAAGATCACGTGATCGCCTTCAGAAACTTCAAGAGCTACACGTTCACCGCTGTCAGTGACACGGCCAGTACCTGCCGCAACAACACGACCTTCTTGAGGCTTTTCTTTTGCAGAATCAGGCAAAACGATACCGCTTGCAGTTTTCTCTTCTTTTTCAACTGTTTCGATAACAATACGGTCACCTAAAGGCTTTAACAATGGAAATACCCTCCTTAAAAGACATGATCTTTATTGTTAGCACTCTCTTGAGATGAGTGCTAATCCAGTTAATATAATAATCAATTTACTTCTATTTTGCAAGTGTTTAAAAAAAATTTATTGAAAAATAATTAAGCTGCTTTGCGGCAAGAGAGATTAGGGGAATATCTCAATATTTAGTGCATGTAAATTTGTTATTTAAATAAAATGAAATAGAAGAGTAAGCTATGTTATTCTAGAGGTTGAAGGTTTGCAGTTGGGTGAAGCTTAGTTAGCTTTAATGGCTGCTCTTTATTCAACCTCTTACCTCTAACATCCAATTTCTAAACCGGAGGAGCTTTAACATTGCCTAAACGTTATTGGTGGATTCTTATTACATATATTCTTTGCCAACTGTCCGGAATTCTAGCCGTCATTACGCCGATTTTACATATTGTCCCTGTATCACAGCGTGCCGGTGTATGGACTATTATATCCTTTTCGATTACTTTAATTGTTTTCCTGCTTTTATTAAAGCCTGAATGGTCGAAAATACATGAACCGCATCAAGCATCGCTGGCTGATTCCGCACTTTGGGCTTTCGGGGGAATCTTTCTCGTATTTGTTGCTCAGATTGTCGCCGGATTAATTGAACAGCATATTTTCGGCGAGAGTTCTGAATCGAAAAATACAGATCAAATCATGGATATGGCCAAAATGTCGCCGTATGTCATTCTTGTCATTAGTATAATCGGTCCTATACTTGAAGAAACGGTCTTTAGAAAAGTCATTTTTGGATCAATTTATAAAAAAACCAATTTCTTTATTGCCGGCTTAATCAGTTCTTTAATTTTTGCCTTTGCCCATATGGATAAGCATATTCTCGTCTATACTCTTGTTGGCTTTGTCCTTTGTTATTTATACAAAAAAAGCGGCCGGATTATTGTATCCATGTTTGCCCACGCAGCTATGAATTCATTAGTTGTTTTACTTACTTTTTCTGGTATCCAAAATATTAAACAACAATTTATACATTTTATTGGAGGCTTTATGTAAATGGCTAACGGAAACCGGCTGACATGGGGGGTCGTCTATCTTTTATTTGGAGCCGCTTTTACCTTCTTTGCTGTATATGAAGGCAGAGAAACAATGTGGAATGCGACAACCATTCTATTATCAGCCCTGGCAGCGTTTGATATTCAAAATGCATTATTTCATTTCCTTCGAATGATACGAAAAAGGTAAAGAAAACTTGCCGATTGGCAAGCCTTAAAAGGCGCAGACAGAGGCTTAGTTGCGCTTATACTTTTTACCTAAAATTTGCCTCTACATCGAATCTCATCTGTGCTGCAATTTTTACTTTCTAAAAGTGTAAAATTAAAAAGCATCCTCAGATATTATTGAGGATGCTTTTCTAATGTTGTTAAAATGATTGGACCATCTTTCGTAATAGCAATGGTATGCTCATATTGTGCGGATAAAGAGCCATCAGCTGTACGGGCCGTCCAACCGTTATTATCAAGTTTTGACCGCCAATCGCCTGTATTGATCATCGGCTCAATGGTGATCACCATACCTTCTTTCAAACGAAGCCCTTTACCTTTTAAACCGTAATGAGGGACTTGCGGTTCTTCATGCAAGGTTGGTCCAATACCATGTCCTACAAAATCTCTGACAACACTATAGCCTTTAGGCTCGACAAAAGTTTGAATAGCGTGGCCGATATCCCCTATACGGTTTCCGATAACTGCCTGCTTAATGCCTTCATAAAGGGATGCTTCAGTCACTTCTAACAAATCCTGAGCTTGTTTTGAAACTTCCCCTACAGCGTAAGACCAGGCTGAATCAGCTAAAGCGCCGTTAAGATTAACAACCATATCAATTGTGACAATATCTCCATTTTTCAATGGCGTATCTGTTGGAAAGCCATGGCAAATTTCATCATTGACTGAGGCGCATGTCGCAAATTGATAGCCATTATAGCCTTTTTGCTCAGGCGTTGCGCCATGTTCTGCCAAATACCCTTCAACAAATTCATCAATCTCGTTAGTTGTAACCCCCGGTTTAATCAGTTTCTTAATTTCTTGATGGGTCCTTGCCAGGAGCTCCCCAGCTTCTTTCATTTTAGCTATTTCATTCATTGATTTAAGTTGTATCATCATCATCCCGCCCTTAAAAAATGTTCCTTATACACTATGCATACTTCATATTCACGATACAGTTACTCTTTATACTATCCAAATTTACGGCATAGAAGCAATTAACCCATCAATATCTTAACAAAAAAGAAGCTAAAAAGATAATGACATGTTATTTACTCTTATGAAAACTTGACCGGTGCCAAGCCGTAAAAGTCCTGGATCATTAAAATGCGCCGCAGCATATTCAAAGGCGCAGCCCGCTTTCTTTAACATCAAATGCATATTCCTATAAAAAACGACTGAGCCGTTACATATCCTGGCTCAGCCTTTTTACAGATTGTCTGTATGCAAATTTAGAAATAACTATACTAATCTCATATAAAATAATTAATGGCACAGTCACCATTAAATGTGACATTAACTCCGGCGGTGTAATAATTCCCGCGATCACAAGCAATACAAAATACGCATATTTCCGAATTTTTGTTAAAAACTGAGGTGTAATAATCCCTAACCTGGTTAAAAACATGACGAGCATTGGCATTTCAAATAAAAAACCAAAAGGTAAAGTTAATTGCAGTAAAAACGAAAAATATTCATTAATGCCAATCTCATTTTGTATATGCAATGCTTTACTTAAATTACCCATGAATCCTACGACAAATGGAAACAGTATATAGTACGAAAAGGCGATCCCTATAAGAAATAGAATTAGCGTTACAGGAATATAGGATAATGTGACTTTACGCTCATGCTCGTATAATCCGGGGCTTACAAACGCCCATAGTTGATACATAATAAGAGGCGATACAAGAACAATCCCGATAATGAAAGCAAATTCCATGTAGACATTTAATGGATCAGTGACGCGAAAAGCATTCATAGCAATATCTTGGGCTTGTTCGGAATGTTGCAAATATATAATCACTGGTTTAGCCACTAACATGCCTATGATAAATGTGACAAAAAAGCCAAAAACAACAATCATTAACCGCTTTCTTAGTTCATTTAAGTGATCTACTACACTCATTCGCTTATTTGACATTGCTAACATCCTGCTTTTTATTCTTTTCGTCCTCATCATCTTCCGCTAAACCATTTGTAGCTTTTTTAAACTCCCTGAGCGTTTGTCCTGCTGCCTTGCCTAATTGGGGGAGCTTTTTTGGACCAAAAATAACTAAGGCGACAATAGCGATTAAGATAATGCTGCCTGGTCCTAAGCCCATTGTTATTCACCTCCCTTGTCTATAGGTTCCATTGGATAATTTTTCAATAAGTATACCATAGACTGCAATTCAACAGAAAGATCAATATGATGAATAAGTATGTTGTCCGGTAAAGATAATCTTACCGGTGTAAAATTGAGTATACCACTTATTCCGGTTAATACAAGCCTGTCAGCGACTAACTGCGCCGCACTGGCCGGCACGGTCAGTATGGCGGCTGGAATATTGTTATTATCACCGCCCGCCAAATCATCAAGATGATAAATCGGTGTATCTGCTATTTTCTTGCCAATCTTTGATTCATCAATATCATAAGCCCTGATGATCCTTGTATTATTATTTTTATGAAAGTTGTATTTTAATAATGCCGTCCCTAAGTTACCTACACCTATCAGAATCACTTCAGTCACTTCATCTTGATTTAGGAGCCCTCTTAAAAAGTTTATGAGATGATCGACATCATAACCATAGCCTTTTTTTCCTAATGCACCTAAGTAAGATAAATCCCTTCTGATCGTAGCGGAGTCTATTTGAACCGACTGACTAAATTCCGAAGATGAAATCCGGTTTTTCCCCAATGAATGTAAATGCTGTAATGTACGGTAATATAATGGCAAACGTTTTGCCGTTGCCTGCGGTATTCTTTCTATCATTTATGCACGCCCTCCCGAGAATCACTCTTGTTCTTCTCTCAGATAATCTCCGCTTTTTCCTCCTGTTTTTTTGTTTAAATAAGTCGGACCAATAACCATGCCTTTATCCAACGCTTTACACATATCATAAACTGTTAATGCGGCGGCAGAAGCAGCAGTTAATGCCTCCATTTCAACGCCTGTCGGTCCTTTGGTTTTTACAAATGCCGTAATATGTAAACGGTATGGCGAAGTTTCCCATCTAAAAGTAATATCCACACCGGAAAGTGCCAATGGGTGACACATCGGTATAATCTGTGACGTATTTTTCGCTGCCATAATACCTGCCACTTGAGCAACCGACAGAACATCACCTTTTTTGACTGTTTGGTTAACGATGGCTTTATATATTTCTTCATTAACCTCAACACTTGTGCTTGCTTGAGCGGTACGGACTGTAGATTCCTTATCAGAAACATCAACCATTTTTGCCCGCCCTTGGTCATTAATATGAGTTAAACGATTCATGTTAACCTCCATTGGCAGATTTATTTATATCACTGCATGGGATTATGCTAATTAAATCAGTTTTGCCTTGATCCCCTTAGCTTTAAGCAATAGCTGTATTCATAAAAGAACTGTAACAATATTAAGTTGCTTGTCCTTTCTATTATAAGCTACACTATATAGTGTGTGTTCAAATTTTGAGGTGAAAAATCATGATTCTACTACAAACCAATAAGATTAGTAAATCATATGCTGCTGATCTTATTTTATCTAATATTAGTATAGAAGTGCAATCACAAGAACGCGTTGCCTTAGTTGGCAGAAACGGTTCGGGAAAATCAACTTTATTAAAAATTATTGCTGGTGAACTTTCTCCTGATTCAGGAGATATCATTCTCGGAAAAGATACTGCTGTCGGTTATTTGGCCCAGCATACAAGCCTAGAGTCCGATCGGTCCATCTATGATGAAATGCTGTCGGTTTTCCAGCCGTTAGTGAAGATGGAAAAAGACTTAAGAATGATGGAAGAAAAAATGGCCCAGCCCGAACTGTTTTCCGATGAGCAAAGTTATCAAAAGCTTCTAAAAGACTATGATTCTCTTCAAAACATTTATAAAGAGAAAGGCGGATACTCTTATCAGGCAGATATCCGCAGCGTCTTAAATGGTTTGAATTTTGGCGGCTTTGATGAAAATACGCCGATTACAAATTTATCCGGGGGGCAAAAAACGCGGCTGGCTTTAGGTAAATTGCTGTTAATTAAGCCAGACTTGCTCATTCTTGACGAACCGACTAACCACTTGGATATCAGTACACTCACATGGCTTGAAAATTACCTTCAGCATTATCCGGGGGCCATTCTTATTGTCTCACACGATAGATACTTTCTTGATAAAGTGGTTACGAAGGTTTACGAACTTTCTCAAACAAAAGCACAAAGGTATGTTGGCAACTACACCCAATACCTTGAGAAAAAGGCACAGGAATATGAGAGCAACTTGAAAGCTTATGAAAGGCAGCAAAAGGAAATTGCTAAACTGGAGTCATTTATTCAAAAAAATATAGCCCGCTCCTCAACGACAAAACGTGCGCAAAGCAGGCGTAAACAACTTGAGAAAATTGATAGGATTGAAAAGCCGGCAGACGGAGAAAAATCGGCCAAGTTTTCCTTTGAAATAAAAAAACAGAGCGGCCATGATGTTCTATCAGTTAATCAATTAACAGTTGGTTATAATCCTTCAGAGCCGATTATGAAGAACCTTGGATTCTCAATGACCAGAGGTGAAAGTGTCGCGCTTGTTGGCGAAAATGGTGTTGGCAAGTCAACACTTTTAAAAGCTGTATCCAATGGCAGCACGCGTTTGTCAGGAGAAGTTCATACGGGAAGCAATGTAACAATTGGATACTACGATCAAGAACAAGCTCAGCTAACATCCAACAAAACAGTCCTGGATGAGCTTTGGGATGACTTTCCTTTAACACCTGAAAAAGATATTCGAACTGTCCTTGGAAATTTCCTTTTTTCCGGTGATGACGTCCTTAAAATCGTATCCCAATTGAGCGGCGGTGAAAAGGCAAGGGTCGCATTAGCCAAGCTGATGATGCAAAAAGATAATCTTCTGATCCTTGACGAACCAACCAACCACCTTGATTTAGATAGCAAAGAAGTGTTGGAATCCGCTCTAATAGATTATCCAGGCACCATTCTGTTTGTCTCCCATGACAGATATTTTATCAATCGTATCGCTACCAGGGTAATCGAATTAACAAAAGACGGCCTCACTAATTATCTTGGAGATTATGATTATTATGTAGATAAGAAAGCAGAACAAGAGGAAATCTCCTCCCTTGAGAACAACTTATCCAAATCTCCCAAAGCTGAAGCCGACAAAACAATCAATGAAGGCAAAGAACAGTATGAGAAAGAGAAAGAACGCAAAAGAAAAGAAAGACAATTAGAACGGTCAATAAGCAAAATGGAAGAAGAAATTAATCAATTAGAAGAAATGATAGCAGAAGAAGAGCAAGCCTTATTGGATCCGGAAATATACAATGATATAGATAAGGCAAATGAGACTAACCAAAGGATCAGCAACTATAAAGAAAAACTCGACCATTTAGTTGAGGAATGGGAACAACTTCAAATTGCTTACGAATCAGCCGCTGAATAGGCGGCTGATTTTCTTTATACAATCCAAGCTGAAAAACCCGTTTTTATTTCAGTAAGATCTTCACTTTATCAGTTCAGGACTTTTGATCTAAGCTTACATCATAAATGTACATAATACACTAAGTTTTTAATTAACAACAAGGTTATCCACGTATCCCGGCTATTTTTCCACAAAATAGCGACTTATCAACACAGTTATCAACACCATGCACACATTTTATCCACAAACATGCAAAATTCATTAATTAAATTGAATTTTTCCACAAAAACCTGTGGATGAATTGTGGATAATTAAAGGGTCAGACCCTGTGACAAGCTTTTGTCACAGGATTTGACCCCTAATCTAAAAGTCCTCTATATTTAGTCCCGGTTTCCCGTTAAGAGCCATATCAGCCCGTTGGCCCTTTAAGTAGCCGATTGTCCCGGCAGCCGCAATCATTGCCGCGTTATCTGTACATAATGATAATGGCGGAATTGATAACGGGATCCCTTCTTTTTTACACTCCGATTCGATCCGTTCACGCAATCCTTGATTAGCAGCAACACCGCCGGCCACAAGTATCTGTTTAACGTTGTAGTTCTTTGCTGCTTTAATTGTTTTTGTGACTAAAACATCAACAACGCTTTCGCGGAAACTGGCCGCTATATCAGCTTTATTCAGTTCCTCGCCCCTCTGCTCAGCGTTATGAACTTTATTAATCACAGCGGATTTTAAGCCGCTGAAACTAAAATCATAAGAATCCGGCTCAAGCCACGCACGAGGGAAATCTATCGAAGGTTCTCCAACATTTGCTAACTTATCAATTTCCGGTCCTCCGGGATAAGGTAAGCCGATTGTCCGCGCTACCTTGTCAAAAGCTTCTCCTGCCGCATCATCCCTTGTTTGGCCGATCACCTCATATGAGCCGTGCTCTTTCATATAAATAAGCTCAGTATGCCCCCCTGAGACAATCAGAGCTATCAATGGAAACTGCATATCCCCTGATAAGCGGTTAGCATAAATATGGCCTGTGATATGATGAACCGGCACTAATGGCAGGTCATGAGCAAAGGAAAGAGCCTTAGCCCCGTTGACACCGATTAATAAAGCACCTACCAGCCCCGGCCCTTGTGTTACGGCAATCGCATCAAGGTCTGCCCAATCAACCTTCGCATCCTCCATAGCCTTCTCGCATACAAGCGTAAATTGTTCTACGTGATGCCTTGAAGCAACCTCAGGCACTACGCCGCCAAACCGCTTATGGCTTTTAATTTGCGAGGCAACGACATTAGAAAGAATCCTTTTTCCATCTTTTACGACCGCAGCTGCTGTTTCATCACAACTTGTTTCGATGCCAAGCACAGTTGTTTGTTGATCAAATTTACTCATAAGTTCACCCACATTACCAATGCATCTTCATGATTATCTGTATAGTAGCTCTTTCTAATACCGCCGTCTTGAAAGCCTAATTTCCGATAAAGTTTTTTTGCCACTTGGTTAGATACCCTGACTTCCAAGCTCATTTTCTTTGCCTTGCGCATGGACGCATAGAGCATTGCCTTTTTCAATAAGGTCTCACCAATCTTATTCCCTCTATAATCCGGCATGACTGCAATATTTGTAATATGCGCCTCATCAATAATCACCCAAACACCGCAATAACCAATAATTTGATCCTCATCTTCAGCTATAAGATAAGTTGCAAACCGGTTATTTAATAATTCATTTTCAAATGCTTCTTTTTTCCAAGGGTTAGTGAAACAACACTCTTCTACTTGAAGCACTTGATCAACATCCTCTAATGTCATCACCCTAAAAGAAATTGAATGAACAATCATGTACAAGACCTCTTTTGATTGGCAATCCATTTAGCTTCTGCTTCAGCCAATTGAAGATATTGCGGGACAAATTGATGAACATTTGAAACGGCTGGGCGATCAATGCTTAATCGGGCGATTTCTGAAGCCCTTGGATTATTCATTGTCGTTTCCGGTAAAACAGCCAAAGTTCCGCAAACATTTTTGATAGTTTGCCGGTGTTTTTCTAAATCATTTCCTAAAAATAATAAAGGTTTTTCGTATTTAACCAAATGTTTAAGCCATTTATCTAATAAAGTCAGCCTATCATCTTCAACCCTTTTTACATTGCCCTTTCTGTTTTCATAAATGCCTGTATAGACTTGTCCCCGGCGCGCATCAAAAAAGGGAATGATATACCCGTCAAAATAACGGCCGTTTTGAGCAAGAACTTCTAAACTTGATATACCGACTAAATCTTTATTTAATGTCCAGGCCAGAGTCTTTGCTATTGTCACACCAATTCTTACGCCGGTATAAGAGCCGGGTCCCATGGCTACGGCTATCCTGTCTAAATCCTTTGGTTTCAGATCGACATCCTTTAAAAGCTGTTCGATAGCAGGCATAAGACGGATGGAATGATTCTTTTTGACATTTGTAATCAATTCGCCTAATACGCTTCCTTCGTCGTTCACCGCTACTCCCATAACAAGATTGGATGAATCAATGGCGAGTATTTTCATCGTGCATTAACTCCTTACATATCTGTTCAAAACGATCACCAAGCGGGAATAGCGACACCTTGCGTTTCTTTTCACCTAATTGCTCAATTTCTACTTTTAACAAATGATCCGGAAGCCATGAAGCTATATTATCTGCCCATTCAACGACTGTGATACCGTCACCGTCTAAATACTCATCAAAGCCTAAATCTTCTTCATCGCTGATCCGGTAAACATCCATATGATAAAGGGGCATTTTGCCGCCATCATACTCTTTAATAATTGTAAAAGTTGGGCTGTTAATAACTTCCTTAATACCTAAGGCTTTAGCAATCCCTTTAGTGAATGTTGTCTTACCTGCCCCTAAATCACCTGATAAAGTTAAAACATCGCCAGGGGATAGATGTTCCGCTAATTTTTCTGCAAATTTTATCGTTTCCTCTGGTGAATTACAAATCCATTGAAACATCAATACTACTCCTCATTCGAATTAAAATGGTTATATCCGCTTTTTTTTAGAAGTGTCTTATTATCTTCATCTATAAGATAAACCTCAGCACACCCTTCTGTCACGATACCAATTTTCGTCAGGTTAATATGGTGCTGCTGAAAAATTTCTATCAATTCCTCGCTGTTTTCCTCAGGAGCGGTAATCAACAATTGATAATCTTCTCCCCCGCTTAGCATAAACTGCTTTCGATCAGAAGGTTCTAAAAACATAAGCGGCTTGCTTACAGGCAGGCTTTGATAATTAATCGTTATTGTCACACCGCTTGCCTCTGCAATTTCATTAGCTTCGCTCGCTAACCCATCACTAATATCGTTTACTGCATAACGGCACGGAATTTTTCCTAACAACCTCGCAGCTTCTACTTGCGGCATTGGTTTCTGGTGACTTTCAATTAATTGGCGCCTTGCATATTGATCTTTTATATCAATTTCTTTTTGTAATAGCGCAAGCCCCGCAGCACTTTCGCCAAGATAACCAGTTATAAACACCTGATCTCCAGGCTTTGCACTGCTTCTTAAATAATGCCTTCTTTTGTCAGTGTGTCCAACGGCTGTAATGGTGACGACTAGTCCATTTTTGGTTGACGTTGTATCACCGCCGATAAGATCCATTTGATATAATGCACTAAGGTCTTCCATCCCTCTGTACATTTCCTTAATGTCGCCTGACCATTCTGCCGGCATTGCAAGAGATACTAGGTAATAATCAGGATAACCGCCCATTGCTGCAATATCGCTAATATTAGCAGCAAGTGCTTTCCAGCCTATATGGTACGGCGTCATTGTTGCTTTTGTGAAATGAACGCCCTCTACCATTGTATCCATGCAAACGATTTGTTCAAAGTTATTTTCTGTACTATAAATAGCCGCATCATCGCCAATACCTTTAATAAGTTCTTGATGACGCTGTTCTTTGGGTTCAATAGATTTTATTAAGCTAAATTCATCTAACACAATTTACACCCTTAATTTTTCGACTTATTTAAGGCTTCCTTAAACATTTCAATATAACACAAATATCATCTATATTTAAGGATGTCCCTATCATCTTACCATTAATCCCCGGCTTATGACATTAATCGCGTGGAATAGCCCAAGATAAAGATTAAACAGGTGACTGACTAATATCTCTATACAAGCTAATATCACCGTAAAATTACTTAAAATAAGATTAAAAGATTGATGCAGATCTGCGTCTTGAAAATTGATGTCTATTGTAATAATAGCACTTTGTTTTCTTTATTATAAGTTTTTTATATAAAGAAAAAGAGATAGACCCATGATATAAGGGCTATCTCTTAAATAAATATGCCTGGCAGCGTCCTACTCTCACAGGGGGAAGCCCCCAATTACCATCGGCGCTGAAGAGCTTAACGACCGTGTTCGGGATGGGAACGGGTGTGACCTCTTCGCCATTGCCG
>NZ_JBHTCO010000014.1:0-214887 GCF_042665295.1 Scopulibacillus cellulosilyticus
TTGGTTTTAAGCGTTATGATCGTTTACGATTACGTGTTTTATTACATCATCAATATAAATCAATGGCATATCAGTTAGGTTAAGGAGTAGGAGCTATTACTCCTACCCCAACATTTGACGTAGAACCTTTATAAGAAAGCGGTGACCGCAGTGGTTATTTTAGATGGAGAACATTTAACATTTGATCAAGTAGAAAAAGTATTGAATGATGGAGAGATGATTAAGGCGTCGGAAGAAAGTATGGCGCGAGTCGTCAAAAGCCGGGAAGCTGTTGAGAAAATCGTTAATGAAGGAAGAGTTATTTATGGGATTACGACAGGATTTGGCAAACTAAGCGATGTATATATTCCTTCTGAAGATGTTGAAGATCTGCAAATCAATTTAATCAGAAGCCATGCCTGCGGTGTTGGCGATCCTTTTCCTGAAAAAGTCAGCCGGGCAATGATGCTTCTAAGGGCTAACGCTTTATTAAAAGGCTTTTCAGGTGTTCGTCCAGTTTTAATTGAAAGATTAATAGAATTAGTTAATAGCAACATCCACCCGGTTATACCTCAGCAGGGCTCATTGGGAGCGAGCGGTGATTTAGCCCCGCTTTCACATTTAGCTTTGGTATTGGTCGGTGAAGGTGAAGTGTTCTATAAAGGTGAGCGGCAGCCAACGGAAAAAGTCTATCAACGATTGGGGATTTTCCCGTTAACATTAACAGCCAAAGAAGGATTAGCACTTATCAATGGTACTCAAGCGATGACAGCGCAAGGAGTTGTCGCTGTTATGGAAGCTATCCAATTGGCAAAACAATCTGAAGCTATTTCCGCTTTAACTATCGAAGCGCTTAACGGCATTGTTACGGCCTTTGATGAATCTGTTCATAAGGCAAGAGGATACCAGGAGCAAATTGATGTTGCTGCTAGACTTCGGGAATATTTATCCGGCAGCAGCCTTGTAACTGAGCAGGGTGAATTAAGGGTTCAGGACGCTTATTCGCTTCGCTGCATCCCGCAGGTTCACGGAGCAACATGGCAAGCACTAAATTATGTGATTGAAAAACTGCAAATTGAAATGAACGCGGCCACAGATAATCCGTTAATATTTGATGATGGCGACAAAGTTATATCAGGCGGGAATTTTCATGGACAGCCGATAGCTTTAGCGATGGATTTCTTAGGTATTGCTATGGCAGAGGTCGCCAATATTTCCGAACGTCGTATCGAGCGTCTCGTTAATCCGCAGCTTAATGATCTGCCGCCGTTTTTAAGCAAAAATTCGGGTCTCGAATCAGGAGCGATGATTTTACAATATGCAGCCGCTTCACTCGTGTCTGAAAATAAAACATTAGCCCATCCGGCAAGCGTTGATTCAATTCCGTCATCAGCGAACCAGGAGGATCATGTCAGTATGGGGACGATTGGCTCCCGTCATGCCTATCAAATCATACAAAATGTAAGAAGGGTTTTAGCAATAGAATTATTCTGTGCAATGCAAGCCTTGGAATTTAGGGATAAAGACAAGATGGCAGAGCGGACCAAAGCCGTTTATTTAAAAGGAAGAGAACAGGTACCTGCCGTTGAACATGATCGTGTATTTTCAAAAGATATTGAAAAACTTGCCGGCTGGTTATTAACAAATGAATGGAAGCAATTATTTTTAGAAAGTTTGAAACTATAAGGATGACATAAATAAAAAAAGGGTGTTTTAGAAGACACATTAGATAAATCCGTATCATACTATTGATGAATCATGATACGGATTTATCATCTTATATAACAGAATCTTTAGAGTTTTAAAACCCAAAAAATGAGAGCCCTTACATCAACTATTATGAAAGAACAATTTAAACTGCATTGTACTATTAATTATTATTAGGAGGGGAATCTATTTGCCAAATCAACAGTTAGAACAAATTCCGGAAACCAAACAAAATCAGTCATCAAATACTTTACAAAGAAAATTAAAGGCCCGGCATTTAACAATGATTTCTTTAGGAGGAGCGATAGGAACCGGTCTTTTTCTTGGAAGCGGCCCGGCTATTCACACGGCTGGTCCGGGCGGCGCTTTAGTTGCTTACATCGTTATTGGCATTATGGTTTACTTTATCATGACAAGCCTTGGTGAACTGGCTTCGTTTATGCCGGTAAGCGGTGCTTTCAGTACGTATGCAAGCCGCTTTATTGATCCAGCCCTTGGGTTTGCACTCGGTTGGAACTATTGGCTGACTTGGGCGATGACACTGGCTGCCGAACTGTCCGCTTCAACAATGGTTATGAAATTTTGGTTTCCTCATAGTTCTACTTTACTTTGGAGTCCTTTATTCTTGATCCTGCTTTTCCTGTTAAATTATTTATCTGTCAAAGGGTACGGTGAAGGGGAATATTGGTTTTCGCTGATTAAAGTGGCAACCATTATCATTTTTATCATTGTCGGTATATTAATGATAATTGGAATTATGGGAGGAAAGCCGATAGGATTTACAAATTTTACAGTTGGTCATGCCCCGTTTGCAGGCGGTATTATGGGAACTTTAGGTATTTTTATTGCAGCCGGTTTTTCTTTTCAAGGCACAGAAATTGTTGGCGTCGCTGCAGGTGAAAGTGAAAATCCTGCAAAAAATGTACCGCGTTCCGTGCGCAGCATCTTCTGGCGTATTTTACTGTTTTATTGTCTCGCAATTTTTATTATCGGATTGATTGTTCCTTATACGAACGGCAGTCTGGAGGGCGAAACGGTAATGGTCAGCCCGTTTACGCTTGTTTTTAAGAAAGCTGGACTTGCCTTTGCGGCTTCCGTTATGAATGCGATTATTCTAACGGCTGTATTATCCGCAGGCAACTCAAGTCTTTATGTAACTAGCCGGATGCTGTATGCAATGGCAAAGGATGGACTTGCTCCGCGCTTTTTCACGAAGCTTAACAAGCGGGGGATTCCCGTTTGGGCATTAGTTGTCACTGCATTGGTCGGAATTCTTGCTTTTTTATCTTCCATTTTTGGCGATGGAATCGTTTATGTTTGGTTAATGAATTCAGTTGGTGTCACAGGGTTTATTTTTTGGCTTGGCATAGCTGCCAGTCACTATCGTTTTCGAAAAGCATTCATTGCTCAAGGTTATTCATTAAACGATCTCCCTTATCGCGCCAAATTATTTCCTTTCGGTCCTATTTTTGCTTTCATCCTTTGCTTAGTCGTTTTATTAGCTCAAGACTACCAAGCATTTCTTGGAAATCATATTAATTGGGGAAGTGTTATCGCCGCTTATCTGGGCATCCCATTATTCCTGGTATTGTGGTTTGGTTATAAGTTTATAAAGAAAACAAAAGTCATACCGTTAGAAGAATGTAAAATTGATTTCGATGAACATAGGGTCTGACCCTGTGAACGTGTGGATAATGTGGATACCGGAGATAAGCAGGTTTTAAGGATAAGTAAAAGGACACTTGCCCGTTTTACAGGGAAGTGTCCTTTGCACTGCTTTTTGAATATGAAATTTCTTGTTCTTTTTTATTTTGACATTCAAAACAACGAATACGGTGGTTCTCCAAAACAATCCCTTGTAAAAACCCTCCTGCACAATAAACTGTTTTATCACAGTCGATGCATTTTCCAACCGGTTCTTTCATATCAATCATTCCCTTTAGGTAGAATTATTCTAATATTATGATAAGATAGAACTGTTCATGTGTATAGAGAAAGGAGATTCGATTATGAATTATTGCAGATTTTTACATAATGGTCAGGTTAAATACGGAAGGGTTGATGACAGCCGCGTTATTGAACTGGCAGGATCTTTTTTTGAGGATGAGTCTCATGTTCCGACAGATCAAGTCCATAACCTTAATGAGGTCAAACTGCTGGCACCTGTCGAACCTAAGCAAGTCGTTGCTATAGGATTGAACTACAGCGATCATGCCAAAGAGCAAAACAAAACACTTCCGGAAGAACCAATGATGTTTATGGTATCTCCAAGTGCTGTTATCGGGCCTGAAGAAAAAATCGAACTTGCCCGTGATCACCATCGTATTGAATACGAAGCCGAACTTGCGATTGTCATTGGGAAAGAAGCTTATCGAGTAAAGCAGGAAGAGGCGTCTGATTATATTTTTGGCTATACTTGTGCAAATGACGTTTCGGATCGGGATTTACAAAAGAAAGACAGCCAATTTACAAGAGCGAAATCATTTAAGACTTATAAGCCAGTCGGTCCTTGGATCAGTACAAGCGTCCAGCCGAAACAGTTATCAATATCCCTTAAACAGAACGGAGAATTAAAACAGAATGGCAATACAGAAGATATGATTCATTCTGTCCACAAGATTATCGAAACTGTTACAGAAGTCATGACGCTCTATCCAGGGGATATCATTCTTACCGGAACGCCGGCTGGAGTCGGACAGCTTAAATCAGAAGATAATATTGAAGTTAGCATCGAAGGTATTGGAAGATTGAAAAATACTGTCTTATAAAGTGAAACTTCCATCAGCCTAAACTTCAGCGCTTAAACTCAATTTTTGAGGCGGGAGTCTTACGGACGGTTGCACCGGGATAAAAAACGCGAGGCCAATGCCCCGCGTTTTTTCATCATCAAGATTCAATTATTTCTAAACTCTTTGGAGAAATGATTTCCATCCATTTTGCAAATTGTAAAAGTTCTATATCACCAAGGCGTCGTCCGGCTGCTTGCATGCCAATTGGTAAATTTTCGTTATTAAAACCGATTGGAATGGAGATGGCAGGGTGACCCGTTAAATTATAGATTTGGGTCATTACCCAATCAGAATCAGGTTTGATTTGTTTTCCATTAATCATCTCGGGACCTTCTAATTGATAATCAAAGGCCGTAACGGCAAGTGTCGGCGACAATAAAATATCATAATCTTTAAATATTCTTTGCATAGCATGCCATACCAGAGCCCGGTAGCTTTCAAGAGATTTAAATTCTACGGCCGATAATTTTCTGCCTCTTTCAATCATTTTAAGAAGGCCTGAAGATATTTTATCCTTGTGCTTGTCCGCTAAATCCCCGCAGCCGGCAGCTAAGCCGACTGTCCAAAGCTGTTCAAAGTAATCAATAAAATCCGGTAAGTTCTTTTGTAAATTAATTTGAACAGGTTCTATTTTGAGCCCCTCAGATTCCAACTCGGCAATTTTATTTAAAAATACTTCTCTGACATCAGAATCTATTTCGTACATGCCAAAATCTAAAGTCCAGCCAATTTTAAATGACTTATAGCAATTAAATAATGCTTCAAATGCTGATTCCTTGGACGCAGGTAATGAAAAAGGATCCGTGTCCGATGCGCCTTTAATAACATCAAACATAAGCGCAGCATCATCAATCGTACGGCTTAAGGTCCCGTAATGAACAAAAGGTTCATGATTGCCGTAAATCCCATCAAGATGGTTATCATAAGGAACAACACCAAAGCTTGGCTTAAAACCAAATACTCCGCATAAGGAGGCAGGGATACGAATAGATCCGCCGCCGTCACTTCCCTCCGCCAAAGGAACAAAGCCGGCTGCAACGGCAGCGGCTGATCCGCCGCTGGATCCTCCGGTTGCTTTCTCCATATTAAAGGGGTTGCGTGTCGGGCCAAATAAGGGATTATTTGTTGTTGCTTTGCAGCCAAACTCCGGTGTGTTGGTTTTACCCATAATAATGGCACCGGCATTCTTGAGACGTTTTACAATAGTTGCATCCCGGTCTGGAACATGATCGTGGTAGACGGCACACCCATAGGTGGTTCTAAGCCCTTTTGTATTCGTTAAATCCTTGATTGCAACGGGAACACCTTCTAATGGGCGTAATGGATGATTATAATAGTAAGTATTTTCCGCCTTTTTTGCTTGGACGATAGCTTCTGCCCGGTTTAGTGTCACAAAGGCGTTAAGCTCCGGATTAAGTTGTTCGATGCGTTTATAAAGTGCATCAACTGCTTCAACGGGAGAGAGTACTTGAGTTTTGTACATATTTATGAGTTCTGTTGCCGATAATGAGTGAATATTCATCTATGTCCACACCTTTTTAAGCACGTGAATTTAAAATCATTTCATCTATTATATCAAAAATAACAGTCCATGGATGATTTGAATTTAGGGAAATCCTTTTAAATAGGCACCTATATTGATCTATAACATACTATAGGTTAAAGAAAGCATTAGGCATTTAGTTTATAAAAAAAAGCGGTAAAGAGGGGGGAAAAATGAATAATTTTAACCCTTGGGATCTATTTCAAAAAGAGTTCTCGAAACATCAAAAAGGCTTTGGAGGGCCGGGAAACGGTGCAAATAATGGATTCGATTTGTCGTGGATTAATGATTTGACTAACAATATTTTAGAGCAGACAAAATCACAATTTAACACTAATTTTGATTCAAATATGAACAGGGGATCTGGTGAAAAACATTATGAACCAGACATTTTTGAAACACACAATTTGATTATTGCCCGAATACCAATTCCAGAACAAACGAATCCAGAGGACATTAAAGTTTTTTTTGATACAAACAAAATCTTTATTCAGGGTATAGAAATGAACAGAGATCTATATGTTGATCTTCCATCTAACGGCTTTGCACAGGGCAGCAATGCTATTATAAAAGATCGCTTTTTGGAAATTAAAGTTCCGAAAAAGAACCCTATGTTCTCAGAAATTAAAGTTGATATATTATAAGAAAAAAGCAATATGATAAATGTTTTAAAAATTGGCTGGTCGTGTGTTGTTATTCCAAGACATCACATGGCTAGTCTTTTTTTGCTTAAAAAAGTCCAATTTCAATGACAGGTTGTCCAAAAACTTTTAATAAGTTAAGACAGCCATGTTAGTAATCGACGCAGTGCAAAGCGGGACTGTGAAAGTATGAGTGAGTGATTTTATATTCTTGGGTACAGGGATTAATCGCCGCGCCGCAATTAGAACACGGTATTAATGGGTTAACCTCCTGGTTAAACCCATTAACTACCTCACATTATATAAACCTTAAGTTTCATCCATATTTATTTCTGTTAATGGCTCAGGCCCTTTTTTAAGCATGCGGATCTCCAGAATGTTGCTTTTGTATTCCGCTTTTGCAAATTTAGGGCGGACGGGAGAAGGAAGAGGAATTTTTAAACCATTCGGATCATTGGGCAAACCTTTCACATACAAATGATAAGTGTCCATATAAATTCTTGGATGAGCCCGCTCATCTGTCTGATCAACTGGTATTCTGGCAATAACAAAATCGTGGGTTTCAAATACTTGATAATTAGATGAAGATTGATTTCCGGCTGCTTGAGATGAACGATTCATCTGTTGATTTGATTGGTTTTGTTGATTTTGCTGATTCTGCTGATTTTCCGGGTCTTTTAAGAAGTCTGGGAAAGCCTGTTGTATGGAATCATTAACCATTTTTTGAATATCAGTTCCGTTAAAAGGAAAGCCTTGCATGAACGGTTGTTTCATATTATCAACATAAGACTGAACATCATTTGGATTTGAAAAAGGAAACATCTTTTTTCCCTCCTTCATTTTTTGAAATAAATTTTAAAAAAACTAATAGACATATAATAAAAACTTTTTTAAAGGAGCTATCAATGAAATTTAAATTTGATGACCTTAAGATCGAGCAAGTGTCAAAATCCTCAGGTGTTTTTTCGGGCGAAAATTTCCAGGACAGCTGGTCTTCAATCGGTAAAGTAAATCATGGCTTTGGAAATGTTTCTGGTTTAAACAATAAATCTGAAAATCATATGAATATTGTTAATGACCAAGACAACCAAGATGTTCATAAAGAATAAGCCATTTCTATATTAATTTATTCCTTAAGCAAACAAAGGTGCGGATAAATTCATTGAGTTGGGAGGTTAAATAATCGTGGGCATGCTTTCTCCCTCATTCTTTATCGGGCAAATACGGGTTGGATCAATCAGCGATGCTTCGGTCTTGAACATGGGAAATAACTTCCCGACTCATTTCGAGAGCAATAAAAAGCAAAATCAAGGTTTTGGCAGTATTACAGGCGATAATAACAGTATCGAAGGAATACGTGCTTTACTTAATGATCCGGATTTTGTTGATATGCTAAATCAATCTGAAATGGGCCAGCTTCCGGAGTGGCTGCAAGAAGCTGTCGGCGGTACAGAGCATGTTGATATAGGCGATGATGAAGAAGATGAACAGAATACTCAAGACAATCAAGATGCCAAAGGGGAAGCTCAAGATGATCAAGAGGAAGCTCAAAATGAACAAAGTGAACAAAATAATCAACACGAACAGTTTACCGAGGACGATCTCGATTATTTTGAATAACATTTAAAAATCAATATGTATATAAAAAAAAGATGTCCCGCCGTAAAAATGGCAGGACATAGATGAAAGTGTGTTGGGGTTAGGGTTGTTATTATATTACCCATCTATTTTTTTTTTTAAACCTATATTATAAACTTTTCCTTTAATACTATTACGATTAACATAAAATTTTAAAAGGACTTATCCTTATTTAATGAAAAATTAATTATTATTTGGGATAAGACATAGATTAGAAAAAAGGAAATTTTGAGGGGGGAAAAAGTGGAAACATTATCTCTAATTCTCTTAGTTTTTATTCTTGGAATTCGTCATGGGCTGGATGCTGACCACCTTGCTTATATTGACGGTGTCGCCCGGCATAATTGGCGGAAAAACAGTCCCTTTGCCCGCTGGGTGGGAACATTTTTTTCATTTGGCCATGGACTAATTGTCGCTTCTATAGCTGTCATTCTTGGAATGGTCAGTCAAACTTTCAAGTACCCAAGTTATTTTGATACGATTGGAACCTGGATTTCTGTTTTATCTTTATTTCTTATCGGAACTCTTAACATTTATAATCTCCTACATACTAAAACCAAAGAATACGAGCCAACAGGCATTAAAGGAAAAATGGTTCCAAAAATATTTAGGGAAACGACTAATCCTTTATTTATCATTTTAACCGGTATCGTTTTTGCGGCAGCTGCAGATACGGTGAGCCAAACAGCTGTTTGGGCATTAGCTTCCACTCATTTTGCAAGCTACATGCCGATTATTTTGGGCGTTACCTTCATGGTTGGTATGATGTTAACTGATACAGCAGATTCCTTGATTACCTTTCGTATGATCAGTCAATCTGGAAAAATGGGGCAAACAGCATCTAAAATAATGGGATGGGTCATTGTTGTTCTTGCATATGGGGTTTCACTTTACGAAGCCGTGACTTATTTCAAACCTTCTTTAGAAATTAATTTTGAATTGGTTGGCGTTATCCTATTCGTTATTATTGTTTGCGTTTATATTTCATTAAAACTTAGAAAGGGTAATCAACTATACAAGGATTCAGATTTCTCTAGTTAAATCTCTAATTAAATGCGGTATTCTTTTCTAAAAAAAGTCTGAAATGAAGGGATTGCTTATGTTTTGGAGAAGAAAAAACAATGATCATAAGCTTTTAGAACTAGAGAGAAAGATTGAAGCAATAAGAAATTTGTTAATGGAAAAGAAACATGAGACCAATCATCATGTGGTTTTGGACAATAGGCATTCATCCCAGCCGCAAACCAGAAATCAAACGAATAAAAATCCGGAATTAGAAAGAACGCTTAATACGATAAAGAAAATAGAGTCAGACAAGAAAAAGGAATTAGAAAGAACGCTTGAAACGATAAAAAAAATGGAGTCAGGCAAGAACAAGGAATTAGAAAGAACAATTGATGCTATAAAAAAAATCGATTCGGACAAGAGAACTGAATTAGATAAGAAATTAGAAAAGGTTGAAAACTTATTAACCAAGCTGGGCAGTAAAGCTTTTACTTATGAAGTAACGGTTGAAAATTTACATGTCCATGATCCAAAGCTTGAAAGTCTTACATTCTCTTTTGATGCTTTAGACGTAAAAGAAGTCAGCGGCGCCTTAAATTTAGGTAATAATTTTGGTGTGAAAGTTGATCAAACGGGAAAGAAAAAGGATCAAAAAAAGAAAGGATTACCATCCGGGGGATCAGACAGGCAAGATCATTCGCCAAGTATTAATTTTAAAAAGAAAGAAGAATCACCGCAAAAACAGAATGACCAATCTTCGAAAAAACATCATGACAATGATCAAAAATCCTCAAATCAATTGAGAACACAAGATAAGAAAAATACTGTAAAACAGACGGAATCTCCATCAAAACAAAAGGCAACCAGAAAATTAGAAGACTTTAGAATTCATTACGATGTAGGCGGCAATAAAGAGGAACCAAAAACTAAAGCAGCTAAAACACCTAAAACACCTGAGAACCCGCCGCCAGTAAGGACAAATGATAATCTGGAAGATTTCAGAATTCATTATGATATAGAAGATGAGAAAGAAGCGCCAGAAAGAAAAACGGCGTTAACACCAAAGAACCCGCCCACATTATCTCCAAACGATAAGACAGAAAACGTAAGTCCTAATGAGAATAAAAAAGACAAAAGAGACGCCCTGAAAAGAGAAGCGGTACCGACACCAAAGAAACCTGCGCCATTATGGCCGGATGACAAACCGGAAAACTTAGGTACACATGAGAATAAAAAAGACAGGAGAGAAACCCCGAAAAGAAAAGCGGTACCATCGCCAAAGAAACCTGCGCCATTATGGCCGGATGACAAACCGGAAAACCTTGGTATTCATGAGAATAAAAAGGACAGGAGAGAAGCCCCGAAAAGAGAAGCGGCACCAACACCGAAGAAACCTGCGCCATTATGGCTGGATGACAAACCGGAAAACTTAGGTACACATGAGAATAAAAAGGACAGGAGAGAAGCCCCGAAAAGAGAAGCAGTACCGACACCAAAGAAACCTGCGCCATTATGGCCGGATGACAAACCGGAAAACCTTGGTATTCATGAGAATAAAAAAGACTGGAGAGAGACCCCGAAAAGAGAAGCGTCAACGACACCGAAGAAATCTGCGCCATTACGGCCGGATGACAAACGGGAAAACTTAGGTACACATGGGAATAAAAAAGACAAGAGAGCAGCCTCAAAAAGTGAGGAGGCACCAACACCGAAGAGCCCGTCGCCAACAAAGCCAATTAATACACTCGAAAAACAAAATGTTCATCATGTAACAAAAGATATAAAGCAATCGTCTGTTCAAAAAGCATTCAAACCGCCGACTGTTAAAAAGAGCGGTACAGTTCAAACTCCTGTTAATAAACAAGATCTAAAAGACAGGGCTAAAAAGCTGGAAATAGGCGAAAAGCCGGAGGATATGTCTTATACCGAAACGGATCAAAAGAAACGGGAGCTAAGTAAAAGCGATCATTCAAAAGATGGAAAAAAGGTATCAAGACCGGCGATAAACAAAAAAGCGTTGAACAGCAAGACAAATGAAGCATCTGAAAAACCTCAACAACCATACATTAATCATGCTTTAAAGGACAAAAAGGATACAAAAATTACAGGCGAAAAGTCTTCAAAATCATCACCGGCTAACATGAATCAAAAAGACCAGAAGCCGGCCGGAAATTCCAACCTCAAAGAAAGCCCGAATCCGTTAAAGCAATTCACCCAATCTAACAGCCTTACACCAGCCAGGGCGGAACAGAAGATTAAAGAGTTAAGCAGTAAACAGCCAAAAGAAGANAGAAGAAAAAGAAATAACAAATGAAGAGAAACTTCGAAAAACATGGATTCCATCTGCAAATTTGCAAGAAAAGTTAAGCCATAAACCTTATCTTAATGCCAATAAAAATGGAAAGCTAAAAGATACGAACCGTGAACTAAATGAAGAAATTCACGGCAAACAAGCCCGGAGAAAATCCAACAAACAAAATAAAAATCCTGAACCTTATAATGTCAAAAACAGAAATGCCGGGTTTAATACTCGTTTTGATCCTTCAAAAGATAAAAAGTAATTTTATCCCGGCGCTACCGTCCGTGAGGCTTCCGCCTCAAACTTAAAATAAGCCGCTGAAGTTTAGGCAGGAGATACTGGACGGCAACACCCCGATTTGTTCGGCTAACCGTCAGCAGGGGATAAAAACACCCCGCTGATGGAGTCTCACTTTATACCGAAACAAAAGGATTATCCTTAATCCAAAAACGCCAAGGGTAATCAATCGCTTCTTGGGCGTAATTAATATTAATTCTTGGCCCTGAGGCAATTTCGCTGTCACAGAGTTGATAATTGCTGTCAGATAATGACAGCGGCGGTTGAGTGAGATGGTGCCCGTACAGCGACATTGTAATACCCATTGCTTTTGTTAATTTACCTGGTCCATTTGTTAAAAGTTTCTTTTTTGATAAAGTTAATGGTTGAGTTAATATTTTTCTTCTCTTGCACATAAGGTCAATCCCGTCAGTTGGTTCTAAAGCCCGAATTAGGATAGCTTCGGGCTTTTCTTTTGGCCCGCTGACAATATTAAGGCAGAGATGCATGCCATAAATAAGATAAATGTAAGCGAAACCCGCTTCCCCATACATAATTTCTGTCCGTTTGGTACGTTTTCCTCCAAAGGAATGGGCAGCACGATCTTCAGGGCCCATATATGCTTCAGTTTCAACAATCACTCCGGACGTTGTTCCTTGATCCGTTTTATGAATAATTGTTTTGCCTAATAATGCTTTAGCAAGGTCCAATGTCGGACGATGGAAAAATCCATTGGTTAGATTCATAAACACTTCCGTCTCCTTTTGAACATAATCTTATTATATTAAAAATTCTAGATAACCATCCATTTAACAGTAGACTTGTCTATATTCATTAATAATTGGCCATAATGATTAAAAATATGGTTGAAGCGGTGGTTAATAAATGGAAAAAAATTTATTGCGCATGGCGGTGGAAACACGGAAAAAGCGCTTAATTAACAATTTGATATTAACTAATACATACAAGTATGATAGAAATGAGCTTCATCATTTAACTTTGACAGAACTCGAGCAAGAATGGGAGCGCTGCAGGCATTTCAATTCTGAAGTTCAATTTAAATCTCATCATTAATCAAACTTGCCAATCGGCAAGTTTTCTTTATACTATCGGTATATCTTGGCAACTTAGAAGCAAATTCGACGCAGTTGCCAAGATAAGGTCGATAGTATAAGTGCATCTAAACCTCTGTCTACGCCCTTCAGGCTTGCCAATCGGCAAGTTTTCTTTATTTCTGGATAAAAATTGGACAATAACAGTGCAACTTGCTTAAAATAAAATTGGGATACTAACAGGATGGAGTTAAAAAATGATGGATTCATTTACTTTTGAAGATTTTTATCAAAATCAGGTTACATTTTCCTTTAAAGATCATCCTTTTTCAAGCTCGCCAAAACATGTTTGGGTCATAAGCCGTTTCCATAATCAGTGGTTGTTAACTCAACATCCGAGAAGAGGATGGGAATTCCCGGGTGGAAAAGTGGAAAAAGGGGAGAATGCTGAACAAGCGGCCGTTCGCGAAGTGTATGAAGAAACCGGTGCAGATGTCTTAGATTTGTATTATATTGGTCAATATAAAGTGGACGGAAAAAGCGGGGTAATTATTAAAAATGTCTATTATGCAACCATTGGGCAAATTAAACTTAAAGATAATTACCTTGAAACAAATGGACCAATACTTATTCATGAGATACCAAAAGATATTAAGCATTCTAATCAATACAGCTTTATGATGAAGGATAATGTACTTCAATACAGCCTGGAACGCATTTGTGAAAAGTTTTTAAAAAAGCCTTAGGGTCGGTACCCTAAGGCTTTTGATAATATGTTATTCTAAGAAGATTCAGGGGCAATAATTTATCTAGGTCCGGCTGCTTTAATTTCTTCAGAGACATGTTTGAATTTCTTGAAGTTGTCTTTGAACTTTTTGGCAAGCTCGCGGGCCTTTTCTTCGTATGCTTCTTGGCTTGGCCAAGTCTTGCTTGGCTGCAGGACATGATCAGGAACACCTGGGCAATGAAGCGGAATATTTAATCCGAAAATAGGGTCGAGCATTGATTCTTCGTTACTTAGTTCACCGTGTAATGCAGCTTGAACCATCGCTCTTGTATAGGCGAGATTAATACGTTTGCCTTCACCGTATGCACCGCCGGTCCAGCCGGTATTAACGAGATAAACGTCCACTTGATGACCGTCAATTTTTTCTCCAAGCATACTAGCGTATTTTGCTGCTTCTAAAGGTAAAAATGGTGAGCCGAAGCATGTAGAGAAAGTCGCTTCAGGTGAAGTAACGCCTCTTTCTGTACCTGCTAATTTGCTCGTATAACCTGATAAGAAATGGTACATTGCTTGCTCTTTTGTAAGTTTGCTAATCGGCGGCAGAACACCAAAAGCATCAGCTGTTAAGAAGATAATGGTGTTAGGATGGCCGGCAAGGCTTGGTAAAATAACATTCGGTACATTGTGAATGTCATAAGCTGCACGTGTATTTTCCGTATATTTATTATCATCGTAATCAGGTTCGCGGGACTGTTCATCAACAACGACATTCTCTAAGACAGAACCATAACGAATGGCATTCCAAATTTGCGGTTCTTTTTCCTCAGACAAATGAATTGTTTTGGCATAACACCCGCCCTCAATGTTAAATACACCGCTGGCAGACCAGCCATGCTCGTCATCACCAATAAGCTTTCGGTTTGGATCATTTGATAATGTTGTTTTGCCGGTTCCTGAAAGACCAAAGAATAATGCCACGTCACCCTCTTCGCCAACGTTTGCGGAACAATGCATAGATAGGATGTCTTGATTTGGCAAAATGTAATTCATAACGCTGAATATTGACTTTTTCATTTCTCCGGCATATTGTGTACCGCCAATTAATACAACGCGTCTTTTAAATGATATGATAATGAATGCTTCAGAGTGTGTGCCATCAACTTCAGGATCGGCTTTAAAGCCTGGTGCCGAGACAATCGTGAACTCAGCGCTGTGAGTTTTTAATTCTTCAGCTGTCGGACGGATAAAAAGCTGTTGGGCAAATAAATTATGCCAAGCGTATTCATTGACAACTTGCAATGATAGGCGCGATTCAGGGTCTGCCCCTGCAAAACCGCGGAAAACAAAGCGTTCTTCTCTTTTTTTCAGATAATCAATCACTTTGAAATATAATTTCTCGAAAACACTTTCATCAATAGGCTGATTGTTTCCCCAGTCAATTGTACCTTCAATTTCCGGCTCTTTTACAATAAACTTATCTTTAGGGGAGCGTCCAGTATATTTTCCGGTATTTGCCGCCAGGGCACCGGTATTTGTTAAAATGGCTTCTTTTTTCTCTAAAGCTTTCTCGATAAGGTGTGAAACCGATAAATTCATATACGTATGATCTAATTTTAGGCATTCATCTAATTTTGAAGTAAATGGCATTGTTTTCATAGTTAAAAACCATCCTTTGTGTTAATTTCAATCCTTTATAAGTTAGAATTAGTATAACATATTTTATTCTTTAGTCCATACTAATTGCGAATTATTTTTAAAAAATATACGTTGGAACATATAAATGGGTATTGTCCTAAGTAAATGGGGATTTTTGATGGTTATTTCAGATATAATAATGATATCTCTAATTTTTCAATCCAACATATTTAACTATCTAAATAGTATAACCTAAAATATATTAATTGTATTTAGACAATTTGATTGTTTATTGACAGTTGTTGTCGCCTGCGCTATTCTTAGTAAAAACGGCTGCTCTTATCCTGAGTAGGTGGAGGGACAGGCCCTGTGAAACCCGGCAACCACCCGGCGCCTAAATAGCGTAATCAGCGCAGTTCTGAGTGCTGGGAACGGTGCTAACCTGCAAGGTTAGTTCAACCTTGACGATAAGAGGCGAGAGTTATAATGTCCTTGTCCTCAGTTGGAAAGGGCTTTTTTCATGCAAATTTTCAGGGGCACGAGTACCGTTTTCATAACATATTATTTCATTATTATATTTTGGGAGGATTAGGATGACAAAAAAATATTCTAGACGTTTGTTCACTTCTGAGTCTGTAACAGAAGGCCATCCTGATAAGATTTGCGACCAAATTTCGGATGCCATTTTGGATGAAATCATTAAGAGTGATCCAAATGCGCGTGTCGCCTGTGAAACTACAGTCAGTACAGGATTGGTTCTAGTTGCTGGAGAGATTACGACTTCAACCTATGTTGACATACCTAAGGTTGTCAGAGAAACAGTTCGTGAAATTGGTTATGACCGGGCGAAATACGGTTTCGATTCAGAAACTTGCGCGGTATTAACATCAATTAATGAACAATCTCCTGACATTGCCCAAGGCGTTAACCAGTCACTTGAAGCGCGTGAAGGCCAAATGACTGATGACGAAATAGAGGCAATTGGCGCAGGTGACCAAGGGCTGATGTTCGGCTTTGCTGTTAATGAAACACCTGAATTAATGCCGCTGCCAATTTCGCTTTCCCATCAGCTGTCAAGACGCCTGGCTGAAGTGAGAAAGAACGAAACAGTTCCTTATTTAAGACCGGATGGAAAAACACAAGTAACTGTTGAGTATAATGAAGAAGGAAAACCTGAACGTGTTGATACAATCGTTATTTCCACTCAGCACCACCCGGAAATAACATTAGAACAAATTAAAGAAGATCTTATCAACCACGTCATTAAACCGATCGTACCTGAAGAATTAATTGATGAAAATACAAAGTATTTTATTAATCCGACAGGGCGATTTGTTATCGGCGGACCTCAAGGCGATGCCGGTTTAACAGGCCGTAAAATCATTGTTGACACTTACGGGGGATATGCCCGTCACGGCGGCGGTGCTTTCTCCGGAAAAGATGCTACTAAGGTTGACCGTTCCGCGGCTTATGCAGCGCGTTATGTCGCAAAAAATATTGTTGCGGCCGGATTAGCAGATAAATGCGAAGTCCAACTTGCTTATGCTATTGGTGTTGCAGAGCCGGTATCTATCTCCATTGATACTTTTGAAACCGGCAAGGTAACCGAAGAACGCCTTGTTGAACTTGTTCGCAAACATTTTGACCTTCGTCCGGCAGGTATTATTAAAATGCTTGACCTTAGAAGACCTATTTATAAACAAACAGCAGCTTATGGACACTTCGGCCGTACTGATGTTGATTTGCCATGGGAACAAACAGACAAAGCCGAACTTCTTAAAACCGAAGCTTAAAAAAGCAAGAGGAGCTGATCACAATCAGCTCCTCTTTTTATAAACTACTCTTCTGTAATCTGCCTTTTATATGCCTGCCCTTTTTCGACATATTCACGGCGGATCCTTGCCATGTCCTGGATATCTGCTTCATTTAAAGGCCGGATGACCTTTGCAGGACGTCCAAAAGCCAGTACATTCGGAGGGATGACTTTTCCTTGAGGAACAAGGCTTCCCGCACCTATAAATGCCCCTTCTCCAATTTCTGCGCCGTCAAGGATAATAGATCCCATGCCAATCAAACAATTCTTACGTAAAATCGAACTATGAATGGTCACCTGATGACCGACTGTCACATCGTCTTCTATGATAAGCGTACGATTAGGGCTTTGGTGCAGCATGCTTAAATCTTGAATGTTAACCCTGTTGCCAATACGCGTCGGTGCGACATCACCGCGTATAACCGTTCCAAACCAAATGCTCGATTCTTCCCCAATCTTGACATCACCGCTGATAACAGCATCCGGCGCAATAAATGCGCTTGTTGAAATTTCAGGGTAAACCCCATTGTATGGTAAGATCATATGTATTCACCTCCTGATAACTTAGTATAATAAAGTAAAGCCTCTATTAATGGGAGGGTTTTTTCTCCCGCTAACGGTTAGCAGAACAAATCGGATAAAGAAAGTATGAAAAAATTATAACATATAAGGGGTGGCACAAGTGTGGGCTTGGGAAACCAAAAATGTGCCTAAAGGCGTTATCGTCATTGTTCATGGTTCCGGCGAGCATCATGGGCGTTACCAGTGGCTAAGAGATCAATGGCTGAATGCGGGATTCCATGTTGTCATGGGGGACTTGCCCGGCCACGGAAAAAGCCCGTCAAAAAAAGGACATATCGAAAGCTTTAATGAATATATTAATTCAATTGAATTTTGGGTAAAGGACGGAAAAAAGTTTCAGCTGCCATTATTTCTTCTCGGCCACAGCCTGGGCGGATTGTCGATAATAAGAATGTTGCAAGAAAAAAGAATACACGTTCAAGGTGTTGTTTTATCTTCGCCTTGCTTAGGGCTTACTTTTCCTTTTCCGGCACTGTTAAAGAAAACAGGATATTTATTAAACGAAATAGCACCGGAATTATTAATTCCTACCAAAAGATCGGCAGGCAACAAAAAGGCAACCCGTAATGAAGAGGTTTTAAAAAGAGATGCTGAAGACCCTCTTATGCTTACAAAAATTTCAGCGCGGTGGTATTGGGAATTAGAAACTGCGATGGAAGAAGCTTTTCAAAATATAGATAAATTCCCGGACCTTCCTATGCTTATTTTACAAGCAGGAGATGATAAAATAGTTAATAAGCATTCAGTTAAAGAATGGTTCGACTCTTTAAATATAAAAAATAAGACCTATAAAGAATGGCCTGGTTTATACCATGAAATATTTAATGAACCCGAAAGAAAAACTGTTTTTCAACATGCTTTAACATTTATCGAAAACAATATGTCGTCTGGAGGACTGTTTAGTGAAAATACCTAAAAAACCTTTTGGAATGATGACACAAATTTATCGAAAAGTTCTTCCAAATGTACATCAGGAATTAGAGAAGTGGAAAGAAAAAGCAATGGCTATACCGGATGAAGAGTTGAGAAAGCAAGCCTTGGCAAGTATTCAAACCAAAACTTTTCACTGCGAAGGCGGTTCAATTTACAGCCTTCTTGCTAAAGATGAGTATCAAAAGGTTATCCGCTTTATTGTTGCTTATCAAACAATCAGTGATTATCTTGATAATCTTTGCGATCGAAGCGTTTCACTTGATCCGGCGGACTTTCGGGCATTGCATGAATCAATGCTTGATGCGCTCACTCCAGGTGCAGATCTTAAAGATTATTACCGGTTCCGCAAGATAACATCTGATGACGGCTACTTGGCTGACTTGGTTAGGACATGCCAAGATTTTTTGAAACATTTGCCGTCTTTAAAAGATATTCAGCCGTCTCTCCATGAATTGGCAGGTTTTTATTGTGATCTCCAAGTACATAAGCATGTTAAGCAGGATCAGCGGGTGCCAAGGCTGCAAGAGTGGTTTCGCCGGTATCAAGAAAAATTGCCGGAAATGAGCTGGTATGAATTTTCTGCCTGCTCCGGGTCAACGCTTGGAATCTTTTGTATCGTTTCATATGCAGCTGGTCAACATCATATGAAAGACTTGGCCATTCAGCTGAAAGAAGGATATTTCCCCTGGGTGCAGGGATTGCATATTTTATTAGACTATTTTATAGACCAAGAAGAAGACAAACAGGGCGGCGATTTAAATTTTTGTTTTTATTATGAAAGCGAAGAAATGATGATGGACAGATTCAATCATTTTATTGAACAAGCTGATGAAAGCATCTCAAATCTTCCCGATGTTAATTTCCACAAGATGGTTAACAGAGGGTTATTAGGTATTTATTTAGCTGACAAAAAAGTAGCCAAACAGCAGCAAGTTCGCATCCTGGCAAGGAAGATTATGAAAAAGGCCGGCGGTGCCGGAATGTTCTTTTTTATTAACGGCTGGCTATATCGCCGTTTTAAGCCAAGTGTATAACTTGTTTTACTAAATGATATGAGAAAAGGCTTCTTTCTTAACAGGGGGAGGCCTTTTTACTTTTTTCGTCTATACAAATCTTGTATTCTATGATAGGATATTTTGGTTACAAACGGCCCCGGCTTTTGTGAGAGTCAAAAGTCAATGTTGATAAAAATTAATATGAGGTGATAGTGTTTGAACTTTGCGGCAATTAAACAAGAATGGTTTTCGAATGTCAGAGCAGACTTTTTATCAGGATTAACAGTTGCTTTTGCACTTATCCCGGAAGCTATCGGCTTCTCTATTATTGCCGGTGTCGATCCTATGGTAGGGCTTTATGCATCTGTTTGTATTGCCATTGTGATTGCCTTTACGGGAGGACGTCCGGCGATGCTTTCAGCAGCAACCGGTTCAACGGCCGTCCTGATGGTCTCACTGGTCCATGATCACGGAGTGGAGTATTTATTTGCAGCCACGATCTTAACAGGGATTATTCAAATTGTGTTTGGGGTACTGAAAATTGGACGCCTGCTTTCATTCCTGCCACAAACCGTTTTGACCGGTTTTGTAAATGCATTGGCCATTATCATTTTTATGGCACAGCTCCCTCAATTCGTTCATGCTAATTGGATGATGTATGCGATGTTAGCTGGTACATTGGCTATCGTTTATTTGTTTCCTTATGTCACAAAGGCTGTTCCATCTGCATTAGTCGCCATTATAGTTATGACCATTATTAGTTTTGCCTTTAAGTTTGATTTAAAAACCGTAGGAGATATGGGCCATCTTAGCAACGCCCTTCCAGTCTTTCATATTCCATCTGTTCCCTTATCATTAAATACCCTTTTTATCGTATTTCCTACTTCCTTAGCGATTGCAATTGTCGGGCTGACCGAATCATTGGTCACAGCTACAATCGTTGATGAAATGACGGAAACGCCATCGAATAAAAACCGTGAAGCAAGGGGCCAAGGCATTGCGAATATTGTCTCCGGATTATTTGGCGGCATGGCAGGATGCGGTATGATTGGGCAATCGGTTATTAATGTAATGTCCGGGGGAAGAAAACGGCTGTCAACCTTAGTAGCGGGTGTATTCCTATTAATCCTTATTATTCTATTAGGGAATGTTGTAAAGCAAGTGCCAATGGCGGCATTAGTAGGGGTAATGATTACTGTTTCTGTCGGTACTTTTGATTGGCACTCTGTTCGGCATTTAAATAGATACCCGTTATCGGAAGCGATGATAATGATTTTAACTGTCGCAGTCGTTGTTTATACAAAGAATTTAGCAATAGGTGTTGTGTTAGGTGTCGCTTTATGTGCGATTGTATTTGGCTGGAAAATGGCTCATATTAAGATTTCTTCTAAAACCGAAGGAAATAAGAAAACTTATATCCTTTCTGGGCAAATGTTTTTTGGAACGTCAAGCCGCTTTATATCAGAATTTGATTATGAACAAGACCCTGATGATATAGAAATTGATTTTACCCATTCTCATATTTGGGACCATTCCAGTGTAACAGCCATTGCAAAAGTGGTCAAAAAGTATAAAGGTAATCATAAAAAAGTGACGCTAATAGGACTTAATGAAGAAAGCACTAAAATCATTAAACGGGCAGGGCTGGATTCAGCCGGCAGTTATTAAGTAAGTTTCATAGGAAATCTAACATTGGAACAATCCAACTTAGATTTCCTTTTTATTTTAAAAAAAATGGAAAAAGGATGAAAAGGCAGCTCTGCAGCCTTTAAAAAAACGGTCAATGTGATCAGGTTTCTTCTTTAAATACTCTTCTTTTAACTCTTTCAAAACGTCTTCTCTCTGCTGGGATAATAGTTCATATGCTTTACGGCGGTACTGATAATCCATCATCATATTCCATCTCCCTTGTCATAATTGAAAACGCTCTCTAAAGTAAAAATAACATAATTGAATCTCGTTTTACAGTGTAATAAAATGTTTTTTCTAAAAACAGGAAGTTAAATGATTCATATTATTCCCTAAAAAGAAGAAAGGTACACCTTTTATTCATATTCGTTAATTAAGTAAAACTATGTTGTTAATTTTTCTTAAATCCATTTATAATTTCCCGCCAGTTTAAGCATCATAATCCATGTATAGAAACAAGGAGGCATCAAGTAATGGAGAAACAAGGGCAACACGGAAATAATAAAAGAAATGTCATTCTTCCGTTTTTAGCTGCTGTCGGGACAGGAGCGGCGACATATTATACCCTTCGAAACAGAAAAAATAATGGGCAAGGATCAATAGACTTGAATAGCCCAATTCCTGTTGATGAAAGCTTAGATAATACCATTGCTGTGTTGTGTGAAGGTTATCGGTTTATTCAAAATAGATGCCAACGTTTTCAGTCTGACATTTTTCGAACACGTTTGCTAGGCCAAAAAGTGATTTGCATGAGCGGAGAGGAAGCTGCAAAGGTGTTTTATGATAATGAACGATTTCAGAGAAAGGGAGCAGCACCGAAACGAGTACAAAAAACGTTGTTTGGGGAAAATGGTGTGCAGACAATGGATGGTGCCGCGCATAAACACCGTAAGCTTTTGTTTATGTCGCTAATGACTCCTGAACGGCTAAAAGTTCTTTCAGATCTTACCCGGGAACAATGGCAGGCCAGTATCGGCAGATGGGAAAGGAAGGAGAAGATAGTCCTTTTCGATGAAGTGCAGGAAATCCTATGCCGTGTTGCTTGTCAGTGGGCTGGTGTTCCGTTATTGGAATCAGAAGTGAAGCAGAGGGCAAACGATTTTGGGACAATGGTTGATGCATTTGGAGCCATAGGACCGAGATACTGGAGCGGGAAATCGGCACGCCAAAGAGCGGAAAAATGGATCAGAGAGATCATTGATCAAATCCGTTCCTTCAAGCTGCACCCTCCTGAAGATACAGCAGCTTATGCAATGGCCTGGCACCAAAATCAATACGGAAAACTTTTAGACACACAAATGGCAGCCGTCGAACTGATAAATATATTAAGACCGATTGTTGCAATTGCAACATATATTACATTTGGTGCACTGGCTTTACATGAGCATCCCGAATGCCGGGAGAAGTTGCTGGCCAATAAAGACAACTATATTCAAATGTTTGTCCAGGAAATTCGCCGTTTTTATCCTTTTGGCCCTTTTTTAGGTGCACGGGTACGTCATGACTTTACCTGGAAACAGTGTCATTTCAAAAAAGGAACATTGGTATTACTTGATATGTATGGTATCAATCATGATCCGCGCTTATGGGAAAAGCCTAATGAATTCCGGCCTGAACGGTTTAGCAATTGGGAAGGGAGTCTGTTTGATTTTGTTCCCCAGGGAGGCGGCGACTATTACAAAGGACATCGATGTGCGGGAGAGTGGGTGACTGTTGAAGTGATGAAGACAAGCTTTGACTTTCTGATAAAACATATAGAGTATGAAGTGCCTGATCAGGATTTAAGATTCAGTATGGTGAGAATGCCTACCCTGCCTAAAAGCAGGTTTGTGATGGATAAGATAAGGAGAAGGTCTTTCTGAAAAGCAAGGTAAGGCGGTAATATTGCTTGAGAATAAATAAATCATACTTGAAATCCCCATCTGTATGGGGATTATATCATGAATATAATTAAATATAATTGGTCATTTTAAAATAACTTGAGCAGCGGAAATTTTATCTTGGATGTGTTTTTTAAGGAGACTCTAAGAAAAATTAACTAAATGAAAAAAGCACAGGGGCAAATTAAATTGCCGCCGTGCTTAATAAAAACTTTATAGGATTTGTCTTAAGAATACTGGTTTTGTTGATTTTTTTGTTGATTAGCAGCACCTGAGAACTGTTGCATTGATTGCCCAATTTGTTGCATTGACTGCTGGTTTGCATTTTGGCTATTTCGTAAAGTGTAATAAGTTGCTGCACCAGTACCAATAGCGGCTAATAAAGGAAGCGCAACATTTCCTATGTTATTTCCTTGTTGTTGTGTCATTTTTAAAAACACTCCTTTCTAAAGGTACCTGATTATTTTAGCTCATTTAATTAAAAATATGAGAAGGCTTTTAAGGTGTTTTTTGTAAATTTAGCGGTAATACATATTTTTTCTTAATAATCCTATCCTATATACGTAAGTTATTAGGAAAAGAGGGATTAAACAATGAGTGAATTATCAGAAGAAATGATTGAAAAATATACACAAAGTCTTAATGAAACGCCAATAAATAAAGTGTTAAAAGATGCCATTATGACCAATGGGATTAATGGCGCAGCGCTGGATAATAATTCAATTGTAGCGATGAATCCGGTCTTCTCAGAAGAAATTGAAACAGGTGAAGTAGCCAATCAAAAGAAAAGCGGAAGATGCTGGATTTTCGCAGCGCTTAATACTTTTCGCCATAAAATAAGTGAGCGTTTTAATATTAAAGAGGACTTTGAGTTATCTCAAAATTACATGATGTTCTGGGATAAACTTGAAAAGTCTAATTACTTTTTAGACAGCATTATAAAAACACTGGAGGAACCATTGGATGGAAGGCTTCTTTCTTGGCTTTTAACTCACCCGCAGCAAGACGGCGGTCAATGGGATATGCTGGTTGCTCTTGTTGATAAATACGGGGTTGTCCCAAAACAGGTGATGCCGGAAACATATCAAAGCAGCCAATCAAAAGAACTAAATTCAATTTTAGATGCTAAGTTACGGCAATGTGCTCGTGATTTAAGACAATCATATGAAAAAGAGGGTAAATCCAAAAAAGAATTAGAAGATGCCAAAATTAACATGCTAGACGACATTTACACTATATTAGCGTTTGCGTTAGGTGAACCGCCAAAAACATTTGATTTTGAGTATAGAGATAAAGAAGGTGATTTTCACAGTGATGAAAATTTATCGCCTCAAGGGTTTTTCAAGAAATACGTTGAGAAAAATTTAGATGATTATGTCAGCATTATCAATGCCCCGACAAAGGATAAGCCTTACAACAAAACTTATACGGTAAAATTCCTTGGAAATGTCGTCAACGGAAGACAAATTAAATATCTTAATGTCGATATGAAAACGCTTAAAGCGCTGGCTTTGGAACAAATCAAGGACGGCGAAACTGTTTGGTTTGGTTGTGATGTTTCAAGATATTCTGATCGTAAGATAGGCATATTAGATCCGGATCTCTATGATTACGAAGCAGCCTTCAGCACCCATTTCAATCTTACCAAAGCTGAACGATTGGACTATAAAGAAAGTATGTTAACACATGCTATGGTGCTGACTGGAGTAAATCTTTTAGACGGTGAACCTGACCGGTGGAAAGTGGAAAACAGCTGGGGTGAAGATGTTGGGCATAAAGGCTATTTTGTAATGAGCGATAATTGGATGGATGAATATACTTATCAAATTGTTATAAATAAAAAATACCTGTCCGGGGATTTATTAAAAGCCTGGGAGCAAGAACCGATTGAACTTGATCCTTGGGATCCGATGGGGTCACTGGCCTTAACTAAGTAAACGGCAAAGTACCGTGAAATATTTTAAATCAATTGTCACTATAGGTTGCTATAGTGTTACATAAAAAAATAAACAGCTTCCCTTTTACCAGAGGAAAGCTGTTTTTTGTTTTTGGAATTTTTATGGGTACAGGCATACAAGTTACATTATGAAATAGATATAGAGTAGATATGCGTTAACAAGCTTATTAAGGATGAACTTTAAGATCATTAAGCAGGAGGGTATATTATGAAACTTACAGCCCGTGAACAGCAAAAGTTATTAGTAGTTGTTGCCAATGATCTGGCAAGGAGGCGTCAAAAACGCGGCTTAAAACTTAATTTTCCGGAAGCAGTGGCGATTATTACTTATGAAATTATGGAGGGGGCACGCGATGGGAAATCGGTTCCTGAATTGATGAGGGAAGGTGCAAAAATATTGTCGCGAGAGGATGTTATGGAAGGTGTTCCGGAAATGATCGAGCATTGGATTCAAGTAGAGGCAACATTTCCGGATGGTACGAAGCTCGTTTCGGTTCAAGACCCGATAAAATAAGAATTACATTACAAAGTTAAAGAAGTCGAAAGTGATTAAAGAGGGGGGAATGATTTGAAACCAGGAGAGATTATCTATGGTGAAGGAGAAATTATCTGTAATGCAAATAGGCATGCCATTACCCTTAAAGTCACTAACCCTGGGGATCGGCCCGTTCAGATAGGATCACACTTTCATTTTTATGAAGTCAATTCTGTTATGCAATTTGACCGCAACAGAGCCTATGGTATGCGTCTAGATATCCCTTCAGGCACGTCGGCCCGCTTTGAACCGGGCGATACAAAGGAAGTGCATTTAGTTGCTCTTGGCGGAAAACGATGTGTTTATGGCCTGAATAACTTAACAAATGCGTGCATAGATGGGGGTCAGTAACAATGGGATTTCGTATGACAAGGAAACACTATGCAACATTATTCGGGCCGACAAAAGGCGATAAAATCAGATTGGGTGATACCGATTTAATTATTGAGGTAGAGGAAGACCATAAGTACTACGGCGATGAGGCGTCTTATGGCGACGGCAGGTCAATTCGCGACGGCATGGCCCAGCATCCGTACATTACAAGGGCGGAGGGCGCGATGGATCTCGTCATTATTAATGCTGTCATCATCGATTATACCGGGATTTATAAAGCCGATATCGGCATTCGCGATGGAAAGATCGCAGCTATTGGCAACGCCGGCAACCCTTTATTAATGGATAATATTAATATAGTTATCGGTGCGTCAACAGAGGTGATTGATGCGGGAAGAAAAATTGTAACGGCGGGAGGCATTGATCCGCACATTCACTTTGTTTCGGCTCAGCTCGTTCGTACAGCAATGGAATCGGGTATCACGACAATGTTTGGCGGGGGCACAGGCCCTGCTACAGGAACTAAGGCAACAACCTGTACGCCAGGGGCATGGAATCTTATTAAGATGCTTGAAGCATCAGAAGGATTTCCTATAAATCTTGGATATTGGGGCAAAGGAAACACGTCTGCGGATGAGCCTCTTGTTGAACAGGTGCAGGCAGGGGCGATCGGTTTTAAAGTCCATGAAGATTGGGGAGCAACCTTATCGGCCATTGATCATAGTTTGCGTGTTTCAGATAAATGTGATGTGCAAACTTGTATTCATACAGATACATTAAATGAAGGAGGATTTGTTGAACATACAATAAAAGCAATCGGCGGGCGGACCATCCATACTTATCATACAGAAGGTGAAGGCGGCGGTCACGCACCGGATATTATAAAAGTTGCCGGTCTGAAAAACGTGCTGCCTTCTTCAACATCGCCTACTATTCCTTATACTGTTAATACCACTGAGGAACCCCTTGACATGATTATCGTTACGCACAATCTTAACCCCAATAACCCAACAGATATCGCGCTTGCCGAATCGCGTATACGTTCGGAAACGATTGCGGCTGAAGACGTATTTCATGATCTGGGTCTTATCAGTATGATGAGCTCTGATTCACAAGCAATGGGCCGGGTCGGAGAAGTGATCACGCGTACTTGGCAAATGGCCAGTAAAATGAAAAAACAACGCGGTGCATTGCCAGAGGACAAAGGGAAGGGTAATGATAATTTTCGTGTCAAAAGATATATTGCAAAATATACAATAAATTCGGCTATTACACACGGGGTTGACTCTTATATCGGTTCTGTCGAAGTTGGCAAACTTGCTGATCTTGTTGTCTGGGATCCGCCATTCTTCGGTGCGAAGCCGGATCTTATCATCAAAGGCGGCATGATTGCCCACAGTATTATGGGTGATCCTAACGCTTCGATACCGACACCTCAGCCTGTTTTATACCGTCCGCAGTATGCTTCTTATGGAAAGGCAAGATATCATACAAGTGTTACATTTATATCTAAATTGGCTTATGAACAAGGCTTGCACAAAAAGCTCGGGCTGCAAAAAGTTGTGCTTCCAATATATGGCGTCCGTGAACTTTCAAAGAAAAATATGATTCATAACAGTACAACAGGCGATGTTGATGTCGATCCGCAAACATACAAAGTGTATTTCAATGGTGAACATATACATTCAGAACCTGCAGAAGTTCTTCCGCTGGCACAGCGCTATTTCTTATTTTGAGGTGATGAGATGATCATTGAGCAAGTCGTCTGTCATATAGATAACCTTAGTGAAAAGGAAAGAAATCACCGCTTAAAGGAGATTGTATATTTGCCAAGTGATGACCTCGTTAAACGTATCCAGCGCGTAACAACCAATACAGGCCGAACGCTTGGCATTCGTTTAAAAGAAGCAAAGGACCTTACAGCCGGTGATATCCTTTATATGGATAATAAAAGCTTGATTGTCGTTGATGTATTGCCGGACGATCTTCTTGTCATTAGTCCTGGGAGCATCCAGGAAATGGGGTATATTGCCCACCAATTAGGGAATCGCCATTTACCCGCCCAATTTGAAAGCGACAAAATGCTTATTAAGTATGATTATGTGATAGAAGATTTATTAAACCAATTAGAAATCCCTTATCATCGTGAAAAAAGAAAAGTGAAAAGAGCGTTTCGTCATGTCGGACACAGCCATGACTGATACATTGCTGCCGCTTATGCAATGGTGTGATTCTAATTTCCCGACAGGTGCCTTTAGTCATTCTTTTGGGCTTGAGACATATATCCAGGAAGAGCGCATCGACGATAAGAAGACCTTTGCGGAATGGTTAAACGCTTATATTAAAGAACAATTGGTATATACCGATGGTCTGGTTTGCCGTTTTGCCTATGAAGCATTAGAAGCCGATGACTTAGAGACAGTTTGGCAATGGGATCATCTTGTCACTGTTCAAAATCTTTCTCAAGAATCAAGAGAAGGCAGTACAAAGATGGGACGAAGATTTATACAGATAGGTTTGGATATGTTTGATTTGGAAAATCTCAGAGTGTATCAAAAGCAAATAGAGTCTAATAAAGCTAATGGTCATCCGGCCATTGCGTTTGCAATGATTGCTCATCATCTGGATGTTCCCGGATCAACTGCTGTTTTAGCCTATTTATACTCATGTACATCCAGCATGATTCAAAACGGTGTTCGCGGCATTCCCTTGGGGCAAACCGCCGGGCAGCGTTTGTTACAAGAATTGCAAGGCACCTTACGGCAAGCAGCAGATACTATCAACAAACTTGAGCCCGATGATTTTGGGAGCATTTCTCCAGGACTTGAATTATCTCAGATGAGGCATGAACGGTTGAATGTTCGCATCTTTATGTCATAGATTTTTAGAGTCACTTTAAAAACGATGTTAATTGAGGTGATCAATGATGGAACCGATCAGAATCGGAGTCGGAGGTCCTGTCGGCGCTGGGAAAACGATGCTTGTAGAAAAACTGACACGGTATATGAATGATGAGTACAGCATGGCAGTTATTACGAATGATATCTATACAAAAGAAGATGCAAAAATTTTAAGGGAAAACGGTGTATTGCCGGCCGATCGAATTATCGGCATTGAAACAGGCGGATGTCCGCATACAGCTATTCGCGAGGACGCTTCAATGAATTTTGAAGCTATTGAAGAATTGAAAAAACGGCACCCTGACCTGCAGATTATTTTCGTTGAAAGCGGCGGCGACAACTTATCTGCGACATTCAGTCCTGAGTTAGTTGATTTTTCCATCTACATTATTGATGTTGCGCAAGGGGAGAAAATTCCTCGAAAGAACGGCCAAGGAATGATTAAATCGGATTTATTCATTATTAATAAAACAGATCTCGCCCCGTACGTCGGTGCTAATCTTAATGTAATGGAGGCCGATACAAAAAGATTTCGCGGCAACAAACCTTACATTTTTACTAATTTAAAAGCGGAATCAGGACTTAGGGATGTTGTCGATTGGTTAAAACAAAATGCTTTATTAGTAGGACTGGAATAAAGTGAAAGATAAAACCGGTTATCTATATCTTTCTGCCAAAAAAAAGCAGGAGAAAACGATTATTGATGATATTTACTTTTATGATCAGTTAAAGGTTATTAAACCGCTTTATTTAGACGACTCGGGACAGCCAAGTATTTTTATTGTGAATCCCGGCGGCGGTTACGTTGACGGAGATACTTATAGAATCGATGTTCGTCTTCAAGAAAATGCAGAACTGCTTATGTCAAATCAATCGGCGACAACTATTTATAAGACGCCTGAAAGCTTTGTCCTTCAAGAGATGGAAATTGTATTAAAGAAGGGGAGCCTTTTTGAATATGTCCCCGACCCAATTATCGCTTTTAAAGATGCCAAGTTCAGACAGGAAACGGTTATTCGCATGGAGCGCGGCGCAACACTCATCTACGCCGAAATCATTTCACCAGGCTGGTCTCCGGACGGAACACCCTTTACATACGACACATTGCGGCTAAAGACAGATATATATTTGGATGGGGAGTTAGCTGTATATGACCTGCTCAGACTTCAACCCGAAAATCAAAATATGAATGAAACAGGATTCTTTGAAGGGTATACTCACTTTGGCTCCATGATGGTTATCGGAGAGCAAGCAACACCAGAGTTTCTGGACCAAATGAACAATTTTCTTGAGGCTCAAAACTTTCCGGTAAGAACAGGCTTTTCAATGTTAACAATCCCAGGGTTTACACTGCGTGTATTTGGTTCAATGACTCAAGATGTTGAGGAGATTTTCAACAAAGTCCATACATTCATTCGCAAAGAATGGTTTGATAAAGACCCGGTCTGCCTGTACAAATATTAATGTGGATAACTCCCTTTTCGGGGGTCTGACCCTGTGAACTGTGGATAACTTTTATTTGGTTTACGGGGTCTGACTTATGTGACTATTTTGTTTCTTGTGGTATAATTTGTGTATCCTGTTGTTTTCTCCAGCTACTCCCCCTAGTTAAGATTTAGACAAGCTATTAGAAAGGAGCTGCCTTTTTTGTCAAGAAAACCCCGTATTTGGTATCCGGGGGCCATGTATCATATTACTTGCCGTGGAAACCGAAAGACTGATATTTTCCATGACCGTGAAGACCGGGATACTTATTTAACCCTCCTTGAGAAAACCCGCGAACGCTATCCTTTTTACCTTTTATCTTATTGCCTTATGACCAACCATATTCATCTTCAATCAAAGACAATTTATACGAAATCCAACGTTATTATGCAATATCTTAACAGCCTGTATGCGAGCTATATTAATAAGAAATATGATTATGCCGGTCACGTTTTTCAAGGCCGTTATGGAGCGGAATTAACTGACTCAATGAAATATTTACTGGATGTCAGCCGTTATATACATCTCAATCCAGTTGAAGCCGGTATGATTTCTTCCCCTGAACAGTACCAATGGAGCAGCTGCAGGGCGTATACTACTAATGAAAAAAATCCTCATGTGCAAACCTCCCATATACTATCTTTTTTTCCTAATCCGCAAAAGCAGAATTATAAACTATTTATTGAGAGAGAAGGTGAAGATAATAGCATCAATTGTTTATAGTTTTGGAATTTCAGGAGTTGATGGTTATCTTGTAGAAGTAGAAGCTGATATGATTTACGGGGATAAACACGTGTCTATTGTCGGTCTTGGAGATGCAGCGGTTAAAGAGGCCAAGGATCGGCTTGAATCAGCCGTCACATCTTGTGGTTACAATTTCCCCCAAGGGCGGTTTGTTATTAATTTAGCACCGTCACATATAAAAAAAGGCGGTTCTCATTTTGATGTCGCCATGGCCTGTGCATTATTATTAAGAACAAATCAAATAAAAACATCTCTTCAGTCCTTTGCTTTAATCGGTGAATTATCGCTAAACGGAAATATTCGTCCCTGTTCAGGTATTTTACCTATGGCTCTCGCAGCCAAACAAGCAGGTATTTCACATCTAATCGTTCCAAGCAAAAATGCGGGAGAAGCAAGACTGGTAAAAGACATAAAAATCATTTCCTGCGAAAACTTACATGATGTCGTAAAAGCACTATCAGGGGAGTTGTTTATTGATAACACATGTTATCAAAGTCCGAAAAGAGACATACTGACACCAATTGATTTTTCAGATGTAAAAGGGCAGGAAACCTTAATTGAATATATGACAGTGGCTGCAGCAGGAGGGCATAACCTTTTAATGATTGGTCCGCCCGGTTGCGGTAAATCAATGATTGCTCAACGTATTCCTACAATTTTACCCCCTATGACGGAAGATGAAGCATTGGAAGTAACAAAGATTTACAGTGTTGCTAACCTGTTAAAGTCAGGGGGACTTATACAGGAAAGACCCTTTCGGTCGCCTCATCATAATATTTCCACCAATGCTTTGATTGGGGGCGGAAAATACTCTATGCCAGGTGAAATTTCATTTGCGCATGACGGCGTTTTATTTTTGGATGAAATTGCCGAGTTTTCAAGAAAAACGCTGGAATCTTTACGTCAACCGCTGGAAGATAGAAAAGTTACTATCGGCCGCGTTCAATCTACTAATACCTTTCCAGCAAATTTTATGCTCATTGCTGCGATGAACCCTTGCCCATGCGGATATTTTGGCTTAGAAAATTGCCGCTGTACAGATTATGAAATCATTCGTTACCGCCAAAAGTTATCCGGTCCGCTTATTGATAGAATTGATATCCAAAAATATATAAAAGCAGTTAATTTTTTTGAGGTAAATAAAGAGGGACCCTCTTCATCGTTTCTCCGGGAAAAAGTATCTAATGCTCGGTTGATTCAGCAAAAAAGTATAGTGAAGAGCATATTGCTTGTAATGCAGAATTGACACCTTATTTAATAAAAAAATATTGTCAGCTTAATACAGGCATTGAGGAGTTATTGAAAAAAGCCTATAAACTTTATAATTACAGCGGCAGGACTATCCATAAGTTTATAAAAATTGCAAGGACTTTTGCGGATTTGGATGGTGCTTATGACATCCGGAAGCAAGACATGGTTGCCAGTCTGTTATCAAGAGATTTAGACAAAGAACATAAAGAGATGACTTACTTATAATGGACAAGAAATTTTAAAAGGGGGAACAGAGAATGATTTATTGGCTATGGTTAAGTTTACTGCCAAATGTCGGTCCAATTTTACAAAAACGGTTATTAAATCAATTTGGATCTCCGGAAGCCGCTTTTTATGGGGGAAAGACGAGCTGGATGGGTGTCGATGGCATTGGTATAAAAACGGCAGAAGGTATAGATAAAGAGAAAATATTAGATCAAGCAAAACGTATCCTGGAAAAATGCTAAGCTTATAACATTCAGGTGCTTACCTATGATGATCCAAAATATATTAAACAAGCTAAGAAAGTTTCGAGATCTCCGGTTGTTTTATATTTTCGGGGTAAACTTCCTGATCAATTAGGTATAGCTGCAGTGGGAGCAAGAAGGTGTACACAGGAGGCAAAACTTGCAGCTGTCCAGCTTGGTGAACAACTGGCCGCAAATAAAATACCTTTAATTTCTGGAATGGCAAAGGGAATTGATGGATATGCACAAACTGCCTGTTTAAAACAGGGGGGATATTCTTTAGCAGTTTTGGCCGGAGGCTTGGATAAATGTTATCCCTCAGAACATCAGGGATTGTTTCAAGCCCTTATTGAACAGGGAGGTGTTTTAAGTGCCTATCCGCCTGAAACGCCTCACAAATCAAAACAATTTATAGAAAGGAATGCACTCATTGCTGCATGGTCAAAACAGGTGATTGTTGTACAAGCTTCATTAAAAAGCGGCGCTCTGACCACCGCTGATTTTGCAATACAACAAGGGAGAGAATTATATGCAGCCCCTCACTCCATTTTTGTAAAAGAAGCACAAGGCTCTAATCAGTTATTGGAAAAGAGGGCAAAAATATATCTTGGCCTTGATTCTATAGGACTAAAATCAGAAAAGGAGAGAAACATATCAGATGTGAAGAACGGAGACGGTTCCCTATCAGAAATTCAAAAGAAAATATTAACGATATTAAAAGAAAACCCAGCGGAAAAGGCTAAACTTCCGCTGGTTCTTAATTTGCCGGAAAAAACAATTCTTGAAGAGATCATGCTGCTGGAATTAGATGGTTATTTATAAAATAGTTTTTTAAAATATTCACATTATCCACAGTTTCCACAACGTTCACAGGGTCAGACCCCCTCAATTAAGACCCCCTCAATTACAATCAAAAACGGCGGGTTGTTAATTTGATTAAACATTTCGTATTTTAGCACCCGCCATTGTTTTTGATCTAAATGTTTTACATAATCCAATACTGCATCAGCCTCAATTTTTCCTTCGGGGTGTCCTGGGTAGACGACCAGAACAATTAATCCGTGTTTATGAAGCCGTTCCTGTATCGATTGCACGGCTTGAATAGTTGTTTCAGGTCTGGTAACAATCGTTTTATCTCCGCTGGGTAAATAACCTAAATTAAAAACAGCAGCTTTTATCTCTGTGGAATCTGATATAAAAGCATTCAGTTCATGATGGCCCTTGCAAATAAGTTTTACTTGCTCATTTTCATCGCAAGAAGCCAACTTTTTCTCTGTATTATTAATCGCTTCTTTCTGAATATCAAACCCGTAGACACAGCCGTTTTTGCCGACTGACTTTGCCAGAAAAAGCGTATCATGACCATTTCCTACCGTAGCATCAACAACCGTATCGCCAGGCTGAATCACTTTTGCCAGATATTCATGGCTAAGCTCAACGGCATTTTTAATAATCAAGATGCTTCACCTCTCAGTTACAATATCAACGCAATCCACAGCTTTATGGGGTCTGACCCCATAATGGAATTTTCCCTGCCAGCTTGCACGCGCTTCAAGTTCTTGATCGATGGCGTTCAGGACTTTCCATTTATTCGTGCTCCACATTGGGCCAATGAGGAGGTTTGCCGGTCCATCGCCTGTTAAGCGGTGGATGATCATGTCAGGAGGTAAAACTTCGAGCTGGTCAGCTACAAGCTTTACATAAGTTTCAAAGTCGAGAAATTTGACCATGCCTTTTTTATATTGCTTAACCATTGGCGTCTTTTTTAACAGATGCAGTAAATGAATTTTAATGCCTTGTACATCTAATTTAGCCACTTCTTTGGCTGTTTCCAGCATCATCTCCGGTGTTTCCTCGGGTAACCCGTTTATGATATGGGTACAGACACGAATGTTATGCTTGCGGAGCTTGCTGACGCCCTCCTTATAGCAATCAAAGTCGTGAGCGCGGTTGATTAGCTCTCCTGTTTTGTCATGAGCGGATTGCAGTCCCAACTCAACCCATAAAAAGGTTCTTTCGTTAAGCTCTGCAAGGTATTCCATGACATCATCGGGCAAGCAATCCGGCCTTGTGGCTATTGATAGGCCAATAACCCCATTTTGTTCTAAAATAACTTCATAACGCTGCCGTAAAATATCAACGGGAGCATAAGTGTTAGAAAAAGCTTGGAAATAACCTATATATTTGCCGTTTTTCCATTTTTGATGCATACGGTCTTTAATTATATTAAATTGGGTTATTAAATCATCGCGGCGGTCTCCGGCAAAATCTCCTGAACCTTTTTGGCTGCAAAAAGTACATCCGCCGTAAGCTGCTTTTCCATCACGGTTTGGACAATCAAATCCGCCGTCAATTGGGATTTTAAAAATTTTTTCTCCAAATTGTTGCCGTAAATAAGTGCTCCATGAGTAATAACGCTTTTTATCCCCGAAATGTGAGGGGATATCTTTATGTGACATAGGATTACTCCTTCCTATACATGCAAACTGTCAAATGTCTGCCAAAACCTGAAAAAATTTTACTTCTTCTATAACGCACATGCCTTTTAAATTTTAGCATGATATCTTGTTAACTCAAAATGGAAACTAGTTCAATAAAACATATTGTTTTTTAGTCGGAAAAGGGTTAGACTTTGTCTTGGCCTATTGTAAAAATGGAATTTTTTATGCTTTAAACAAATAAAGTAACTCGGCACAATTCAAGCGCCGGGATTTTTGACATGCATTTCAATTGCTGCTGGTTAGCTGAAACTATTATAAAGTAAGGAGGTATGGCAGTTGCCAAAATCATTATGGCTTTTAATTATTGGAATGGTTTTAAATGTTACCGGGACTTCATTTCTTTTTCCTTTAAATACAATTTATATTCATGAGCATCTTGGCCATTCTTTAACGTTTGCCGGATTTGTACTTATGTTAAACTCCGGTGCCGGTATCGTAGGCAATTTAATTGGCGGTATACTATTTGACCGTATCGGCGGTTATAAATCTATTCTATCCGGTGTCATTGTTGCGACTGTTTCGGGATTTTTAATGGCGCTTTTCCATAGTACTTGGCCTTATACTATTTTTCTAACTATTATTGGTTTTGGTTCAGGATTGATATTTCCATCTATGTATGCATTAGCAGGTACGGTATGGCCTGAAGGCGGCCGGAAATCATTTAATGCATTGTATGTGGCGCAAAATCTTGGTGTAGCTTTAGGCGCTTCAGTAGGGGGATTTATTGCCTCGATTTCTTTTGTTTACATTTTTGTCGTTAACGGCTTCATGTATCTATTTTTTACAATCTTAGTTTTATTAACATACAAGTCTATTGATCCCAGAAATGAAGCCATTGATGTACAAACCAGCATTATCGAACAATCTGGGGCTATTAAAAATAAACATAAGTTTTATGCCTTGGTTGTTTTATGTATCGGTTTGTTCATTTGTTGGATTGCCTATGTTCAGTGGCAGTCGACAATTTCGGTTTACACACAGTCGCTTGGCATCCCTTTAGCTAAGTACAGTTTGTTATGGTCAATTAATGGACTTTTAATTGTGTTGGGACAGCCTTTGGCGGCGTTAATGACGAAGTATCTCAAACTGCCCAAAGCACAAATCCTCACCGGGATTGCGATTTTTGTTATTTCTTTTATTTCTTTGTTATTTTCCCATCAGTTTACGGGATTCTTAATATCTATGATTATTTTAACTTTAGGGGAGATGCTCGTCTGGCCTGCGGTTCCATCAATTGCTCAGGATCTCGCACCAAAGGGCAGGTCGGGCTTTTATCAAGGTTTTGTTAACAGTGTCTCAACAGGCGGCCGGATGGTCGGTCCTTTGATTGGCGGGTTTATTGTCGATCTTACCAACATTCATGTTTTGATTTATATTCTTCTCTTTATTTATATCGGAGCGGTATTCACAACGCTCATTTATGACAAAAATTTGAACAAAGAACCCTCACCCTTAAAATTAAGCGATTAATAGGGTATAAAACATAGATTATGAGGGTAAAATATAAAATATATGAACAAAGTATTGACACTTTTTCATGATTTGCATAAAATACTAATTAAATATTAAGTTGAGTTTGTACAAATAACGATGAAGAGGAATAATAGTAATTTTGTTAAGCTTAAGAGAGTTGACGGTGGGTGCAAGTCAATGGTAACGAATTATGAACTCGCCTCTGAGTTGCACTGGTGAATTGATTAGTAGCCATTGCCGTAGACCGCGTTAAGGTGCCAATAAGTGAGTGATAATTATTACACTAATCAGGGTGGTACCGCGGGAAACATTTAACTTTGTGACCAACCTCTCGTCCCTAACGCTAACGTTAAGGGCGGGAGGTTTTTTTAATGCTTTAAAGTGTATGTTCAATAAAGTGAAACTTCCATCAGCGGGGTTTTTGTTCATCCCCGCTGATGGTTAAGAAGGTACTGCCTGAATAGGCAGCTTTTGTCCTTTGCACCGGGATAAATGTTTTTCAACTTTTTGAACAGCCTCTAAAATGGTAAAATTTCTATAAAGCAATTATGTTTTTTAAGCAGAAGGAGGATGTCCCTTGCCTTATAACCATAAAAAAATTGAAGAAAAATGGCAAAAGTATTGGGAAGAAAATAAAACATTTAAAACAGATGATCAAAGCAATAAAGAAAAGTTTTATGTACTGGACATGTTCCCTTACCCTTCAGGAGCAGGGCTTCATGTTGGTCATCCGGAAGGATATACAGCAACTGATATTATCGCCCGTATGAAGCGAATGCAAGGTTATGAAGTGTTGCATCCGATAGGCTGGGACGCTTTTGGACTGCCGGCTGAACAATATGCTTTGGATACAGGAAACGATCCGCGTGTCTTTACTCAAAAGAATATTAATACTTTTAAACGGCAAATTAAATCTTTGGGTTTCTCTTATGATTGGGATCGCGAAATTAATACGACTGACCCGGATTATTATAAGTGGACACAATGGATCTTTCTTAAGCTATATGAAAAAGGCTTAGCTTATATGGATGAAGTGCCTGTTAACTGGTGTCCTGCGCTTGGAACCGTGTTGGCAAATGAAGAAGTGATTGACGGGAAAAGTGAGCGGGGCGGTCATCCTGTTATTAGAAAGCCAATGAGGCAATGGATGCTTAAGATTACCGCTTATGCTGAACGTCTTCTGGAAGACCTTGAAGAACTTGATTGGCCGGAAAGTATTAAAGATATGCAGCGCAACTGGATCGGCAAATCAGAAGGCGCCGAAATTACCTTTGATGTAGCCGGACATGACAGCGAGAAGCTGACAGTATTTTCAACCCGGCCGGATACGCTGTTCGGTGCAACTTACATGGTTCTTGCTCCTGAACACCCGCTTGTTGATAAAATTGTCACTGATGAACAATTGCCGGCTGTTCAAGCTTATCGTGACGAAGTAGCTAGAAAAAGTGATTTAGAGAGAACGGAATTATCCAAAGAAAAAACAGGTGTTTTCACAGGCGGTTACGGTATCAATCCGGTTAATGGCGAAAAGTTGCCGATTTGGATTGCTGACTATGTTTTAATGTCATATGGCTCAGGCGCAATTATGGCTGTACCGGCACATGATGAAAGGGATTATGAATTTGCGCGTAAATTTGATCTGCCAATCATTGAAGTCGTTGAAGGCGGAGATATTTCAGAAGCGGCTTACACTGACGACGGCAAACTCATTAACTCTGACTTCCTTAATGGCTTAAACAAAAAAGAAGCGATTGAAAAAATGATCGCATGGTTAGAAGAGAAAGGCTTCGGAAATAAAAAGACGACTTACAGGCTGAGAGACTGGCTGTTTAGCCGTCAGCGTTATTGGGGTGAACCGATACCTATTATTCATATGGAAGACGGTACAATGGTTCCCGTTCCAGAAGACCAGTTACCATTGGAGCTTCCGAAAACTGATGAAATTAAGCCGTCTGGTACCGGTGAATCGCCTTTAGCCAACATTAAGGACTGGGTCAATGTTGTTGATCCGGAAACGGGAAAGAAAGGGCGCCGGGAAACCAATACGATGCCGCAATGGGCAGGAAGCTGCTGGTATTTCCTGCGCTACATTGATCCGCATAACAACGATCAATTAGCAGATCCGGAAAAGCTGAAAAAATGGCTGCCGGTTGATATTTATATCGGCGGAGCTGAACATGCTGTTCTTCATCTGCTATATGCCCGTTTTTGGCATAAAGTTTTATATGATCTCGGTGTTGTACCAACGAAGGAACCATTCCAGCAGTTATTTAACCAGGGGATGATTCTCGGAGAAAATAATGAAAAAATGAGTAAATCAAAAGGCAATGTTGTTAACCCTGATGATATTGTCGCTTCGCATGGTGCCGATACGCTCCGCTTATATGAAATGTTTATGGGTCCGCTTGATGCATCCATTGCATGGTCTGAGGAAGGTCTTGACGGTTCGCGCCGATTCTTAGATAGAATTTGGCGGTTATTGGTAACGGAAGAAGACAGCACTTTAAGTCCAAAAGTTGCCCGGGATTATAGACCTTCAGAGTCCTTTGAAAGACTGTACCATCAAACAGTTAAAAAGGTTACCGAGGACTTTGAAAATCTTCATTTTAATACCGGTATTTCGCAATTGATGGTCTTTATTAACGACGCCTATAAACAAGATAAACTGCCGCAAGATATGGTGGAAGGTTTCGTAAAATGCCTGTCCCCGGTCGCTCCGCATCTCGCCGAAGAATTATGGGCAATTTTAGGAAATAAAGCGCCGGTCAGTCTTGTTGCTTGGCCAACATATGATGAATCAAAACTTGAAGAAAGCACGGCAGAAATTGTGGTTCAAATTAATGGTAAAGTCCGTTCAAAATTAACGGTTGCCAAAGATATTAATAAAGACGAATTAGAAAAACAAGCATTGGAAACGATACAAGACCGTTTAGAAGGCAGCACCATACGGAAAGTCATTGTTGTACCTGGCAAACTTGTAAATGTTGTCGCAAAATGACACAACTTTGACACGCTTAAATGTGTATTTATAAATGAATTAGGCGTAAAATAAGAGGTGGCATTATGCCATCTTTTATTTTTAAGGATGTTCAAGGATGTTCAAATTGAACACGTATTAACTGCTTGACTTTTTAAAAGATGGGCGTAACAATAAGAAAAGAATTTTTATATTTGAGGTGACCAGATAAAATGGCGGACGAAATCCAGATCATTCAGCCAAAACAATTAGAAAACATGCTTAATAATAAAGAAGACGTATGTGTCATAGATGTAAGGGAAGATGAAGAAGTTCAAGCTGGTAAAATTCCTGAAGCAATGCATATCCGTTTATCCGAAATACCGGAAAAATATCAAGATCTTGATAATGGTAAAAACTACGTTATGGTTTGCCGTTCCGGCCGCCGCAGTGAAAAAGCTGCTGAATTTTTACAAGATAAAGGTTTTAAAGTGAAAAATATGGTTGGCGGCATGATAAAATGGCAAGGAAACGTAGAATAACAACGGTTGGACTCAAACGGTGAATACCATGAGTTTTATAATTTTTGTCCTCTTATTGGTTGGCATTTACTTTGCGTGGCAGCGGCTGATATCCAAAAGAACGCATGTAAAACAAATATCCTTTGAACAAATTGATCAAAAGAATCATTGTGTGATAGATATCCGGGATTTTATTACGTCACATCACAAACCGATAAATGAGGCTCGAAATATACCTCTCTCATACTTAAAAAGAAAAGCAAGATATCAAACATTATGTAAGAAAAGAATTGTATTTATTACCGATGACCAACGTGCAGCAAAAATTGCGGCACGAATTATTGAAAAAAGCGGTAAACATGATCATCCGGATTATTTCTTTACTGTTGTGTAAATTTAGAGGATTTGACATCTCCTTAACGTATTTTTAACGTAAAGGAGGTGTCTTTTATGTTAAAAGTAAAATTATTCGACGAAGAGCATGAAAAAGATCTGGAGAGTGAAATTAATTCCTTTTTGGAAACGATTGATTCAAAAAAGGTTAAAGACATCCGTTATCAAGTAGCCGTCGCTGAGGATACAAAAGATGACGGCACGATTTTTTGCTTTTCAGCATTAGTCATTTATGAAATTTAAAGAAAACTTGCCGATTGGCAAGCCGTTAGGCGTAGACAGAGGCTTAGCTGCACTTATACTTAGAACTTAAAATTGGCCGCTGCGTCGAATTGGCAACATTGTTGCCAATTTAGATTTTCTTAACGTATAAAAAAATTGATTAAGTCCCTTTTTGGATTTCATTGTGGTACAATAATTCATGGCTTTTATTAATTAATAATAGAGGATGTTCAAAAAGTCCGGGAAAAATATCTGTCGAATTTCTTCGTCACTCGGTCTCTCCGGTCCTCACGTATTAAACCCATACGTTCCGGTCCTCGAGACTGTCGTTCCTTGAACTTCTCGGCTCTTTTTGTCCTCCTTTTTGAAACTTACTAATATAAAAAAATTTATAAGTTCTAGGAGTTGTACAATATATGGCAGGATTGATCCCGCATGCTTAGAGGGACGTTTATTTTAACTGTCGCAACTTTTTTATCAAAATTTCTTGGATTAATATTTGTTGTTCCATTTACAGCTTTAGTTGGCGATAAAGGCAATTATCTTTATTCCTTTGCTTATACACCTTACTCTATCATTTTAAGCTTAGCAACGATGGGGGTACCGCTCGCTGTTTCTAAATTTGTTTCTAAATATAATGCCATAGGAGATTATGCTACCGGCAGGCGTCTGTTTAAATCAGGCCTCAAGATTATGACGATCACCGGGATATTAGGGTTTGTAATTTTGTATCTGTTTGCTCCGGTTATTGCCCGATTATCAAGCGGACAAGGAAGCGATTTTGCAGATGTTGTTTCAGTTATCCGGGTAATAAGCGTTGCTTTAATTATTGTACCGGCCATGAGCCTTATTCGCGGGTACTTTCAAGGGTATCAGTCGATGGGGCCAACTGCTCTGTCACAGGTCATTGAACAGCTGGTCCGTATTATTTTCATTCTAATCAGTGCCTTTCTGGTCATGGTCATTTTTCATGGCTCTGTCTTAACAGCAGTCGAACTTGCGACATTTGCCGCTTTTGTCGGCGCGTTTTTTGGACTGCTTATTCTCATTGGCTATTGGCGAAAACGAAAATCGCATTTAGACGCATATGTTGCGCAAAGCACGGTTCAATCGAATATGTCGTTATCGGAAATGTACCGTGAATTGATTGCCTATGCCATTCCTTTTGTAGCCGTTGGGATTGCGATGAACCTTTATCAAGCTATTGATCAGTTGACATCAAAACATTATTTATCGATATATCAACATTACAGCCACAATGAATTAGTATCCATTATCGCTAATTTAATGATGAATGACCAAAAGCTTGTCATGATTCCAGTATCTTTGGCGACAGCACTGGCCTTAAGTGTTGTGCCATCCGTGACGAAATCCTATGCAGAGGGTAACCGGGACGAAGTGCAGAAGAAGACGACTCAGGCCCTGCAGCTGGTTTTATTTTTAACGATCCCTGCTGCGGCTGGCATGTCAATTTTGGGTTATATGATATATGGTATGCTATACGATGTTAACGGAATTATTATCGGCGGACATATTTTAAGATGGTATGCGCCAACTGCACTGTTGTTTGCTCTTTTTTCAGTCACGGCCTCAATTTTACAGGGGATTAATATGCAAAAGGTGACGATTTTTAGTCTGCTGGTTGGCGTTTTGATCAAATTAATTTTAAATCCGCTTTTTATGATGTGGTTTGGTATGGTAGGTCCTATTCTTGCAACAAACGTCGGGTACATTGCCTCTGTATTCATAAATATGGTGGCAATAACGAGAACAACGGGTTACCAATATGGTTTTATTGCAAAACGTTTTCTGCTGATTTCAATATTCACTGTAGTCATGTTAATTGTTGTTAAAATTGTTTTATTATTAACAGGTGGTACGATTCCGAAAAGCCTTTTGCATGGGGCTGTTGTATCAATCATCTCTGTTATTCTTGGCGGCGGTGTATTTGCATTATTGTCGTTCCGTTCAGGACTGGCCCGTCAAATATTGGGCAACCGAATACCTTTTATAGGCAGGTTTATGAAATAGAACTAAGTTATGTTATTATAGCTTTTAATGTAAAAAACCCTCTTTTATTTTTCAAGGGGGTTTTTTACATATTTCCGTTCATTGGGATTGTAAATAAAATGGGAAAGAATCATTTTCTATCTGAAGCGGTTTTTAATTAAATTCAAATGGCGGGGCTGGAATACCAAGCCTTTGTTCAATAATATTGAGTCTTTTCCCAAAGACTTTTAACATTTTTTTATTATTTTCATTTTCCTTTTCAAGTTGTTGGAAGCGATGATATAAATGATTCCAGCTCATTCCAATTCCTTGGCCGGCTGATGATCCCGGCGGTCTGCTTGGCAAAGAAGCTTCGTAGCCGGAGGGGCTGATTAATCCATCAGTCCATGGTGTACTTATGTGACTATAAGATGATGCACCGACAAATGGGGCATCATAAGGTGTAGGATGTATGTCACCTTGTCCTTGAAAAGATGGGAATCTATTATCAAACATTGTAAAATATGGTTGTTTATGATCGATCATGCCGTATCTCCTCCCATTCACTGATAAGCACTTATCTTTAGTCTATGAATGGAGGGAAAATGTGTTTAAGCAATTGCCTATAACATTTATAGCAATTAGCTATCTATATGCTGTTCATACCATTTTAATTGTTTTCCGATGCCAAGTCCTTTAAGCGGTACTTCGAAGATATATCCTTGTTTTCTTAACTCGGGTTCAAGGAATTTTCGATAAACCTGTCCGCCATGAAGAAAGATTAATTTATCTTGAGGGGATTCATAAGTAAGAAAGGCTTTTATGACTTTTTGCCCCCAGCGCTTTTTTTCCTGGATTGTAAATGTCTTAATGGAAACATCATATGGTGACATGATTTGATCGGGCAGCAGCAAACCATCTTTGGCGTTATAAAAATAAAAACGGTCATAGTGGTTTTGGGCGTATTGAACCGATTTTATAAATAATGGGCTTTTATAAAAATCAATCACTTTATCAGGTGTATTGCTTTTTTTACGAGCTGTAGCCAACAACCCAATTTTCTCTGTCATAGGCATCCCCTCCTAAGACAATATTACCCTTTTTTTTATAAAAGTAAAATTAATTTTATGAGGTGTTGAGATTTGCGTATAGATAAATTATTAGCCAATATGGGATACGGCAGTCGGAAAGATGTAAAAAAACTGTTAAAACAAGGGGCTGTTATCGTTAACGAATGTATTGTCAAAGATTCGAAGCAACACGTCATGCCTGATAAAGATGAAATTTATGTAAATGATGAGCCAGTCATCTACAACGAGTTTGCATATTTTATGTTAAATAAACCAAAAGGAGTCATTTCTGCAACTGAAGATGAGTCTCAAAAAACAGTTTTAGATTTATTGAAGCCTAAAGACGCTATCCATCATCTTTTCCCGGTTGGCCGTTTAGACAAAAATACAACCGGACTTTTACTTATTACTAATGACGGACAATTGGCTCATCAGCTGTTGTCGCCGAAACATCACGTGGAAAAAACTTACATAGCACATATTAGCGGCGTTGTGACAGAAGAGGACGTAAAATATTTCCGGAAAGGCGTAAAGCTTGAAGACGGTTATGTGACACTGCCCAGTCAACTCGAAATTATAAATTCAGCCGCGATTTCTGAAGTCAAAATAACGATCACAGAAGGAAAATTCCATCAAATCAAAAGAATGTTTCTGGCAGTTGGTAAAAAAGTTATAGATCTAAAACGTCTGACAATGGGGCCGCTTGTTCTTGATGAAAAATTAAAACAGGGGGAATACCGGCCGTTAACTAAAGAAGAAATTGAAAAACTCTATAAAAGTTAAGTTTGAAAATTTAATCAATTGGGTATTTGTATGTAAACGAAAAGGAGGCTTTTAAATGCTTATGTTATATCATGATTTAAAGCATTATCCTCTCATATATGCCCAATCTAATGAACAAGACAGAAGAACGGTTAAAGATATTCTTATAAATGGCAATGAAAGAGCTGTTTCCTACTTTGTATATGAGGATCAGCAAAATGATAAATTCGCGGATGTAAAGATGGTTGAGAAATCTATGGATATGTTTGGGGCGATGGGCTCTGGAAGCCAGGGGAATGTTGGAAATATCCCTTCCAGTGACGTCCCTATTTATGGAAATGAACAAAGTAAGCAGTTATATTTTATAAATGCCGGGGCCTGTAAGATTGAAAGCCAGAAAATATATTATAACGGTCAGGTTAGAAGCGAAGACGCAACCATAGATTCTAAATTTCTTTCTCTTAAGGAAATGATTAATCGCAAATGTGTAACTGAGGAAGGAACGGAAATTGGAACAATTAAAGATTTTGTTATTGATCCCGTTCAAAAAAAGATAAAAGGATTAAAACTGTCTGAGGGTTTTTGGGAGCGCTTAACGGGTAAAGGAATTAAATTTCTTCCGGCAGAAACAGTCATAAAATGGTCGCCTGATCCATTAATTGTCAAAGAAGAAGCGAAAAATCAGTTATTAGATAACGAACAACAGTTGGAATAAAAGGCTGAAAAAGGTTGTTAAGCTGGGCTTAACAACCTTTTTCACTTTATCCCGGTGCAACCGTCCGTAAAACTTCCGCCTCAAAACTTGAGTTAAGGCGCTGAAGTTAGGCGGGAGATAACGGAGTGCTCCTGCGACGTTGTTTATTCAGGGTGGTAACGCCAACTTCTCGTCGCAAATTGCAGGCAGTTTGCTCAAGTAGTAGCTTCGATAACACCCCGATTTGTTCAGCTAACCATCCATTGGGGGATGAACAAAACCCCCAATGATGGAAGTTTCACTTTATGAAACGTTGACTTTTCTTTTTGTGACTGTCCATTTACCCCGGCTGGGACTTTTAACTAAATTGTTATAGGTAAGAATATTAAGGTCCCTTTGAATGGTTCTTTGTGTCATATCAAATTCTTCAACTAATTCTTGTGTCGTTACGGTGCCCCTCTTCCGGATAAATAAGTAGACGGATTTTACACGATTCAACATTCGATCAGTTGAAGGACTCACATAACCACTCCCTAACGTTTTTAATTACATGGTAAATGACCATGTTAATTAATTTATGTTTATTTTCCGATTAGGAAAACTATTCAAACCATTCCCTTATTGCATGAAATTCAACTTGGATTTATGGCTCGTCTATACGTTATTTATTGGAGTAATGAAAAATGTTCAATTTCGAACATTTTCTATTTGGTTAAGGAAATGTTAATTGATATTACCCATATTACACAATATTCCTTTTAAAATGTCAAATCATTAGTACATTTTATCTGGAAGGATTATCTAGAAAATGGTATAAAAACCCGCCGAGGCGAGTTTTTAATCTGCGAATCTGAATAAATCTCCTGATAAGTAGCGTTCACCTGTATCATTTGTAATGCAAACGACGATTTCTCCCGGTGACAGCTTTTTGGCAACTTGTACAGCTCCGTATACGGAAGCCCCTGAGGAAGGACCGACCAGGATTCCTTCTTCGCTGGCCAATCTTCTTGTCATATCGTAGGCATCTTCATCGCTAATTTTAATAATTTCATCAAAAATGTCGAGATTAAGGATAGACGGAACAAAACCGGGGCTTGTACCGACTAATTTGTGTTTACCCGGTTTACCTCCTGATAACACTGGTGATCCTTCCGGCTCTACAACATGAATAGTCATATTTGGAAACGCCTTCTTTAATGTCTCGCCTGTGCCCGTGATCGTTCCGCCCGTGCCTGCTGTGGATACGAAAGCGCTGAGCGGTTTTCCGAGTTCTTTCATATCTTCAATGATTTCGGGCCCTGTTGATTTTCGATGAGCGTTTGGATTATCCACATTTTCAAATTGCATGGGAATAAAACTGCTTGGGATGTCCTTGGCGAGTTCATTAGCCTTATTTATAGCACCTGGCATTTTTTCATCAGCCGGTGTTAAGACGACTTCTGCACCGTAGGCCTTAAGTAAGTTAATTCTTTCTTGAGTGGAATTGTCGGGCATAACAATAATTGCTTTGTATCCCCTTGAGGCGGCGTTCATGGCAAGGCCGATGCCTGTATTCCCGGAGGTTGGTTCAATGATGGTTGTACCTTCTTTTAATAATCCTTTTTTTTCAGCTTCTATAATCATATTAAATGCGGCCCGGTCTTTAACACTGCGGCTCGGATTGAAATATTCCAGCTTCGCATAGACACTGGCCCCATTTGGATCTGTCACGCGGTTTAGTTTAACAAGGGGTGTATTTCCAATTAAATCAGCAATTGTATTAACAACTTTCATAATTGACACTTCCTTCAACAGCAATATCTTATTTTTATTATAGTAAAGTTTAGGAGTTATGAAAAGAAAGCCAAGCGTTATATTTAGAAAGGCGGTATGATTAGTATGAATAAACAAACAGGTTCTCATTATTTTATTGCATTCCCGGTACCTTTAAATGTAAGAAAACTGCTGTATGAGTGGGCGAATTTATTGAAAAATGATTTGGACTACCGTTATTGGACAGATATTGAAGATTATCATATTACTTGTGTCTTTCTAGGCGGGTCTTCTCAGGATCAATTAACCGCTGTTAAAACAAAACTGAATCATTTAACGAAAAACTCTAAGCCCTTTGATTGTCAATTAAAAGGTGTTGATATGTTTGGAAGAAAGGATAGGCCGAGAGTGATATATGGTGATATAAAAGGGGACGAACATTTATTTGCACTTCAACAAGCTGTCCATCAAATTTGTTCTGATGCCGGTTTTGAGCTTGATAAACGCCCTTATCACCCGCATATAACCATTGCGAAAAGGTGGGGCGCACAGCATGGCGTATCGATTAAGGAGCTTTTGTCAGAAAAAATATCTGCCGATCAGGAAATCAAATGGACAAATCATGAACTTGTTTTATATCAAGTCGTTCTTAATCAAACACCAAGGTATCAGCCAATCGAGCGCTTTGAATTAAAAAAAGGGGAATGAAAATGGCTCACTTGATTAAATTAGATGAATGCATATCCAGATACCAATTGGATTTAAATACTTATATTAATCGCTTTATTCAAATAAAACGCCGGCGTTTTGAACAATGGAAGACTGCTTGGGAGACGCAAGCCGGACAAATATATAAATCAAAGTTAAGAGGTATAACAACACAAGAGGAATTTAAAGCTAAATTTCATTTATGGCTGTTCAAGCAACAAATCAAATGGGCAACAAGTACAGCGGAAAAATTTTCGGAATGCCCGCCTCATTACCTTAAAGATCATTGGCTCAAACAATGTCTCGCAGAATTAAATGATGTTACACTATTATTTTGTAACCCGGTCATACAAATGAAAAAAGCAGCCGTACCGCTTGAGTCAATTATTTTAACACCGTATGAAATATGGTGTGTTAAACATTTACAAGGGGAAAAGCAAAGTGTGTTTCAAACACTTTCGCAAAGAAAATGGCGGGAAATCACCTCCCGCGGTCAAATTAATATTGTTAACCCCTTAATATCATTGCGCCATACAGGGGCTATTGTTTCGAATATTTTAAAGCAACATCATATCACACGGCCCGTTCGCCTTTGTTTATTATCAATGCAAAGTTATATTGAGAATGTTGAAAATGCCGGGCAAATTGAATTCTACGATTGCCGGGGTGCGGCAGGTTGGCTTGAAAATTTAAATAAGCCTCATTCGTTATTAAAGCATGATCAGCTTGTCGCTGCCAAGACGCTGTATAAATATTGTTCAACGAAAGCAAATAACCGGAAGAATCAGGAACCAACATATCAATTAAATTAAAATGTTTTAATTAAGTTTAAAAAGTGGTATCCTATAAATTGATTCTCTTTTACACACTCCATAAAAATGTTGGTTAAATTAATGCAATATGTGCAAAATGGATGATGGCTTGAGTAAACCGCATTTTTCGTATTAAAGAGGATGTCAAAAAGTCCGGGAAAAATAGCTGTCGAGACTGTAAGGTGCTCCTGCGCCGGCGTCTATTCAACGCAGCATCGCCAACTTCTCGTCGCAGCTCGCAGTAGTTCGAGAAGCATTTGCTCGTCGCTTCGTTGCTCGGAGGCGGCGCTTCCTTGAACTTCCGACGCACAGGACGTGCTAGTACTGGCGTTGTCACATGGACGTGACGTTTTTAGCCAGTATCGTCTCTTTTTGACCTCCTTTTGAACACGCACTTAAAGGGTGACCTATCTTGATGCAATTTTTTGATAATGATGATTGGGTAATTTCGTCTGCTGGTGGAGTTACCGGTGAGGCTTATATCGCACAGTCGGGCAACGAGAAAATTTTTCTTAAGAGAAATTCGTCGCCTTTTCTTGCTGTACTTTCTGCTGAAGGTATCGTACCTAAATTACTGAGAACCAAGCGACTCGAGAACGGGGACGTTGTCACGTTTCAAAAATACTTGAATGGCAGGGAACTTAAAGCAAGTGAGATGAAAAGTGATAAAGTCGCGCATCTTTTGAAAAAAATTCATACTTCTGAGCCGCTTGTTTTTATGTTATCCCGTCTGGGAAAGACACCGATGACAACTGAATCAATATTGAAGGAATGTCATGAACGTTACAAGAATCGCAAAAAAAATCCCGCTGTAGATGAGGCGATGACATTTTTAAAACGGACGGCGGGAGCAGCAGATAGTTCCGAGAAAGTGGTTTGCCATTCAGATATTAATCATAATAATTGGATTCTTGATGAAGATAACCAGCTTTATTTAGTTGATTGGGATCAGGCAGTGATAGCTGACCCTGCACTTGATTTGGCCTTATTATTATATTGGTATATTGATCAAGAGCAATGGAAAGAATGGCTAGAAAATTATGGGCAGCCATTAACTGAGCATTTAAAGCTGAGAATGCATTGGTATATGATTTCACAAACACTGCTCTTCATGTTCTGGCATCAAGATCACCATCAACCGAAAGAAGCATTGCTTTACGAAAAAGATTTACTGAAGCTCAATCAATTTTCTTGCCGTTACTTCGAAAGTTATTGTAATTGATTGAGCCATGACTGGAAATTTTCCTTGTTGTCTGATAAGTGGGTATCGTAGGCTTTTAATTGCATACCCTGCCTGCTGTATTGATGGATAGCTTCAAGTGTGCCATTTAATGGCTCGTCAGCCATTTCCGACATTAATGATTCCGTACTTCTGTGGAGTTGTTCATATTCTCTTGCACTTGCAGCGCCATCTAGATGATGAGAATTTAATATATCGCGAATTAAATTTAACTTATGCTGTTTAGATAGAACCAAAATAGCCACTCCCTTATCTTTTTTTCTTAGGATAAACGGAAGTGGTTTTTATTATACTTTTTAGCAGACAGTAAAATGATATAAGGAGATAAGAAGTTATTTAAGCAGGAAGGGTTTTATGGTAAAATTTCCTTTGACATCATTAAGGAGGATAACTTCATGAGAGTACGAAACAAACCATGGGCAAAAGACAAAATTGCTAAATATCCAAAGATTGTTATTAAGAATCCTCAAGAGCATGCCGGAAATTGGAACCGCCTTTTTAACCGTTCAGCGCCAATCCATTTAGAAATAGGAACCGGAAAAGGAAAGTTTGTCACTGGTATGGCCAAAGCTCATCCCGACATTAATTTTATAGGCATTGAACTTCAAGAAAGTGTCATTGTCTCGGCTTTAGATAAATGTTTGGAACAAGAACTTGATAATGTTAAGTTATTAAATGCTGATGCAAGAGAACTTAGTGAATATTTTGCTGAAAGTGAAATTTCCGCCATTTATTTAAATTTTTCCGATCCTTGGCCAAAAAGCCGTCATGAAAAAAGACGTTTAACGTATCATACCTTTTTAGCCCAATATCAATATATTCTTGATCAAAACGGACAAATTAATTTAAAAACTGATAATCAGGGTCTATTTGAATATTCTCTTGAAAGCTTTTCGAGATACGGCATGTTAATAAAAAACATAAGCCTGGATCTTCATAATTCCTCATTTGAGGGCAATGTAACAACAGAATATGAAGAGAAATTTTCGAAAAAAGGCCAGCGAATCTACCGGTGTGAAGCTGTGTTTCGTGATCAATAACCATGGAAAATAAAGCTTGGTTTTCTTTTTATCATGATGCCTGCTATCGAGCAATAAAATGGGATAAAGAGGGTAATTTCATCGATGAAATAAAACGTATTCGCTAAGCTTCAAAGGTTAATAGCAAAGACTAAATTTTCGCACTCATTTGACTAGTTATGTGGTATGATTAGTTTAGGAGGGGAAAAGATGGTAAAAAAACTATTTGTAACATTTTCAGCTGTTATGATGGTCTTTTTTAGTGCTTTTGGATTCGTTGAAGCTAGAACGGTTACAAGTGGAAAAATGTACAATGAAATTAACAAGCAAAACAAAACGGGTCATTATGATTACAAAAATGGTTCACTTCAATTACAGCATGTAGAGCAGATTAATCTTTCAAAGCCTGTTAAAGTCGATAAGGCTGGTAAAAAAGTAAAAATTACGAAGCTGACAGCGGCTGTAGCATCGTACAAAACAGTAAGAGATAAGATATTTTACAAAGACTGGAACGATTATGTCTACTATGCTCCGGAAATCAATCAGGTCCTGACACCGGGAGATGTTAACAGCATACCGGCAGTTAAAGATTTTCAAAAAAAATATACTTCCAGCGTTACACTTGAATTAGGTCCGATTTTAGGTCTTCTCGCACTTTTAATTATTGTACCAATTATATTTTTAATCATCTGGAATAAGAAGAAATTTTCAACACTGGAGTATAAAATTTATAACGGTCTTGTAGACACCGAGTAATTTAAAATTAAAAAAACTGGAGAATGATAATCATCGTTCTTCGGTTTTTTTGTTTGCTTGTGATTTGCGGCAATATTCTATCTTGAATGAAAGCGATAAAAATGAGAATAAAAGGATGATATAATGCCTTAAGGAAGGGCCAGTTGAAATAATAGACGAAACCTAAAAATGAAATAAGGTGAAATAAATGAAATTCGTAATTGTTATACTGCAAATTGCTCTTTTATATGTTTTTTATTTTATAGGTAATTGTCTGCAAAATGTGCTTCATTTGCCGATACCGGGCAGCATTCTTGGAATGATTTTGCTGTTTCTGCTGCTATGTTTTAAAATCGTTCCTTTAAAGTCTATCGAAACTGGATCACAATTTTTACTTGCTTATTTACCGGTGTTTTTTATTCCTGCAACAACAGGTGTAATGAATTATTATCATTTTTTTATGGGCAGCGGTGTCATTCTTTTCTTTATTACGATTTTAAGTACACTAATGGTCATGGTTTTTTCAGGTTTGACAACACATTATTTATCAAAAAGAAAATCGGATCATCAAGCTGAAAGGAAGGAGGATAAAGCATGTTAAAAGCAACCATCGCCATCGCTATGATTCTATTAACGATAGTGATTTATTTTTTTATGAGCCGTTTATATCGCAGGTTTAATACACCATTTCTAATTCCTGCTCTATCATCAACATTATGTCTGGTTTTATTGCTTATCCTCTTTGGGGTTCCGTATAAAACATATATGTTAGGCGGACAATTTATTAACCTTCTATTGGGGCCGGCTGTTGTGTCCTTGGCATACCCGCTTTATAAACAAAGAGCTGTTTTGTTACAAAGCCTCATCCCAATCTTAAGCGGTGTTATTGTCGGTTCGATTGTCGGTATAGTCAGCGGGTTGCTATTTGCAAAATCTATTGGGGTTGAGAAAAGCCTCGTTATGTCATTAGTTCCGAAGTCTGTGACGACGCCGGTTGCAATGGGGATTGCTGAGGAATTGGGCGGCAGGCCATCTCTAACTGTTATTTTTGTTATGATTGCCGGATTTACCGGCGCTGTTATAGGACCATATATCCTCAAGTGGTTAAGAATCAGCAGTATATTAGGAAAAGGGATTGCTTTAGGGAGCGCCTCCCACGCCATCGGAACCTCCAAGGCGTTTGAATATGGAGAAAAGGCAGCCACAGTCAGCTCGGTAGCGATGACTTTATGTGCTATTTTAGATTCTATATTTGGACCGTTGATTGTTTGGATTTTTTACAGTTGAAGGCAGTATAAAAAAGCTTGGCATTTGCCAAGCTTTTTTATACTGGCGGAAAGAATAACGCTCTGTCTTCGCCTTAGGGCTTGTCATCCGTAAGTTTCACTTTATTGCGCTTTTAAATCGAGGATTGTACCTGTTGATGCGTCAGCGATAAAATCGAAATGTTCAAGGTTTTCACCGTCTTTAGCGGTCAGTCCGCCTTTGTACACTTTATAAGAAAGGCCATTTTGATAATAATCTTCCGGAGTAAGGTATACCCAGGCGCCATCAATGTTAAGTGATTTTTTTGCAGCTCTTTTCACAATCTGCATCACTTGCTCCGGGCTTAATTGCGATTTTTGTAAGGATTTTTGTAATACATATCCTCCTGCTAAGCCAACACCGAATGCAATAGCTATGTTTTTAAATTTCATTTTTTTCACCCCTCAAAATAAAATGACTCTATACTTAAAGTATACAGAAGAATAGGAAAGCAACCAAGAAAATAATTCTTAATTTTAATTTATCAAATGATAGCGTCATATCGTGAAATTGGAAGCGGATAAGTTTTTTTTGTAAGATAAATATAAGAAGCGAATGTTCAAAACGATATAAACACAGCTTTTAAACTTTTTGAACAGGTCCTAATAATGTTGGAAAGGAAGTTACTATATGAATAATGATACATTAAAACTTTTTAAAACGTTAACAGAATTACGCGGTGCATCAGGGTTTGAACATGAAGTCCGCCAATTTATGAGACAAGAACTTGAGAAATATGCCGATGAATTGATTCAAGACCGCCTGGGCAGTGTATTTGGGGTTAAGAAGGGAGATCATGAAGGTCCGAAAGTAATGGTGGCCGGCCACATGGATGAAGTTGGCTTTATGATTACACAGATTACAGATAATGGCATGCTTCGCTTTCAAACGCTTGGCGGCTGGTGGAGCCAAGTGCTGCTTGCCCAACGGGTTCAAATTTTAACTGACAAAGGAACAGTTATTGGCGTTATCTCATCGATTCCCCCTCATCTTTTGGAAGATGAGCAAAAAAATAAACCAATGGATGTTAAAAATATGCTCATAGATATAGGGGCTGATGATAAAGAAGATGCGATAAAATTAGGGATAAAGCCGGGGCAGGCTGCTGTACCTATTTGTCCGTTCACACCTATGGCTAATAAGAAGAAAATATTGGCTAAATCATGGGATAACCGTTATGGCTGCGGCTTAGCTATTGAGCTCCTTAAAGAGCTTGAAGGAGAGTCGTTGCCAAACACGCTTTATTCCGGTGCAACCGTCCAAGAAGAAGTTGGTCTAAGAGGAGCTAAAACAGCTTCAAATATGATCAAGCCTGATATTTTCTTTGCGGTTGATGCCTCGCCGGCAAATGATATGTCCGGTGATAAAAAGGCATTCGGACATTTAGGCAAAGGGACATTGCTGCGAATCTTTGATAGAACAATGATTACACATCGCGGCATGAGAGAATTTGTATTAGACACTGCAGAGACGCATCAAATTCCTTATCAATATTTTGTTTCACCAGGCGGTACAGATGCGGGGAATGTACATACAAACTTACAAGGCGTACCTTCTGCTGTCATTGGCATTTGTTCAAGATACGTTCACACATCAGCGTCCATCGTTCATGTTGACGATTACGCAGCTGCAAAAGCTTTGCTAACTGAACTGGTCAAAGCAACAGATAAGACGACAGTTGCGTCAATTCATAATAAAAAGGGACATGACTTAACGGGCTTTCAAGCTTTTTAAGTGTTTAATAAAGGTGGTTTTTGATATGGTTACATTTGGCGTAGGTTCGCATAATCCTGCAAAAATAAGAGCTGTTGAGCGTTTAAGTGAATTTTTTAACTTAACTGTTCAGGCTGTTGATGTTCCGTCCGGCGTATCGGATCAGCCAAGGTCTGATGATGAAACAAAACGCGGGGCTGTCCAAAGAGCAAAGGGAGTCATAGAAAAAAGCAACGCAGATTTTGGCGTCGGCCTTGAAGGCGGTATTATGGAAATAAACAATACAGTCTATGTTTGTAATTGGGGAGCATTAGTTGATCGGAACGGACAAGTATTCACAGCCAGCGGGGCCCGGATTCCTCTTCCCGAATCTATCGCGGAAGGACTTCGGACAGGAATTGAATTAGGAGACGTTATTGATAAATATACTAATCAATTGGATGTTAGCAAAGGCGAAGGAACAATCGGCATTTTAACTGACGGCTTAATAACACGTACGGATATGTTTTTTCATATTATGCAGCTGCTTTATGGCCAGTACCAATTTTACAGTAAATCAAAGGGGTGAGAATCTTCTCACCCTTTAATATCTCTTTAAGCAAAAATATATTTGATAATCTCAAGCGCCTGATCCTCGTTCTCTACTACAACCTGCGCTTTGTTTGATAATTCTTTCAGAGCATGATGAAGTTTGTTCGGGCGAATCAAAATAAGAGGTTTTCCTTGAGCACAAGCCTCGCCCGCATCAACAGCTGTATTCCATTGTTTGTATGATTCCCCAAAATAAGCGATCACTAAGTCCGACTTTTTCAAAAGCAGTTGAGTTCGCAAGTTATTAATCGTGGAAGCTGCTTCATCCTTCAGAACCGGATTCGGCTGCTCTCCAAGAATTTCTTCACCAATGTTATCTGATCGGTCGTGATCCTCCATTGGACCGACAAATGATACTGGCAATTCCATTGATGATGCTTTACGGCGAATGCTTTCCCTCCATGAGTCATGGATTTGCCCGGCTAAGTAAATTGTTAATTCCATTTCTAACTCTCCTTTTATATAATTTTCAATAAAATTTTAACACAAAAACTACTCTGTATGATTCATCTGTTTAACAGATTTAACATTTTTATAATCATTATGTGAAACGGACAATTAAGGTCGTATAATCCCGTATCTTTTAAGTGCTCCTGCGCCGGTGTTTACTCCAAAGGAGTTTATTCATGCAGCGGCTTTGTTTATTATGCGCGTCGGTGTAAAAAAAGCCCCGATGTTAGCTTAGTTTGCTTTATCATTGTGCGGTGAACATGGTAAAATGATTACGAGCATGAGTAAAAGTGGAGTGAGACCATGGATAGTAAAGAATTGAGAAAAATATTAGAAGAAAGATTAAAAGGTAAAAACCGAATCCTGTCGTATGATAAAAAACAGGATAAACTCAGAATAGAAGATAACAAAACTAAAAAAGGAATCACACTTTCATTGCCTGGGATTCTCAATCGTTATGAAAATGAAAAAGAAAAAGTGATTGATGAGGTTGTTTATTATATTGAAGAAGCCATGACAGTTATGAATGAGTCTCAAACGCTGTCGGGAAAAGAAAAGAAAATTTTCCCTGTCATCCGTTCTACATCCTTCCCGACAGAAACTAAAGACGGGAAACAACTTTTATATAAAGATCATACGGCTGAGACCAGAGTATTTTATGCTGTGGATTTGGAACAGTCTTACCGGCTCATTGATAAAGCCTTTATGGAATCTGAAAATATTGATGAACAAACTATTCAAGAGATGGCCAGTTTCAATCTCCGCTCGTTGCCTAATGAAATGAAAAAAGATGTCGTTGCCGGAAATGACTTTTATTTTATCAATTACAATGATGGTTATGATGCCAGCAGAATTCTTAACCAGCAATTGTTAGACGATATGAAGGAGAAGGCGAAAGGGCAGCTGACGGTCGCTGTACCGCATCAGGATGTTTTGGTTTTTGGTGATATTGTAAATGATAGAGGCTATGATGTGTTAGGGCAAATGACAATGCACTTTTTTACAAATGGAAATATTCCAATTACCTCACTTCCGTTTTTGTATGGCGATAAGGGATTGGAACCAATTTTTATTTTAGCAAAAAACAAACCAATAGACGAAGATTAGGATAGATATTGAAAGGGGAATATTGATGAATATTTTTTACAATCGTGAAGGTGTAGGAGACACGTTAATGATCCAAATGTCCTCACAAGATGCAGAGGTTCGCGGCGTTGAAAAGAAAGGTGATATGGCACGGATTTTTGATGCGGAGTCAGAAAAAACATTAGGATATAATTTATTTAACGCTTCCAAATATCTTAATATCGAATCTGAAAATGGCGCAGTCGCTGTTAATTCAGGTTTTGTAGATCATTTTAATAAGCTTCTGAAAGATAAAGGCTTTACTGACACGTTAACATATGATGACCGTCCTTCATTTATTATTGGACATGTCCTTGAAAAGGGCAAACACCCAAATGCTGATAAGCTAAGCATATGTAAAGTAGATATTGGCGATGAAACTTTACAAATCGTTTGCGGCGCACCGAATGTTGAACAAGGACAAAAAGTTGTTGTGGCACGAGTAGGCGCCGTCATGCCAAGCGGTATGTTAATTAAAGAAGCTGAACTTCGAGGGGTTCCTTCATTCGGTATGATTTGTTCTGCTAAGGAACTGGATTTGCCGAATGCCCCTGAGAAAAAGGGAATTCTTGTTCTTGATAACAATCAACCTGTCGGCGGGAATTTCTTTGCGTTAACAGAAAATCACTAGTTCATACTAGTGGTTTTCTTCTCATACTTGAACATAAAAAGGATTTTTGAAAAGAGGTGAAACCTTTGTCAAGCTGGTGGAAAAGATTTTTTAGTTTAGATGATGATGATGTTGATATTAGTGAATCTGGAGAAGACACTGAAAGGAAAGAAGAATTTAGAAAGAGATATCAGGAGCCGATATCAAGGCGTAATGATAAATATGGCCGATTGGAGGATCCAAATCGGCGTGTTCATGTCAGAATGACTCATCAATATCCCGAAAAAAAATCCAGTTCCTTTGAAACCTTTAAGCGTCCCGCATACGATCTTAATGAGAAAAAGACTCCAATCCATGATGAAAATGAAGATGCAGTGCCGAAAAAACAACCTTTTAAACCGACTGAAGTGCCGTCGCCAGTTTACGGTTTCAGAAAGCCGCCCAAACGTTCAAACAATATGAATACCGGCAGTCAGTTGAAGAACTCAAGCCAAAAAGTCCAAAAGAAATATGCGCCGCCTGCCGTGCAAAAAGATACATTTTCTGAAAGTGAGAAAGGCCCTTCCAGCCTGAGGGAATTATTGAATGACAAAAGGTCTAAAAGGGAATTAACAAAAGAAAGGCCGGACGTTAATAAACAAAACGATGACGCGGAGGATTCAACCAATAATCCTGTAAAAATAAATACAGATTATCCTGTTAAATTTAAAGAAAACGATAAGAAAATTAAAGCCGAACATGAAATGACCAATAGCCATTTACATAATGGTGAACCAGCCAAAAAAGACAATGACTTAAATAGTGAAGATCACCAAATTATTAATCAGGCAAATGAGCAAGAAACTCAAGAAACTAATGAACAAAAATATCCTAATGTTCCTGTGCATCAACCGCGCCGCCGTTCTTCGAAGGTTCCTTATAATGTTTTAATGTTTAGATCTGATAAAAATGCCTTGCAGAAAAATTTGGATGTAAAACGTCAGGACCGAGGGTTAAAAAGAGGTGAACCGTCACGGGTCACTAAAAAGCAAGAGTTAAAAGAATTTGATGAACCCGATCCTGATAACGTTCCTTTTCATTTATCGAAAACATTGTTGGATGCACCGCCTGAGACGCCGCCGCATGAGGAAGAGGACTGGATTCTGCAAAAGCAGAAGGTTCTTCAAGAAACACTTGAAAACTTCCGGGTTAAAGCTGAAATTGTCGACCATGTGCAGGGACCTGCCGTTACACGATACGAGATTCGTCTTCAGCCAGGTGTGAAGGTTAATAAAGTCATTAACTTGACAGAGGATATCAAGCTGAGCATGGCCGCGAAACAAATTAGAATAGCACCGGTACCGGGAAAGAGTACGGTTGGAATAGAAATACCTAATGATATCAGAAAGCCTGTGTACTTAAAGCATTTATTAGACTCACAAGAATTTAAAGAACATAAGTCGCCGCTTGCTGCGGTTCTCGGCCAAGACATTTCCGGCGAAAATGTTGTAACTGATCTTGCGAAGATGCCGCATGGTCTGATTGCCGGTGCAACCGGTTCAGGAAAAAGTGTTTGTATTCATTCGCTTATTTTAAGTCTTATTTACAAAACTTCACCTGATATGCTGCGTTTAATTCTTATTGATCCAAAGGTCGTGGAATTAGCTGCTTATCAAAAGCTGCCGCATTTAGCAGCCCCGGTTTTAACGCAGCCTAAAGAGGCATCGCTTGCATTGAAATGGGCTGTTGATGAAATGGAGAGGCGATACCAAACGTTTGCCGGTGCAGGTGTTCGTGATATTGGACGTTATAATAATTATATTGATCAAAAGGCGATTGACGGGGAAAAAATGCCGTATATTGTTATTATTATTGATGAACTTGCGGATCTGATGATGGTTTCCCCGCAGGATGTAGAAGAAGCAATATGCCGAATCGCACAAAAAGCCAGGGCTGCAGGCATCCACTTGCTTTTGGCTACCCAAAGGCCGTCAGTTGATGTTATTACGGGACTTATCAAATCCAATATACCGACAAGAATTGCCTTCAGTGTGTCGTCACAGGCGGATTCCCGAACTATTATTGATACCGGCGGTGCTGAAAGATTATTAGGACAAGGCGATATGCTTTTCGCGGAAAATGGGGCGCGTGAATCCAGACGGCTGCAAGGCTGTTTTGTATCCGATGAAGAAATAGACCGGGTGACAGAGGCGCTGGCTCAAATGGATGCGCCGCCGTATTTGTTTGACAAAGAAGATATGCAGCAAACTAAATATGAAGAAATGGATGAAGAGGATGATCTGTTTGAAGAGGCTGCTTACTTTGTTATTGACCAGGGGCAAGCCTCGGTATCAAGTCTGCAAAGAAAATTCCGCATAGGTTATAATCGTGCCGCACGTCTGGTTGATCAACTAGAAAGTCTGGGGATTATCTCTGAAGCGAATGGAAGTAAGCCGCGCCAAGTTTTGATGGCAAAGGAAAGCTTTGAAGAACAAGTGCTTGGTCATGAAGTTTTATAAAAAGTATATCTTCCATCAGCGGGGGTTTTGAACATCCGCCGCTGATGGTCAGTTACAGATCTTTCATGGCAACTGCACGGAACCTCTTTCGTGCTGCCAAGAGATAATTTGGATTGTATAAGAAAAATAATTATTTTTACAATCTGACTTATTAAGGTTAAAATAGATGACGGATAGTTTTTCGATAAGTTTCGGGAAACATGTTTCGAGCACTATTAGTGACTTAATAAGGGAGAATAACTGTAACATGAAGGAGATTGAGTTAAAACTTCAAGGGAAAATCAAAAGGCTTACGAACCGTACATTCAAATTTGATGAACGGGTTGGCGAAGGGTGGTTTTCCGCGGTCTATTTTTTAAAATCATGTGAGATTGCCAAAAAGTACAAACCGGACAATATTGTCACCATGCAGTTTTTTCAAAAAAACGATGCGGTCTTGTGCGGAACCGATGAAGTGATCGCATTAATTAAAACTTTTGCTAAAGACCCTGACAGTTTAGAGCTTTACTCGTTAAAAGACGGAGACAAGATTGCACCGTATGAAACAGTTATGACAATTACAGGACCATATCAGAATTTCGGCTTTTTAGAAGGCATTCTTGATGGTATACTTGCGAGAAGGACATCTGTGGCAACTCATGTCTATAATGTTGTCAAAACAGCAAGGCAATCAGGTATTCAAAAGCCCGTTATCTTCATGGGAGATCGCGACGACCATTATACCCAGCAAGCCGGCGACGGTTATGCTGCTTATGTCGGCGGTTCAACAGCCCAAGCCACTCATGCTATGAATGAATGGTGGGGAAAGCATGGTATGGGCACAATGCCGCATGCACTGATTCAATTGTTTGAGGGAGATATTGTCGAAGCGACAAAAGCTTACCATGAAAGCTACCCGGACGATGAACTCGTTACCCTTGTCGATTATAATAATGATGTCATTACAGACAGTTTAAAGGTGGCAAGAGTCTTCGGCGATAAACTTAAAGGCGTACGAATTGATACTTCAAAAAACATGGTTGATAAATATTTCTTTAGAAATCCTGATGTTCTTGGTAAATTTGATCCAAGGGGAACTAATCCGGCCCTTATTTTTGCTTTGCGTGAGGCGCTGGATAAAGAAGGTTATCAGCATGTTAAAATTGTGGCAAGCGGCGGGTTTACCATGGAAAAAATAAAATACTTTGAAGAAAACAATGTTCCGGTTGATATGTATGGCGTCGGAAGCAGTCTGTTGAAAATTAACATAGGCTTTACTGGAGATAATGTGATACTTAACGGTAAACCGGAAGCAAAAGAAGGAAGAAAATATCAGCCAAATCCCCGGCTTGAAAAGGTTAAGCTATAATTTTAAATGTGTGTTCAAAAAGGAGGACAAACAGAACCGGAGCGGCGACGCAAAGAAGAAATTTGACAGTTATGTTTCCCGGACTTTTTGAACATCCTCTTTAAGGAAATAAAAGTAATAACAAACCGTTCTAACTAGGCATATAGTGTCTATAAGCAACAATAGAGAGGTTTTTTGGAGGTCATTTTATGACAAAGTACCACTTTGTAGGAATCAAAGGAACAGGCATGAGTGCCTTGGCCCAAATTCTTCATGATATGAATGAGGATGTGCAGGGGTCTGATGTTGAAAAACGCTTTTTTACTCAAAAGGCTTTAGAAGAAAAGCAAATGAAAATATTGCCTTTTGATAAAAATAATATTCAAGATGATCAAGTGATTATCGCCGGGAATGCTTTTCCTGATGAACACGAAGAGATTGTTCAAGCGAGATCAATGGGGCTGCCTGTTCACCGCTATTTTGACTTTCTTGGAGAATTCACAAAAAAGTTTACAAGCGTAGCGATTACCGGTACTCACGGAAAAACATCAACGACTGGTTTATTGGCCCATGTTTTTAAAGGCTTTGCTCCTACATCGTATTTAATAGGTGATGGGACAGGACACGGTCAAAAAGACAGCCAATATTTCATCTTTGAATCTTGTGAATATAAACGCCACTTTTTGGCTTATGAACCTGATTATTGTATTATTACAAATATTGACTTTGATCATTCTGACTACTATAAGGGTTTGGATGATGTTGTTGATGCTTTTCAGGAAATGGCATTAAAAGTTAAAAAGGCGATTATTGCTTGCGGAGATGATAAGAAGCTCCAGAAAATTAAAACAAATGTACCGATTATTTACTATGGTTTTGATGAAGAAAACGACTTCCAAGCCAGAAATGTGGAAACAACTGAAAAAGGGTCTACATTTGACGTCTTTGTACGTAATGACTTATATGGGAACTTTACAATTCCAGGCTACGGCGACCATAATATTTTAAACGCATTAGCTGTTATTGCTTTTTGCCATTATCAAAATGTACCTTTGGAATTGTTAAAAAGCCGTTTAGCAACATTTAAAGGCGTAAAAAGGCGTTTCAGCGAAAAAGAACATGGCACTCAAGTGCTTATTGATGATTATGCTCATCATCCGACTGAGATTAGAGCCACTATTGAAGCGGCCAGAAAGAAATACCCAAATAAAAAGTTGATTGCAATTTTCCAACCTCATACTTTTACACGAACAATGACCTTTTTAGATGACTTTGCAGCGTGCCTGAAGGACGCTGATCATGTTTATCTATGTGATATTTTTGGTTCAGCAAGGGAACATGACGGGAAATTATCGATCAAAGATTTACAGGACAGGGTCCCGGGTGCTGACCTTCTGACCTTAGATACAGTCAATGAATTGAAAAAATATGATAACAGTGTTTTATTGTTTATGGGTGCCGGTGATATTCAGAAATTCCAAACAGCCTATGAAGCCCTGTAAACGACAAAAATGATTTATCTTTATCTTCTTTTTTGCTTTAAGAAAGTAATAATATACTTGGTTTAATTAAACACTATTAAGGGAAGTGTATGAAAAAAAGGAGGTTCCAACGTGATAATCATTCTTTATTTAGCTGTTGCAGTGTTGGCCATTGCGTTTGCTGTGTTAGTTTATTTTGTATCGCAGACTCTGCGTTCAGCGCAGCAAACATTGGATAATGTTGCAAAAACAATGAGCAGTATTGAAAATCAAATGCACGGTATCACGGAAGAGACAACACTACTCTTACATAATACCAATCAACTATTAGAGGATGTAGAAGGTAAATCGAAGCATCTTAATCCAATCTTTGAATCAGTTGGCGGCATTGGCAGAACAATTAAAGGCGTCAATGAATCGGTACAGAATATTACAGCCACTGTCACTAGAAAAAGTGAAGAACATTCTGAACAAGTTGCTCAAACTTTACAATGGGGTCAAGCATTTATTGAATTATGGAGTAAGTGGAGAGCAAAGAAGGCTGTTGAAAAAGAATAAAAAGTTTTCATTAATGGGTTTTTCATCTATGTTGAATGTTAGGTAATCATCTCGATTTCCTAGGGCATTTTTACCGCCCCGGGAACGAGTGAATTTTAAAAGGAGGAAATGAATGATGAGTGAGAAAAAAGTCAGTGCAAAAGGTTTTGTCATTGGTGTTTTAGTTGGCGGTACCGCCGGTGCTTTGACAGCTTTACTTCTGTCACCTAAGTCTGGCAAAGAAATTCGCAGCGGTATTAACGTGCAATCGCAGACGTTAAAGAAGAAAAGCAATGACTTAGCACAATTAGCTTTGGAGAAATCTTCGAGTATTGCTAAGACAGTTTCTGATCAGTCATCTAATGTTGTCACTAAAATGAAGGACTGGCAAGGCTCACTTCGAGGAAACAGAAAGAGCGTGGAGGTTGGCAGCTCTAAGGATTCCAAGGAACATTCATTTCCGAAAGACTATGATGAAAACAAATAAGCAATAAAAAAGAGGCGAAACCTGCGTCCTCTATAGAAAACTGGGCGATGCCCAGTTTTCTTTAATGAAATCAATTAATTAAAATAACGATAAAAGTACGATATAATAAGAGTTGTTATTTACCCGAAAAGAAGTACCGAAGATTGTATTAAAAAACGCTAAGTTTTGATAGTGCAGATGGATGGAGGAGAAATTGCATGAGTACGGCAGAAATTGATAAACTTAGAATAAAAGTAGATGAGATCGATCTCAAATTAAGGGACATGTTAAATGAGAGGGCTGGGTTAGTCAAAGATATCAGCCGTCTCAAAAAGGTTCATGGGCTGCCAAGTTTTGATCCTATTCGTGAAAGGGAAATGCTAAATCATATTGCAGACAATAACGAAGGCCCATTCGAAACCGGAACCCTTCAGCATATTTTTAAGGAAATTTTTAAAGCCGGCTTGGAATTACAAGAAAATGATCATCGAAAAGCACTGTTAGTTTCACGCCGGAAAAAGGCGGAAGATACGATTGTTCAAGTCAATCAGGATAGTATTGGCGATGGGATACAACGTCTGGTTGCCGGTCCTTGCTCTGTTGAAAGTTATGAACAAACCGCAAGAGTTGCCGAAAGCTTAAAAAAACATGGACTGGCTTTATTAAGAGGCGGCGCTTTCAAACCAAGAACTTCTCCATATGATTTTCAAGGATTAGGATTGGAAGGTTTGAAAATTTTAAAACGTGTGGCAGATGAATATAATTTGTCTGTTATCAGTGAAATTGTTTCACCAAAAGATATTGAAACAGCCGAAGAGTATATTGATGTCATTCAAATTGGCGCAAGAAATATGCAAAACTTTGAGTTGCTGAAAGAAGCCGGTAAATCAAATAAGCCGGTATTATTAAAAAGGGGTCTTGCAGCGACAATTGAAGAATTTATGAACGCAGCGGAATATATTATTTCATCCGGAAACGAAAATATTATTTTATGTGAACGCGGGATACGGACTTATGAAAGAGCAACAAGAAATACATTAGATATTTCGGCTGTTCCGATATTAAAACAAGAGACACATTTGCCAGTTTTAGTAGATGTAACCCATTCAACAGGAAGACGGGATTTGCTTCTTCCAACTGCAAAAGCGGCACTTGCTATCGGCGCTGACGGTATAATGGCTGAAGTTCATCCTGATCCTGCAGTAGCTTTATCGGATGCAGCACAGCAAATGGATTTAGAGCAATTTGACCAATTTGTTGAGCAGCTGAAGAAATACGGTCTTCATACAAATGAAAAATAATTAGTCTGGATGCCCCTGCCTTTTCAAAGGCAGGGGATCTCACTTTTTATACGTACTATTATTATGTTTTATATTTTGACAAATATTTATTGACTAGTTACTGTTAAAATGATAGAAATAATGGGTATCATTAATAATGAGATAATCGAACTTAATATATGAAAACTGACTCAGTCGTTAAGATTAATATAGTTCTGGTTATAATAAAAAGTAAAAAGACGCTAGTAATAGTTTTATGAGGAGGACGTAGATGATGAGCGCAACAATTTATGATGTGGCGAGAGAAGCGGGGGTTTCAATGGCGACCGTTTCCAGGGTGGTTAATGGAAATCCCAATGTTAAACCAACGACAAGAAAAAAAGTTTTGGATGCCATTGAAAAGTTAGGATATCGTCCAAATGCAGTGGCCCGGGGTCTCGCAAGTAAAAAAACAACGACAGTAGGCGTTATTATTCCGGATATCTCAAGTATTTTCTTTTCTGAACTGGCACGGGGAATCGAAGATATTGCAACGATGTATAAGTATAATATTATCCTTTGTAACTCAGATCAAAATCCGGATAAGGAAATCCATTTAATACATACATTACTGGGCAAACAAGTTGATGGGATCGTCTTTATGGGCGGAAAAATTACCTACAGGCATGTGGAAGAATTTAAAAAGTCACCGGTTCCAATTGTATTGGCTGCAACAGTAGACGGGCATAAAGAAATTCCTTCAGTTAATATTAATTATGCAGAAGCGGTTTGCGATGCTGTTTCTCATTTCGTTGAAAATAATCATAAAAATATCGCTTTTGTATCTGGACCCCTTGATGATCCGATCAACGGTGTATATAAATTAAATGGTTATAAAAAGGCGCTTGAAGAAGGCGGTTTAAATTATGATGAGAAATATGTTGCTGAAGGCGATTACACTTATGACACGGCAAAAGAAGTAACAGCCCATCTTTTGCAGCTGGAAGAAAGACCGACAGCCATTTTAGCCGGAACAGACGAAATGGCGCTTGGTGTCATTCATGAAATTCAAGATCAGGGCTTGAATGTACCTAATGATATTGAGGTCATAAGCTGTGATAATACAAGACTGGCGCAAATGGTTCGGCCGACACTCTCCAGTGTTGTGCAGCCAATGTATGATATCGGTGCAGTCGCCATGCGTCTGTTAACAAAATATATGAGCAATGAAGAAGTAAGCGACCATATTGTCGTGCTTCCTCACCGGATTGAACTTAGGGATTCAACTAAATAACATAAAAGAACCGGAATTTTTTGTTCCGGTTCTTCTTGTCAAAATGTAATACTGGGAAAAAGGAATTCAGCTATACTCAAGTTAAATGGATTTGTCTCTTCACGTCACAAGCTCCAGAGGCGTCAATTCAAGTCTTAGCTTTGTTCTTTGATACTGATACCAAGCTTTTTAAGTAAAAGTATTAATGTTTCTTTTTCTTCTTCTTCAAGACCGCTCATGGCACTTTTTAATGCCTGCTTATGTTTTGGAAAAATTTCTTTTAATAATTGATTCCCTTTGTCTGTTAGTTCAGCATAAGTCACTCTTCTATCATCTGGACAAGGTCTTCTTTTTAGATATCCCTTTTTTTCGAGCTGGTCAACAACGTATGTGATGCTGCCGCTGGCAAGAAGTATACGATGCCGGATCTGCTGAATAGGCTGAGGTCCTTTATGATATAAAAGTTCCAGAACACCGAACTCTGTAAAATTAATTTCGTATTGTTTAATATCTTTTTTCGCATAATCCATGATGGATTTATAAGCATGAGAAAGGACAACCATAAGGTGTAAGGATGGATCTTTATCTTGCTTCATTTCTTTTTTTTCTATATCCATTTTGTTCAACCTTTCTGCTTTCTATATCTCGAATTCGAGTCAATTATATAACTATAAAAATCATATGTCAACTTTGCAATCTAAAAATGTCAGAACCCCGCCTTGATTGATCCAGCGCGGGGTTCCAAAACTTTTTACATTGTTCTGTAAATAGATTGCAGCAATTGTCTCAGAGCTACTTGATTTCTCTGAGTGATTTCATTATGGCGGGGAATGGCCGGGTAGCTGTCAACAGGGTCGAGCCACTTATCCGGCATTTTCCTTGCAGTTTTCTCCCATTTTTTCACATATTCAATAGGCAATTCATCATCATCGCGCTCGAATCCGCTCATCTCCATCCATAATAATGACCAAGCTCTAGGGACAACCCGCCATATATCATATCCGCCTCCGCCAACAGCAATCCATTTGCCATTCGTATACCGATGAGCTAACTGATGGATGATGCGGGGAATCTCCTGGTAACTTTTCATTGAAAGGCATAAATGTGTAAGCGGGTCATAAAAATGGGCGTCAGCGCCATGTTGAGATACGATGATATCAGGCTTAAAAAATGAAGCCACTTCATTGATTGATTCTTTAAATACTTCGATCCAGGAATCATCTTCTGTAAAAGCATCAACAGGAATATTAAAACAATATCCATAGCCCTTTCCCGTGCCTCTTTCGGTTGTTTCACCCGTACCCGGAAATAAGTAGCGCCCGGTTTCGTGAATGGAATACGTACAAACATCAGCATCCTCATAGAAGGACCACTGGACGCCGTCTCCATGATGAGCATCAGTGTCAATGTACAACACTCTTAAGTTATGACATTCCCTTAAATGTTTAATAGCAATGGAAACATCGTTATATACACAAAAGCCTGATCCGCGGTTTCTTATACCATGATGAAGGCCGCCGCTGATATTTAATGCATGATCAACTTTTCCTTCCATGACTAAATCAACACATGTTAAAGTGGCGCCAACAACATCCAAAGCGGCTTGATGCATCCCTTCAAAAATGGGTGTATCTTCAGTATCCAATCCAAAAACTTTCGCCTTTGGGCACTTGCTATTAGGGAGACTGGCTTGTTTAACCACTTCAATATAAGCGGGGTCATGGATCATAAGCAAATCATCTTCGGAACCTTTGCGGGGGGAAACAATCATCGAATCGTTAAGGGCCCCGCATGATTTTAATAGATCAATGGTTAGCTCAATCCTTAAGGGATTGAAAGGATGATGATCATTAAACTTATAATTTAAAAGTTCTTTTGAATATACAAATGCACTTTTATACATAGGCTGTACTTCCTTTTCTTTATGTCAGTTTATTTTTTGTCATTTCTCTAATCTAATATCCAACTTCCAACTTCCAAACTAGTACATATATTTATATTTAAATCTCAAATGGTCAAAATCTTCAATGGCGTCTTTAGGTACATGGCTCCCAATACGAACCATTAAACAATTGGCAGGGTGTGAACAAATTTCCGGGTCATCAGTTGCAAACACTTCCAAACCGCCTGCTTGCATCATTTTTTCCATTACTTTGCGGTAATCCCATACAGATAAACCTGTTCCTTTTAAATCCCAATGCCAATAATATTCCGTTGTGATGATAATATAGTTATCCATAAATGGATCCATCATTGAGACGTTTAGCAAACCTTTACCAACTTTATATTTTCGAAAATCAGGTATAACTTCAATAGCGCCCAACTCAATGAGATAAGGATTATTGCTTTCAGACCATCTTTCTAAAGGGTCTGGATAAAGGTATGTGACGTAACCGATGATTTTATTATGGTTTCTGGCGATAATGATGCGCCCATCAGGCAAATCGGCAATTTCTTTAAGGGCCTCAAACTGTTCCTGAGCGGGGCGGAAAGCTGTTAAGTCATCATGAAATTGATAGGTTTCAAGCCGCGATTTCGGGATAGGCCCCTCTATTACAAGTTTTCCCTTAGGTGTTGCGAGTGTCATAGCGTTGTATGTTTTTATATGGTTCAATCGGGTTACCCCCTAACTAATCAATCACTATTATTATACCCTTCTGCTGTAAGGGTTTACAATCCGTAAAATAATTGTAATTTAAAATTTTGAGAAATATCTAGTTTTATAATATAATAGCTGTATACGATTTCAAGTGAGGAGGAAATGATAATGGAATATGAAACATTACCAGCAAGTTCCGGGAAACATAATCTTGAAGATTACGATAAAGCGAGGGAGCAATTTAACTGGGAAAAAGTTGAAGAAGCCTTTACTTGGAGTAAAACAGGAAAAGTAAATATTGCATATGAAGCTATCGATCGGCACGCTGAAAGCGAAAGAAAAAATAAAGTCGCTTTATATTATTCAAATGGCGAAAGAAACGAGAAATATACTTTTTCAGAAATGAAAAGGTTATCGAATAAAGCCGCTAATGTGCTGAAAAGAGCCGCTGATGTTGAAAAGGGCGACCGTGTGTTTATTTTTATGCCAAGATCGCCTGAACTTTATACAGCACTATTGGGCGCTGTTAAATTAGGGGCTATTGTCGGGCCGCTTTTCGAAGCATTTATGGAAGGAGCTGTCAGAGACCGCCTCGAAGACAGTGAAGCCAAAGTAATTATAACAACACCCGATTTAGTAGATCGTGTTCCGTATAAAGATCTTGAACATCTAAAGACTGTAGTGATCGTTGGCGACGATGTTAAAGAAGAAGGGCCGTTTATTGATTTTCATAAATGGATGAAGGATGCAAGCGATCAATTGGATATTGAATGGGTTGACAGGGAAGACGGCTTGATTCTTCATTATACATCAGGCTCTACCGGCAAACCAAAAGGTGTTCTCCATGTCCATAACGCCATGCTCCAGCAGTATCAAACAGGAAAATACGTCCTTGATTTGAAAGAGGATGATGTTTACTGGTGTACGGCTGATCCGGGCTGGGTAACAGGCACATCGTACGGTATATTTGCCCCTTGGTTAAACGGTGCATCCAGCGTGGTTCGCGGGGGGCGCTTTAAGCCGGAAGATTGGTACCAAACAATTGAAGACTACGGTGTTACCGTTTGGTACAGTGCACCAACTTCATTCCGGATGCTGATGGGTGCGGGTCAGGATGTTTTGGAAAAATATAATTTATCAAGTTTACGTCATATTCTTTCCGTCGGTGAACCGCTTAATCCTGAGGTTGTCCGCTGGGGAGTTCAGGTTTTCCAAAAAAGAATTCATGATACGTGGTGGATGACAGAAACCGGTGCTATGATGATCTGTAACTATCCATCGATGCCGTTAAAGCCCGGATCAATGGGCAAACCGATTCCTGGTGTAACCGCTGCTATTGTTGATGATCATGGTAATGAATGCCCGCCTAATACCATGGGTAATTTAGCACTTAAAAAAGGTTGGCCTTCAATGATGAGAACCATTTGGAATAATGAAGAAAAATATAATTCTTATTTCACGCCTGAGGGCTGGTATGTGTCAGGTGACTCCGCCTACATGGATGAAGATGGTTACTTCTGGTTCCAAGGACGTATTGATGATGTTATTATGACGAGCGGTGAGCGCGTCGGTCCGTTTGAGGTTGAAAGCAAGCTTGTTGAACATCCGGCTGTAGCTGAAGCAGGGGTTATTGGCATACCTGACCCTGTCAGAGGCGAAATTATCAAAGCGTTCATTGGTCTTCGTGAAGGATATGAACCAAATGATGAATTAAAAGAAGATATCCGTTTGTTTGTTAAAAAAGGTTTGGCGGCACATGCAGCACCGAGACAAATTGAATTTCGTGATAAGTTGCCGAAAACAAGAAGCGGAAAAATTATGAGACGGGTTTTAAAAGCTTGGGAGTTAGATTTGCCGACAGGCGATTTATCAACAATGGAAGATTAATGTAAACTTAATAGTCTGTCGAGGTATTCTCGACAGACTATAATTATTTTTCCGTATGAATGCCTTCTAAGCATTGATGTAATAATTGTAATTCCATATTAATTCTTGGATATTCGGGAATCACAGGTAAGTTTAATTGTTTAGGGCGGCGTCTCTCAATGACCGCGGTCTCCAGTTCGTGGAATGCCTCATTAATTTGCTCAATTGTCCTGACAGGAACGGGGGTTATTGCAGTATGATGCTTATATATAGCTATTAATAATTGTCCAAGCTTTTGGGCAGCTATTACCGCAGGCCAAAGCGACTCGAGTTCCGGCCTCGGACGGGTTGATTCATTAATGGCGTTGTCATAAACAGTACGTAAATGTACAAGGTTGCTTTCAAGGGTTTGTTGATCTTTTAATAATTTTGTTTGGTTAACATTCTCTTGTTTATCAAACAAACTAGATAAAATTTTACCCTCATAACGAATGGTATGACCAATAACAGCAGGTAAACGAAGTGAAGCCGCCCGCCTCCATAACAAAATACCTCCGATAAACCCAATCACACTGCCAAGCAATATATCAAATAACCGGTCAGCAATTAAAGATTGCGTCGTAAGAGACGATTGTCCGGCTTCAGCAATGAGAAGCGCTAATGGCGTTATCATAGTAACTGCTGCCCCATAATTACGGGGGATATATAATTCAACGCCAAATTGAAGAAGCATGACTAATAAGGCAACAGTGAAATCCTGCGGTTCCAGAGTGAGGATAAGAGCGCCAATAATAATACCAACCATCGTTCCTATCGATCTTTGCAATGTCCTGTGGAAAATGCCGATGAACGTCATGCCTTCCAGTACTGCAGCGCAGGAAATAGGTACCCAGTAAGGACGCTCGCTGCCTATAACATGAGCAATAAGTGTTGCAATAACGACAACAATAGCATTACGGAAAGCTGAAGGTAAGACAAGCGAGCTCATGTCAAAGGCACTTTGAAAAACAGATCGCAGGCTGCGCCGGCGATAAAACTGTATACCCAACTTATCTTCTGAATATTTACCTTCCGCAATGGCCGCTGCAGACAATAATTCCGCGTATATTTGTTTTCTCGCCTTTGTAGACTTCTCAGGCTCAGGAATTTTTAAAGAGGCGGCTCTAAGAGGATCTGCAACTGTATCAGCAATCGCCCGGATTGCGGCAGGACATTCGGGAAGGATAGCCCCGCTTTTTTCTCCGGCAAGCTCTATCCCTGCAAGAAATAAGGCATTAGCTTTTCTTTTTAGCAGAAGAAGCCGATCAGAATATTTGTTTTGCCTCCGCCATATGCTGGAAGTTACAGCATCTTCGGCATTTCGCAGAGCAACGGCCGCACGATGTTCTGCTTCATGTACTTTTGGCGTCCCAATGGCCTCTATAAATGCGGATACTTCCCTAAAAGCATTTGTCACAGCATTGGTCTCCGGCCCATGAGGTTTAACAAGCCATCCTGCCATGGCAATTAACCATGACAACATACCTCCGGCAAAGGCAAGTATAGCGTTCAATGGCGCTTGTGAGGGATTGATTGGCAGCCCTGTACCAATACCGAAGGCCATGACGAAGAAAAATCCGGCGGGGCGGGTGACATTAAAGGCACCGCAAAGGAATGTCGCACCTGCACTGACAATACCTATTGCAATAGCGGTCATCCAGAGTGAAGGCGCGCAAAATGTTCCTAAACCAAACGAAATGGCGAGACCGCAAGCCACAAATAATAACTTTACAGCTCTTTTGGCATACGTCTCATTACTTTTGGCATAAAGAAAAGTAAAACCGCCCATATTGGCAAGCAATCCCCAAACAAAATGGTTAAAGGCAATGCCTATCAAAAGCGGTAAGCCAATGCTTAACCCGGCACCCATAGCTCTTAGCCATGGAAACGGTATTTGCCGGTGCTTGAAAGCCGCTCTGAAACCAAGGGGTTTTGGCGGAGGCGGCGTAAATACCTCGTTTTTCTTTGATTCTTCAAATATTCCGCCTCGCAGAGATTTTGACGGATCTGCATAGGCCAGTTTCTTTTGTTTCTTCATATATATCACCTAGTTTGTATTAAAAAACATTAACTCATTAATTATAGATACAAAGTCTGAATGAAGTCAAAATCAAGGCGTTTTAGTTTGGCTTTTATTAAAAATATTTAACCCTATTGAGTGATCAGTCATTCGATAGGGTTTTTAGGCGTTTGTCCCGGTGCAACCGTCCGTAAGACTTCGAATGTAACGGACGTACGCAGCTGGCGGTTTATTATTTAAATGGAAAGCTTAAATAAGGGGAATAATAAGGCATTATCACAATATGTGATAGTGTCTTTCTTTTTTTAAAAGTGACTTTGTCATTTTTTTGTAATCATTTAAAGAAGCGGTTATGGTATCTTTGTGTATATTTGTTTCTCCTTAATTTAATCACAAGAGATGTAAAATTGGAGGTAAAAATGCAAAAGCGAATAAGAAAGAAAAGAAGGAAAAATCCATTTAAAAGATTTTTGATTTTTTGTTGCGCCGTAGGGATTATCGGGACCGGAACCTTCTTTTTATATTCAAAGCATTTATCAGCAAAAAATTTAGAAACAGAAGCTCCTCTTAACTTAAAAGAGAAACCGCACCATGATAATATCAAAAAAATAGGAAAAATGCGGCCAAATTCAGCACCTGCCAACATTGTTCACGATAAAGATTTAGACAGATATTTAAAAAAAGTTCATTTTAATGGAACAGCATTTATTGTGAAGAATGGAAAAGTCGTTATAAATAAAGGATACGGATTTGCAAATGCTAAAGAGAGAATTAAAAACAATCCGAAGACTGTTTATTATATTGGCTCTATTACCAAACCAATAGTTGCGACAGCATTAATGCAGCTCCAGCAGGAAGGGAAAATAAACGTCAATGATCCGCTGTCAAAATATCTTCCTTCTTTTCCAAATGCAAGCAAAATAAAAATATATAATTTATTAACACACACATCCGGAATAGGAAAACATCTTGAAACAAAACAAAAAGTATCGACCAGTGCTTTAATAAAAAGTATCGGGTTAAGCTCCGAGTATTTAAAATTTCAACCGGGCACTCAATTTGACTATAATGATGCCAACTACTCTATTCTCGGCTATGTCATTGAAAAAATAAGCGGGGAACCATTGCATGAATATATAAAACAACATATCTTTAAGCCGGCAGGAATAAAAGATTCAGGATTCGGCAGCCAGCTAAAAAAAGAAAAATATCCGTCTGTCGGTTATAAAGAACTGTCCGGACTGGCATATAACCCAATTATGCCTGATTTTTCACAGGTATTTGGCTGCGGTGATATTTATATGACGGCTGAAGATTTGTATAAATTTGACCGGGCCTTATCAACCGGAAAGCTCTTGTCGCCGCAAAGCTATCGACAGATGATGACACCATTTAAACATTATTATGGTTTTGGATGGTATATCAATCGCAGGGGATGGTATTACAAACCGGTTAATTACTCAAATCATGGCGTATTATCAGGTTGGAATGCAATGAATGGCTTCCAAAAGGACGGCAGCGAGTATGTTGTCTTGCTCTCTAATTTACAAAATAATATAAAAAACTTAGGTCTTTTGAATAAGACGATTTATATTAAATTATCCAAGCCTGTTCTTGCCAATCCAGCACCTGGACCTGTACACAAACAGGCTGTCCAAAATTAAAAGGTTCTATTTTTTCAATCAGGGCAAGGGTTTATCGAATATAGTGCCAATTGATTAGTGGTTACAAAAAGGTAACATTATTGGAAAAAGGGTAAAATATGTGTCTTGGATGTTATATAATGAAAAAGCTTTAAAGCAAAAAAACCTTTAAAGCAAAAAAACCTTGTGAAAAATGTAGAATAGTTTTCCTTATATCAAGGAGTGGAAGTATGAAAACGATCAAAGAACTTTGGTCACGGCCGATCACACAATGGTTTGTTAAAACTCTTTATTATCTTGTGATCATTATTGCTCTAGTATGGTTGTATGGCGCGAAAGCCACTCATTCGGCTCCATTTATTTATAATGAATTTTAAAAGGTGATGATGAGAATGAATTTAAATTTAATCGAAAAGATTAACAATTGGGCAAAAGAGACTCCTGAAAAAATAGCATTTGTTTGGAGAGACCAAAAGATGACTTATAGTCAGCTTAAAGAGTCTTCCGATGCACTGGCTTATTGGATTGCTAAAGAATACCCGAACGATGATTCACCTATTTTAGTTCATGGACATATGCAGCCAGAAATGATCATTTGCTTTTTAGCAGCAGTAAAAGCCGGACATTCTTATATACCAGTTGATATCTCTATCCCGGAAGACCGTATTCACCGTATGATCGAAAGTTCCGGGGCAAAGCTTATGATTTCTCAAGAAGCACTGACTATAAACGGTTTGCAAATTCGATCAATTAATCCTTTTGAATTAAATGAAATATTCCAGACTTGTAAAGGGCATATGCCAATGCCGGAACAAGCTGTTCGAGGCGAGGATAACTTTTATATTATTTATACCTCTGGCAGTACAGGCAATCCAAAAGGTGTTCAGATTACCTTAAATTGCTTGGAAAGCTTCGTAAAATGGGCGACAAATGATTTTGGATTACAATCAGGGCAAGTTTTCTTGAACCAAGCGCCGTTTTCGTTTGACCTGTCAGTTATGGATCTCTATCCAAGTCTCGTCACAGGCGGAACGCTTTGGGCCATTGATAAAGAAATGATTGCGAAACCAAAGGAACTGTTTGCATCTTTCGAACAATCAAATATCGAAGTTTGGACTTCTACACCGTCTTTTGCGGAAATGTGCTTAATGGCTCCCGGCTTCTCAAGTGAAATGCTTCCTTCCCTTAATACTTTCTTATTTTGCGGGGAGGTCTTACCAAACAATTTAGCAAGACAGCTGTTAGAAAGATTTCCTGGAGCACAAATTATCAATTCATACGGCCCAACTGAAGCAACAGTTGCCGTTACGAGTGTCATCATTGATAAGGAAATGACCGGAAAATACGATTCTCTTCCGGTCGGCTATTGTAAGAGCGACTGCCAAATTCTGATTATGAAAGAAGACGGCTCATTAGCAGCCGATGGTGAAAAGGGAGAAATCGTTATTGTCGGCCCAAGTGTCAGCAAAGGTTATTTAAGTGCTCCGGAGTTAACGGAAAAAGCATTTATGACTATAAATGGCGAGCGGGCCTATAGAACAAAAGATGCCGGGGTATTGGAAGATGGCATGCTTTTCTGCCACGGCCGGATGGACAACCAAATTAAATTACACGGATATCGTATGGAAATTGAAGAAATTGAACATCATCTTCGTTCAAGTGCTTATGTTAATGCCGCTGTTGTATTGCCGATAAAGAGAAATGATGCATACGACCATCTATTAGCGATCGTCGTTCCAAATGAGCATCAATTTGAAAAGGAATTTCAGTTAACATCGGCGATTAAAAAAGAATTGGCAGCTGAACTGCCAGCCTATATGATTCCGAGAAAATTCGTTTACCAATCTTCCATTCCAATGACTGCTAACGGTAAGGTAGATCGCAAAGCGTTACTGAAAGAGGTAACAATGACCGTATGATTCCTTATGCAACATTTTACTATTTTATCATCTTAGCGATACTGCTCATCCCGTCAATCATTGCAGGACTTAATGGAAAATCACTTAAAACGTATAATTCGGTTGTCGCAATATTTTTTCTCGTGCTCACTTTCTATAATAAGCCGGCACAGGCTATATCGTTAATCATTTTTGTCATTTGGCAAGTTGTATTAATTAAGGGATATTTACCTGTTCGGAAAAAAAATAATCCAACCAGCATGTTCTATTTAACGGTTGCGCTATCCATTTTGCCGCTGGTTATCGTTAAGTTTGCACCGTATTTCAAAAGCTTGAGCATGGTCGGCTTCCTTGGCATATCGTATTTAACTTTTAGGGCCGTTCAAATGATCATTGATATCCGTGATGGGCAGCTGAAGGAAGTTTCTGTATACCGCTTCCTTCGCTTCCTGTTATTTTTCCCGACAATCTCATCCGGACCAATTGATCGTTATCGCCGGTTCGAAAAGGATATCGAACATACGCCGACGTCTGCGGAATATAAGGAACTTCTCTACCGCGGTATAAATCGTATTATTCAAGGGTTCCTTTACAAATTCATTATCGGGTACCTTATTAATCAGCATATCCTAATGTCCGGGTACCTCAAACAAGATACGTTCTTGAGTATTGTCATCTATATGTATGCCTACAGTATGTACCTGTTCTTTGATTTTGCCGGCTACAGTAATTTTGCTATTGGCACAAGTTATTTACTCGGGATTAAGACCCCTGAAAACTTTAATAAGCCGTTTCTTAGCCGTAACATCAAGGATTTCTGGAATCGTTGGCATATGACATTATCTTTTTGGTTTAGAGATTATATTTTTATGCGGTTTGTATTTACGATGACCAAAAAGAAAGTATTTAAAAACCGTTACACAACATCCTATATAGGGATTTTTATAAATTTCTTCGTTATGGGATTGTGGCACGGACCTTTTCCGCACTATATTGTTTATGGCTTGCTTCACACCTTTTATTTTATCTTTTTTGATGTATTTGAGCGGAAAAACAAGAAGCATAAATTTTGGCCGGACAATAAGTTGACGCATGTCTTATCTGTTGTGATTACATTTAACTTTGTATGTTTTAGCCTTCTTATTTTCTCAGGAAGACTATTCACTTAAAAAAGGATGTTCAAAAAAGTCCGGGAAACATTGCAGGCGAATTTCTTCGTTGCGTTGCCACTGCGGTCCTCACGTGCCGGGCAATTCTAAGATGTACCTGTGCTCCTGCGCTGCAGCATATTCACAGAGGCATCTCCGACTTCTCGTCGCAACTCGTAGTGTTTCGAGAAGTATCGCTCGTCGATCCGGTCCTCGTGGACTGCCGCGCCTCGAAATTCCGACGCACAGGACGTGCTAGTACTGGCGTTGTCACATGGACGCGACGTTTTTAGCCAGTGTTGGCCCTGTTTGTCCTCCCTTTTGAACACCATTAAAATATAGAACTTTTCATTGAAAAAGGAGACGTATAACAATGGCTGAATTTAAAGAACAAGTATTAGATATTCTTGAAGATGTTTGTGAAAACGATATTGTTAAGGAAAATCCTGATGTAAAAATATTTGAAGATGGCATTTTGGATTCCTTTGGAACTGTCAATCTTTTAGTCGAAATTGAAGATAAACTAGGCATTCCGGTATCGATTTCCGAATTTGATCGCGAAGAATGGGCGACACCTAACCTTATTATTAATAAGTTGGCTGAAATGAAATGAAAAAACCGAGGTATGGCCCATTAATCTTGGCCATCATCATTTTCCTTGCCTTATTGTTTACGCCGGGCAGTGTACAGCATGCGCTTATAAGCAATAAGAAGGTAAACCAGGCGGCAACGAGCTTGGATCCAAATATGTTTCAAGGTATAGCCCTGCAACAAAAAGCAATGGATGATAAAAAATATCTTCCTATTTATGGGTCATCTGAACTTTTGCGTTTAGATCCTTTCCACCCGTCTAACTATTTTAAAGTCAATCCTGACGGGTTCACCCCATTTCTAGTCGGGCGCGGCGGTATGCAGTCACTCGTTCACTTTTTGAACTTTGCATCCATGTCAAATGACCTTAAAAATAGGAAAATTGTCTTTATCCTATCCCCGCAATGGTTTGCTCAACAGGGGTTGGATAGAAAGCATTTTGATCCAAACTTTTCAAAACTGCAGGCCTATGATTTCGTATTTAACAAAAACATAGACCCTTCATTAAAGAAACGCGCTGCCAGGCGGTTACTGCAATTTAAATTTATTAGAAAAGATAAGAATCTGGCTTATTTATTAAAAGGAATCGGTTATAGTAATCAGACAAATAAATTGAAGCTGTTGGGCGAGAAGGCGTATGGAGAATTTGACTATAGGGTGCTCATGTGGAGAGATACGATAAAATCTTTCTCTGTTCATCCCCATCATCCTAATGTTGATCCAAGCTTAAAAAATCTTTCTTGGAAACAGCTCCGTCATCGCGGCGATTTAATGGGTGAAAAAGACAGTACTTCTAACACTTACGGTATTAACAATCATTATTGGAAGAAAATAAAACCTAAATATAGTCATCTAAAGGGATATAGAAAGCATGAAAGGTATTATCATTCACCTGAGTACGGTGACTTGCAGCTTGTGCTGGACTTATTAAAAGAAAAACATGCAAAAGCAATGTTTATCTCTGTTCCAGAGAATGGCCGCTGGTACGATTATGCCGGGGTCCCTAAGAAGACGCGGCAATACTACTATGCCAGAGTCCGCAAGCAAGTAGAAAAGGCTGGTTTTCCGGTGGCGGATTTCTCAAGCCATGAATATGACAAGTACTTTTTAAAGGATACAATGCATCTCGGCTGGAAGGGCTGGGTTTACGTTGATCAAGCGATCAAAAAATTCTACGACAGTCCTAATGGAAAATTATAAAAACGGTGCCTGCTGGCACCGTTTTTAAACTTATGATGATCATTAAGAAACGTCAAAAGTCATCCATTATTAAAATAAAAACCCGAAAAATATTCATTTGATATAAAAAGTTTGACGAATTTTAAACATAGGTGTACGATACAGAAAAAAAGAAAAGTCACCACTAGGGGAGCTTTAAGCTGAGAGAAGTGATTCGACCCTTTGAACCTGATCTAGTTAACACTAGCGTAGGGAAGTGGCGTGGATTTATATTTATACAGTTTGTATATATTGAAGCCACCCGCTTGCCGGGTGGCTTTTTTTGATGGGAGGATATTTTATGCAACAAAAGATAGAAACGGAAGAACAACTTTCGGATAACTCAGGAATAGTCACAGTTGGTTTGGAAGAAAAATTATCACCGGTTCGAGGATTTTTATATGGTTTGCAGCATGTCTTTGTTTCAAACGTTTGGCTTGATCCTGTGTTTGTGACTGCGATGATCGGGCTGTCGTTTGCCTTAGCCGCAAACATGGTGAATGCCATTTTTATTGCAGCGGGCTTGGTCACGCTTGTACAGGCAACACGGCTTGTACGATTACCTGTTGTTCAAGGTCCGTCGGCCGCTTTTGATTCACTTATGATATCTGCCGGAAAAGCTAACGGATTGGCAGCTGCCGGCGGGGGGATTGTGTTAAGCGGAATCATCATTTTTATATTAGCTATTACGGGCTTGCTTGGGAAATTGAAATCTTTTTTTACAGCAGTCGTATCCGGTTCAGTGATTTTAATTGTCGGCGTTGCACTATCCGGCTTTACACTGTCACTTTATTTAGGAGGGGACCCGGGATCGAAAACTTTTCTTGATGGAAAAACGCTGACAATCTCAGTTGCTACTTCATTAATTGTCCTGTTTTTATCTGTATTTGGGACAGGCATGCTTCGTTCGTATTCTTTTCTCATCGCTCTAGTTGCCGGTGATGTTATCGCATTTTTGCTTGGGGAAGTTAATTTTTCTAAGGTCGCAACAAGCGGTTGGTTTGGATTGCCCCATATACTTCCTTATGGTGCGCTTAAATTTGACTGGGTCTCATTTGGGACATTTTTCTTTGCGTATATTGTGGCAGTATTTGAAGCTATGGGTGTTTATCATGCTGCGGCAGAAATGGTGAACGCCCCGTTAGATAACAAACGGATTCGAAAGGGATTTGCCGGTGAATCGATTGGTTCAATCATTTCAACGCTTATCGGCGGTTTCCCGACGACAGGATTTGGCCAAAATGTCGGTTTGATCCGATTAACGGGCGTCGGCTCACGGCATGCGGTTAAGGCAGCCGGGATTATCTTTCTTGTACTTGGTTTTATTCCTAAGGCGGGAGCGATGCTTGCTGTGACGCCTGACGCTGTTGTTGGCGGGATCTTTTTGCCGGCGGCTGCATCGCTTATTTTTACGGGTATTAATATTCTTGGAAAAATGAAGAAAACTGAAGCGAATTTCATGATTGCAGGCTTGTCGATTTTATTATCCATCGCGCTCCCAAACTATTTTACCAATGTTCATGGTTTCTTAGGGAAATTCCTTAGCAACACGATTTTAGTAGGTGCCGTTACTGCTATTTTGCTGCAATTAGTGTTAGTCAATATTCCTAGCTGGTTGGGGATAAATAAAGAAAGAGGGAAAAATAATGAGGAAAGAATCTAAAGAAATAACCGAACAAATCTTAACTTTTATTGAGGAGTCAAATGAAGAAGAATCACGATTCAATGAGCTGGCTCTAAAACTATTTACCTATCAATTTAAGTTTAATCTTCCTTATAAGAAGTTTTGCCAAAAGCGAAGGAAAACCCCGCTGACAGTAAAAAATTGGAGGGAAATACCGGTTATACCAATTCAAGCGTTTAAAGAGCTTGTGCTGTCTTGCGAACCGGCTGAAGAGGCTGAGGCCGTTTTTATGACAAGCGGAACAACAAATGCTGAAAAACGCGGAAAAAATCATCATCCTTCTTTGCAAGTCTGGGATGCTTCAATGATGACCGGCTTTAAACAGTTTGTCGTCCCTGATGGAAAAAAGAGAGCCATTTTTGTTCTTTCACCGGGAGAAGATTTGAATAAAAACTCATCGTTGTCACGGTATTTAACAATGGCGGTAAAACATTTCGGCAATGAAAACAGCCGGAATTTCTTTAATAAAGACGGGCTGGATATGAATAGTTTGGTAAAGGCACTTAAGGAAAGTGAAGAAAGGAAAGAACCCGTCATGCTAATGGGAGCTTCCTTTGCTTATGTGCATTTTCTTGATTACTGCAAGGAGCATGGCAACCGGTTTAAACTTGCATCCGGCAGCAGGCTGTTTGACACGGGAGGTTTTAAAGGTCAATCCCGTGAGGTAAAAAAAGAAGAGCTCTATTTATCCTTCGAGGAAACATTCGCTATCAGTCAAAAAGATTGCATTAACATGTACGGTATGACCGAATTAAGCTCGCAAATTTACGATCAAAAATTTGTGTTCCGTGACCGGCTGAATACGAAAATGTCCAGCGCTTCCTGGTTAAAGACGCTTGTCCTCCATCCTGAAACGCTTGAACCGTTAAAAGACGGTGAAATTGGAATTCTTGCTCATTATGATCTGGCAAACTGGAATTCTTGTCTCGCAATTTTAACTGAAGATATGGGATATAAAACAGCGGATGGTTTGACTTTGCTTGGCCGGGCTGAAGGGTCCGAAGCCCGGGGATGTTCAATATCTGTTGATCAATTAATGGAGGCTCAGCAACAATGATAGATAAAGAGGGGGCGCAAGTGATAGACGCTTATTTTGTGCCAAAAGGGTTTCAGTTAACATCGTTCACCGAACGGATTTATGAATCAGAATATGAGAACTTAATTTTACGGTTCCCGGTGTTTTCCAGCGGAGATATATCAGAACTCTCTCAAACAATTAAAGCTAATCGGCGAAACTGTCTCCTGAATTTAAAAATAGCAGAAGTTGTTGACATCATAGATAGCGCTGTACAGAAATGGCTGGATCCAAATTATCCTTTTAGGCAATTGGCAGAAAAATGGCTGCCGGTAATCACAGGCTATCATAAAGAAATGATTCGTCTTGAATTAAAACGGTTTATGCGGACATTTCGAAAAAAAGAACTTCTCCGTTTTCTTGACGAAGAATTCGATAACCCCGCAGTGCTTGATGAATTTCGCCCCCGTAAAACAGGTGGTTTTAGCAAGGCATACGGCCCTAAGCTCATTTTTCATATTTTCTCAGGCAATGTTCCGGGGCTGCCTATTTGGAGCATGATAATGGGACTGCTTATTAAATCGGCGAACATAGGAAAAACCTCGTCTTCTGAACCGTTAATGCCTGTTTTGTTTGCACAGACATTGGCCGAAGTCAATCAGGATTTCGCTGATTGTCTTGCCGTTTTGCCATGGAAAGGCGGAAACATTGAACTTGAGGAATCAGTGATTTCTGAGGCTGAAGCTGTAATTGTTTACGGATCAAGTCAATCTGTCGAAAAGGTAAGAAGCCGGGTTCCGGACCATAAGTTATTTTTAAGTTACGGTCATAAAATAAGTTTTGCCATGGCAGGTAAAGAAGCACTGACCCCAGACCGTTATAATCAGGTAGCCCATCGTCTGGCAGAAGATATCTCGGTTTATGACCAACAGGGATGTGTTTCTCCTCACTCTGTTTTTATTGAGGAGGGCGGTGCTGTTTCTCCCAAGCAATTTGCGCAGCTCTTAGCCAAAGAGCTTCAGCGCTATCATGAAAAGAAACCGAGAGCCGAGATTTCAAATGAAGAGGCACTTGCCATTCGTGCCGTCCGCAGCAAATATGAATTTGAAGCGCTGAATGAATCGGAAGATGCTGTATATGGCAGTTCAGAGGGGACAAGCTGGACAGTCATTTACCATAACAAAACTGCCTTTGCGGCCTCGCCGTTGAATCGGACTGTCCATGTTTTTAAATGTACAATTTTAGAAGACTCCATTTCATTTTTAGAACCGTATCGGCGCTATTTACAAACGGCAGGTGTTGCTGTAGGTCCCGAGAGACTGTTTCGGCTTGCCGAACAGCTGGGCGAAGCGGGTGTGAACCGGATTTGTTCAATCGGAGAAATGCTGCATACTCAACCCGGATGGCACCACGATGGACAGCTGAACTTCCTTGATTTAATCAAATGGACAGATATTGAAAAGAATGCGGAACAAGATGCTGAGAATTATGATCCAGATGCTGAATAAAGGAGACGTTTAAAATGGATTTTACAGGAAAAATTGTTCTTGTAACCGGTGCGAGCCGCGGAATAGGCGCTGAGATTGCTAAAGCTTTCGGCAAAGAAGGTGCATCCGTCATTGTTAATTACTTAAAAAGTGAAGCAGAAGCTAAAAAGGTCAGTGAAGAGATTTGTCAACAAGGCGGGGAAGCTTTGCCGATGCAAGCGGATGTCATGAATGAAACATCAGTCAAAGCAATGGTTAACGAGATTGCAGATTCATTCGGAGGCATTGATGTTGTTGTGAATAATGCCCTTCCTCATTACACTTTTAACCCAAAAACGCGGAAAACGGCATGGGAGATCGAGTGGGAAGACTACCAGAGACAAATAGACGGCGCTGTTGGCGGAGCATTTCATGTTTGTCAAGCCGTCATGCCTCATATGAAAAATCAAAACAGCGGCCGTATTATTAATATTGTTACAAACTTAATCGACCTGCCTCTGATACCTTATCATGATTACACTTCCGCAAAAGCCGGGTTGCTTGGATTTAGCCGTAATCTTGCTGCAGAATTAGGCAGGTTCGGCATTACAGTAAATTGTATAGCTCCAGGTTTAACTTATCCGACTGACTCAAGCCGTGAAACAAAAGAAGATGTACGGGAAGCTATCACCCGGTTAACGCCGATGGGCAGACTGACGACTCCAAAGGACATTACTGGGAGTGCGCTGTTTTTTGCCTCAGAGTGGGCTTCGTTTATAACTGGACAATGTATTCGTGTTGATGGCGGATTAGTCATGGGTTAAGCCGCCATTCATTAGAAAAATATAAATGCAGTCATTTTAAAATAACTGAGGCAAAAAAAACAGGGGAATAACCCCTGTTTTACTATTAACCTCTTACCACCTTTTTACGCCTGCTGGTTTCTCTGCTCCCGCTCTCTTCCTCCGGAGGGGAAGTTTTCTTTAAAAAGAAAGCTAAAATGACCCCAATAATTGAAAGTATAGTGATCACCATAAAGGCAACATTAACGCCATGAATCATTGGATTTGAAATACTTGGATCATGTTTCGCAGCCTCGCCTGTTGTTGTCATGACTGTTACAATAATCGCTGTTCCAATCGAAGCGGAGACTTGACGCATTGTATTATTCATTGCTGCACCGTGCGGGATTAACCGCTTAGGCAATTGATTTAAGCCGGCTGTTGTCGCGGGCATCATCACCATTGCCAATCCAAACATCCGAATTGAATAATAGATGGCGATAAAAGCAAACGATGTAGACGTCGTTAAGTTTGCAAAAGGCACTGTTGTCAGGGTAACAATGATTAATCCAATAATCGTCAACCATTTTGCTCCAACTTTATCAAAAATTCGACCCGTGATCGGTGACATCAAGCCCATGACGAGCGCTCCCGGTAAAATGGCTAATCCGGATTCCATAGCTGTATAGCTTCGCATATTTTGCATATAGAGCGGGATTAATGTTTCTATCCCTATAAGGCCCATAAACCCGATCATCCCTATCATGGTGGTCAGTGTAAAAATGAAATATTTAAATACCCTGAATTCCAGCATAGGGTGGTCGAGCCGAAATTGTTTAAGGATAAATATCACTAAAGCAATAACGCCAATCGTTAAGGTGAGAATGGTTGCAATATTCCCCCAGCCGTAATTACCTGCACTGGTAAAGCCGTAAAGCAATCCTCCGAAACCGAACGACGATAGAATAATAGATAAGATATCAACTTTCGGATAGGTCTGCTCTGTAACGTTTTGCATAGCTTTAATAGAAATGCCAATAATGACAAGAGCAATAACAAAAATAATAAAGAACATCACGCGCCAGGAATAGGTATTAATCATCCAACCTGACAAGGCTGGCCCTATAGTTGGCGCAAATTGAATAACGAGACCAACGAGCCCCATCGCTTGACCGCGCTTATTAACCGGAAAAATTAATAAAAAGATCGTTTGCATCAGAGGCATCATAATCCCTGCACCGGCTGACTGAATAATCCTTCCAAGTATTAGACAAGCAAAGTTCGGTGCAATCCCGGCAATTAACGTTCCAAAGGCAAAAATGCTCATCGCACAAATAAAAAGCTGCCGCGATGTAAAGCGTTCAATTAAGAAAGCTGAAATTGGAATCATCACACCATTAACAAGCATAAAAATGGTTGTTAACCATTGAGCAGAATTGGCGCTGACATGCATTTCCTTCATAATCGGAGGAATAGCTGTAATCATCGTCGTCTGATTTAAAATAGCAATAAACGCCCCAGTCAGCAGCAATGTCACAATCAATTTCCTATTGTAATTTTGTGATGTCATTTTTCCACCTCTTTCTTTCTATATATAAAGATATTTTTGATATCAAGGGGTACCTCCAGAAAAACACAATAAACAAAATATAACATAAAAAATTGGGTAATGCAGTGCTTTAAGCACTACCGTAATGTCTATCTTAAAAACAAAGAAAAACTCGCAGCGGATTCTAACTTCAGTTACGAGTTTAAAATGCATTTTCAAAAAAGAGAAGGAATCGCATTGAAATGCAGTTACCTAAATATTAAAAGGATATGAGTGATGAAAGACATTTTTTCAAATAATATCAGGCAAAATGTCCTTCATTAGCCGTATGAAGGACAAAATTTAAGCATTCATTTAAAACTTTATCCTTCATGTTTCTTTATTGTTTATTCGAGAAAGCGTTTCTTGGTCAACGATTTCTCTAATGGTTTGGATGATTGGGTGGAACATAGCGTATTTCTGTCCGTACTCAAGATTGAAAAGGTAGTCAAAATCCGGGGGATTAACACCTTGGTTATGTTGGATAATCGTTTCTATTTTATCAAGTGCCTTTACCAGCTTGGCTTCTTTTGTCTCGCCTTTATTGTATTCCTGCCATAATGCCATAAATTTTTGCTGAGTTTTTTCCGGGAGAGATCCTGTTAGTCTTATAAGAGCATCCTCTTCCTTTTTCAGCTTCGTTTCGGAATCTGCATGAACTGTTGCTGATATATCCCCTTCATAGGCCTCACCGAGGTCGTGTATTAAAGATAAACGAAGTACTCTGCCGAAATCTATATCTTGGAAATGTTCTTCTAAAACCATGCAAAACATCGTGAGCCGCCATGAGTGTTCTGCTATACTTTCTCTTTTTCCCTTACTTGTCCAAGCTGTTCTTGTATTATTTTTTAATCGCTCTATTTCTTTGATAAATGAAATAACGGAAGAGTATTCTTCCATATTATCAACCTCCAAATAAGAAATTAATAAATGTTGCAGCTATGAAGCAATTCTTTCTGTTAGTTTAACATTAAGTATGATTAAAAACTTTATTTTGATTTTCATAAAGGAATCCTTAAATAATATCTTACCGGCATTTCAGGGGACTATTTAATAGAAGAACTTTAGGATGTTTAATTTCTAACTTTAATAATATTTCAACCAAATCGAAATTATATATTGATTTTTTGAATGCGATTACATATAATTAAGTAAAGATTATGACATTTCAACTAAAGGTAATGACGTTACAATATGATTGAGGGGTGAGAAAATGTCCATTTTGTTTGAAACGATAAAGGAAAAAAATCAACAACTTAAATGTTTCGATGTTTATGATGAGACCTTTGGAATTTATGGGAAAATTATTAAGGAAAATTTCACGGTATTTGATGATAAGATGGAAGATAGTGAGCTGCCGGAACATGGGAATTGTTATGTACCGAGTTATCCGAAGATAGATTTGCCAGAATTTCAAAGCTATTTTAGAAGTTTATACGGGGGTATGGATATTCAAATCGGCTATAGTAATGGAAGGAACTCAAATCTTAACGGTTTAGAATATCACAAGAGCAGTGAAGTTAATATTGCAATCACTGATATGTTTTTAATTTTAGGTCATATTCGTGACATTGAGAACAACGAAATTTCTGTAGAGCAATTAAAGGGATTTTTTATCCCTAAAGGTACAGCAATTGAAATTTATCAAACCACTTTGCATTTTGCACCTTGCAAAGTAACTGATAACGGTTATAAATGTGTTGTCGTACTGCCAAAAGGTACAAATGAAAAGCTGGTAGACAGCTTTCCGGTAAATCGTTTTGAAGATAAACTTCTTTTTATGAAGAACAAATGGCTGTTAGCTCATCCCGAAAACGCTAGACTTATAGATCAAGGTGCATATCCCGGAATTAAAGGGGAAAATTTAAAGATACTTTATTAACTAACGAAACTTAGAAAGCGTTTCCATTAAGGTGATTAACAAAATATAGATTGACCGTAGCGGGCTAGAATCTATGATTGGGGGTATTCGTTATGAGTCAGGTTGTTTCTCAAAATATTAATGAGCAAAAGAAAGCGACTGGTAAGCTAAAACTAAGGGAAAAAATTGCTTACGGCATGGGGGACGTTGGAAATAACTTTTTGTTTGATTTAGGTCAGATTTACTTGCTTAAGTTTTACACAGACGCATTAGGATTACCGTCGGCAATAGCAGGATCTGTTTTTTTAGTCACAAAAATTTGGGATGCTATTTCTGATATTTCTGTCGGTACTTGGGTTGATAATCGGAAAAATATTGGACCAAAAGATAAATTTCGGCCGTTTATATTATTTGCTGCATTGCCGCTTGCGCTTATTACTATAGCAAGTTTCACAACACCGCACTTTTCATTGACGGGTAAAATCATTTGGGCATATGTCACTTACATGATTTTTGGAACAATTTATAGTATTTCTAATGTGCCTTATGGCTCTATGATGCCTGCTATGACTAAAGACGCAAGTGAACGTGCACAATTGGCATCATTTAGGCAGGCAGGCTCCAACTTAGGATTACTTATTACCACTGTAGGATTTATGCCGATTGTTTTAAGCGTTCACAATACGTCGATGGGGTATCTCATAGCAGTATCCATTTTTGCTATTGCTGGTGTTTTAATACAAATATACTGCTATGCTAACATTAAAGAGAGATATATTGAAGAAAGGCCAAAACAATCTAAAACATCACTAAAGGAAAACTATAAGTCTCTATTTAAAAATGCGCCGCTCATGGTTTTATGTCTTGTGAATTTGTTTACATTTTCTGCATTCAATGTAAAACTTGCAGTACAAGTCTATTATTGCCAATATGTTCTTAAAAACGTTTCTATAGTACCGTATATGGGTTTCTTCAGTATGGGATGTGTATTCATTGGCGTCGTTTTTGTACCATTTCTTTCCAAAAAGTTTGGCAAGAAAATGACGTATATGATAGGTTGTGCCATTTGGGCAATAGGGGATATTTCAGCTTATTTCTTCGCTAAAGATCCGGTTGTATTTATTGTATTTGCCTGTTTGGCGTTCTTTGGAAGTTCGTTTGTTAATAGCTTAAACTGGGCTCTTGTATCTGACGCTGTCGAATATGGAGAATGGAAAACAGGCAATAGATCTGAGGGTGTTGTCTATTCTTTCTATACTTTCTTCCGGAAGCTTTCTCAGGCTATTGCCGGATTTGTTCCAGGATTAGTATTAGGGATGGTAGGATATGTACCTAATGCTGTGCAAAGCGTAAAGGCTATAGAAGGTATTAAAGGCCTTATGTTTATATATCCTGGTGTTTTAGCCATAGCTACAATAGTTGTTATGGGACTTTTCTATAAACTTTCGGATAAGAGATTTAATAAAATTGTAGCTGAACTTAATGGTCGAAATGGAATTTAAATTATCTGAATTTTACCTATAGTATAAGTACTGGATGGAGTGAGGATTTAACATGATTAATCAAACAGAAAAAAAGATTTTTAGTGTCAATGAAATAGATGGAGGGTTTGAATTACTCTTTGGCAATCTTAAATTGATGAAGCATACTAAAACTTCCCCTGTTGTTTTCATTGGAAAAGGTGAAGAAAATATTGAAATGTATCGGGGTAACTTCAAAATAGAGGATTATTTAATAGAAAGAATTGCTTTGAGATATACCAAGATTGAATCCGTGAATGATAACAAGGTGACTATTGCTTTCTCAAATCATTCAAATACAGAAGCCGCTATAATATTAACAATTAAACAGGACAGAGAAAGGTTAAAGATAGAGTTTAATAATGTATCAGACGATGTAAACAGACTATGGATCAGAATCAATTCATATCAAAATGAAAAAGTGTATGGATGCGGAGAACAATTATCTTATTTTAATTTACGGGGTAAGCATTTTCCGCTTTGGACATCTGAGCCCGGTGTCGGCCGAAATAAAAATACCTACACAACATGGCAAGCAGATGTTAAAGATAAGGCAGGCGGTGATTATTATAATACAAACTATCCGCAGCCAACCTATATTTCCAGCGATAAATACTTTTGCCATGTTGAAACGACGGCATATGCAGACTTTGATTTTAGTCATGAAGATTTTCATGAACTGCAGGTTTGGAATATTCCTCAATTTATCTTATTTGATAAAGCTGAAACATTTATAGATCTCGTTAAGAAAATATCAGACTTGTTTGGACGCCAGCCGGAGTTGCCTGATTGGACTTACAATGGCATTTGGCTCGGAATCCAAGGCGGAACATCAGTTGTTGAGGAAAAACTAAGCCGTGCTTTAGACAAAGGTATTAAAGTCGGCGGTGTTTGGTGTCAGGACTGGCAAGGGATAAGGAATACTTCCTTTGGTAAACGCTTAATGTGGGATTGGAAATGGAATCCGGAAATATATCCGGAACTTGATACAAAAATATGGGATTGGAAGAAGCAGGGGATTCGCTTCTTAGGTTATATTAACCCGTATGTTGCTGTTGATGGCGATTTATACAAAACAGCGAGCCAAAAAGGATATTTAGCCAAAAATCATAAGGGAGAAGATTACCTTGTTGATTTTGGGGAATTTGATTGCGGTGTCGTTGATTTTACGAATCCTGAAGCGTGCAAATGGTATAGGCAGGTTATAAAAGAAAATTTAATTGACTTTGGGTTAGATGGATGGATGGCTGACTTTGGTGAATATTTACCTACAGATGTCGAACTTGCGAGTGCAGAATCTGCTAAATTAATGCATAATGCTTGGCCGGTTTTATGGGCGAAAATTAATGATGAGGCTGTTAGGGAAGCTGGCAGAAGCGGTGATATTGTCTATTTTATGAGAGCGGGATATACAGGGACGCAAAATTATTGTCCATTATTGTGGGCAGGAGACCAAAGTGTCAATTGGAGTTTAGACGATGGATTAGCCTCTGTCATACCAGCCGCTTTATCTTCAGGTATGTGCGGTAATGGTCTGCATCACAGTGATATAGGCGGTTACACAAGCTTACATGGCAATAAAAGAACAAAAGAACTTTTTATGAGATGGGCCGAGATGGGAGCGTTTACTCCTGTGATGAGAACTCATGAAGGCAACCGGCCGTATGATTGTTTCCAATTCGATGATGATGATGAATCATTAGAACATTTAGCAAGAATGACAAATATTTACGTCAAATTAAAACCTTATATTAAAACACTTGTAAAGGCCAATGCTGATGAAGGTATTCCTGTTCAACGTCCACTATTTATGCACTACGAAAATGATGAAAAGGCTTATAACATTCAATACGAGTATTTATTTGGGCGAGATCTATTAGTGGCCCCTGTTTATAAAAGCAGTGTAACTGAATGGGAAGTCTATTTACCTAATGACCAATGGATTCATATATGGACAGGAAAAGAGTATATGGGGGGAGATGTAAAAGTTAACGCACCAATTGGCTGCCCGGCTGTCTTTTACAGAAAGAACTCGCCATATGCTGACCTTTTTCAAATGATTTCCAAAATATAAAAAAACAGCTTAAATAATCATTGACATTATTTATATCAAGTGCCATAGTTTAATGCATAAAGATAATTATGATGTTACAAAAGGTAATGATGTATTTAGAAACTAATAGAAAAAGGAAGGATCATAATGTTAGAAACTTCAGTTGCTTATCTTCCTATAGGCCGAAAAACTTTTGATTTAGATGCCGGTGAAAAGTATAGGCGTCAAAGCATGGATTTATTAACAGATGTTTGTCAAAACGTTTATCAACCGGAAGGGATTCTGACATCTGTAGAAGAATTGGAAGTATTTCTTGAAGTAATAGCTGAAAAAGGATGCGATTCGATTATTTATCAAAGTGTTACTTTTGCAGACGGGGAATTTATAGCAAAGGTAATAGAAAAATTTGATCAACCAGTCATTGTCTGGTCAGTCCGGGAGCCAAGTGTCGGCGGACGGCTTCGATTAAACTCATTAACCGGCGGAAATAGCACCTGCAATGTTTTAAAAAATAACAATCATCCATTTGCCTTTGTCTTTGGCAACCCAGATGAACCAAAATTAAAAGATAAGCTTACAAATCAGCTCAAAGTTAATCAAGTGTTAGAAAAGCTACGTCAATTAACCATAGGTGTTATCGGTGAACATCCGCCTGGATTTTACTTTTCAGATACAAATGAAGACGAATTAAAACAAACTTTCGGCGTGCAAATTCATAAAATGGACTTATTTGATGCATTTCAAAAGGCTAAAGATTTAAAAGAAGAAGAATGGAAGCCGTTGGTTGAAGAAGCTGAACAAAAGATTATGGATCTCGTAAAAACAGATGAGACAGTAAAAAGGTTTGCGCAGTTTACTGCTTATGTAAAAAATTATATTCATAATCATCATATTCAAGGATTAGCAATTAGATGTTGGCCAGACTTTTTTACTGAATTAGGAACTGCCGCTTGTTCAACGCTGTCCCATTTTACTGAAGATGGTGTTGTTTCTTCCTGTGAATCAGATATTCATGGTGCTGTTTCAATGTTTATATTGCAAGAATTAAGCGGTGGTTCAGCAACCTACTTAGGGGATCTTGTTCATGTGGATGAAGACAATAATTCGGTTGTCTTCTGGCATTGCGGTGCGGGCGCATACTCTTTGGCCCATCCGGCTACTGGAGCACAGGCTGGCGTTCATCCGAATCGAAAAATGGGGCTGACTATGGAATTCGGACTAAAGCCGGGAGGAGTTACAATCTTTAGGGTAGGTTATACATCTGAAGGTTACAGATTGTTAATTTTAAAAGGTGAAGCTTTAGACAAACCTCAGCCATTTAGCGGAACGTCTGTGGAAGTTGCTCTTGCAACTGATGTCAATGATACGTTGTATGAATTAATGAACAGCGGATACGAGCCGCATTATGCGCTTGTTTATGACGATGTTGTTGAGCCTTTGATTGAACTTGGAAGACAATTAGGATTAGAAACACTTGTATATAGATAATAAAGAGGAGGAGGGGGGTATCTGTGAAAATTGCAATTGGTCAATCCGGCGGACCGACCGCTGTCATTAATGCATCATTGGTAGGTTTTCTAGATTCTATCAATGAGGATGCGCAATTATTTGGAATACAAAATGGATATGAGGGTCTTGTTAATAACGAATTGATTAACCTGGAAGGACAAATGCTTAATAGGGTAAGAGAATTTAAGAATCTACCTGGAGCATGTCTTGGTTCGGGAAGGTATAAGTTAACCGATGATAAAATCATTCAAGCCGTGAAACATCTCATAAAAAATGATATTCAAACAATTGTCTTTATTGGCGGCAATGGGACAATGGCAGCTCTTGATAAAATATGCCAGCAAGCCCGGCTGATGGGATACGATTTACAGGTTATAGGCATTCCAAAGACGGTTGATAATGATTTGTGCGGAACAGATCATGCGCCAGGGTTTGGCAGTGCAGCAAGATATGTTGCTTTATCGGCGAGAGACATTAACAGTGACTTAGAATCAATGAAAAATTTTGAACAAGTTAGAATTTTAGAAACCATGGGGAGAAATGCCGGATGGCTGGCCGCTTCTTCTGGTTTATTAAAACAAAGCGATGAAGATGGGCCCCATCTGATTTGCTTACCTGAAGACAAGATTGAAAAAGGTCATTTTTTAAGTCAAGTGAAGGAAATTGTTCAAGAGTATGGAATGGCGACCATTGTAATGAGTGAGGGTTTTAATTTTGCTGGAGAATCTCAAACACAATTCGCCAGTTTTAATGGCCGCTCTGTACTCGGCGGCATATCTAAAGACGCAGAACAGCTGGTAAAGCAAGAACTGGGCTTAGCTGCAAGGGCGGAGATATTGGGGATGCATCAGAGATGTTCATCAATGGCTGTTTCATTTCAGGATCGTCTTGAAGCCTATAAGACGGGACATACAGCTGCGGAATGGATTAAAGCAGGAAAAAGTGGTGTGATGGTATCTATTCAAAGGCAACAACATATCGGATATAATTATATATTAGAACCGCAATCATTGACACGTGTTGCTAACGGAGGAGAAAAGTTGTTGCCGATAGAGTTTCTAACACATAGGGATCGATTTTATAAATGGTTAGAACCTTTGATTGGAGATGACATTATTAATTATCCTCCCTCTTTGAAAAGGAGAATAATTAAACATGAGCAAACTATCTGTTGATCCAAAAAAAAATATTGCCCTATACCTTCAAGTCAAAGATATATTAATTCATCGTATACAAAACAACATTTGGGCCGCTAATACGCTTATTCCTACAGAACAAGAGCTGATGGATGAATTTAACGTGAGCAGAACAACGATTCGCCAAGCCATTTCTATGCTTGTTCAAGAAGGAATTTTAGAAAAGAAGCAAGGCAAAGGCACAATTGTAAAATCCCAGCAGCTTGTTGGAAGCCTCGGGAAATTAAGAGGCTTCGCTGAAGAAGCAATGGAAAAAGGTTTGACGCCTCATTCCAAGCTTTTACGTTCGCAGTTTAGTGAAACTTTATTTCAGGAAAAAGCACAATTGGAAGTGCCGGAAGATGAAAAGATATTTTTAATAGAAAGAATAAGATTCGCCGATGAAACACCGGTTGCTATAGAAAGAACATGCTGGCCTCGGTCAATTGGGGAAGTCCTGAATCAATGCGACTTAAATAAAGTGAATTTTTATGACATATTAGAAAAGAATAATATATTTTTGAAAAGGGCATCGGAAAAAATATCTGCTTTAAATGCTACTATTCAAGAAGCCGATCTTCTTGGTATCAGACCGGGGGAAGCATTGCTGCAAATGACAAAGATAAGCTTTGGATTGGATGACAAACCAATCGAGTTTGCGATAACAAAATATCGAAGTGACTTTTATCATTATGATATTGAACTGAAACGTTAGGGGGAGTTATAAATGCCTTATATATCGGGGAAAAAACTTTTAGATCATGCATATCAAAATGGATACGCTGTAGGTGCTTTTAGCGCTCATAATGTTGAGACGCTTCAAGCGATTTTGGGGGCTGCGGAAGAAGAACAATCCCCTGTTATGGTTATGATTGGTCAGAAGGTCATCCAACATATTGGTTTAAAGCCAATGAAGGAAATGATAGATATTTTTATTAAAAATATATCAGTACCCGTTGCTGTTCACTTGGACCACAGCAGACAATTCGAACAAACAATGGAGGCTGTTCAAGCGGGCTTTCAATCGGTCATGTTTGACGGTTCAGGATTGCCTTTTGAAGAAAATGTCTCAATAACAAAAAAAGTTGCAGAAATCGCCCGCGCCCTGAATATCGGTTGCGAAGGAGAAATCGGCAAAATTGGCGGAACAGAGGATGATATTACAGTTGCAGAAGAAGATGCCATGTTGACAACGGTAGAAGAAGCTTATGCTTTTGCAACAGCTGCAGAGGTTGATTATCTTGCGGTATCAATTGGCACAGCGCACGGCATTTATAAAAGACCTCCTAAGCTTGCTATTGAAAGGTTAAAAGATATTTCTGAGAAGGTTAACCGCCCAATTGTTCTTCATGGCGGCTCAGATGTACCTGATGGTCAAATTAAACTGGCTATTTTAAACGGTGTAGCCAAAATTAATGTTGATACTGAATTAAGACAAGCTTTTACAAGGGGCATACAAGCGACATACGCTGAAAATCCTGAGGAATATCATTTAGCAGTTAGTCTGGGTCATGCCAGAGAAGAAATGAAATTTAAAGTAAAAGAGAAAATTAACTTATTCGGCAGTGCAGGAAAAGCTGAAGAATTTTTAAGCAAAAAGGTCGTAACATTATAACGTAAAGGGTATTATGAAATGATAACATCAATTGATCTGAAAAGATGAAAACCAGAAAAATATTATCGTAAAAGTTAATAGTTTTTAAGAGAGGACATTGAAATGGAATTTATCGGACTATTGATACCAATATTTATGATCTTTGGTATCGGGTTTGTAGGACAAAAATTATTTGGTTTTGAAACAAAAAATTTATCAACTATGGCTCTGTATTTAATGTCGCCTTTCTTAGTTTTTCGAACGTTTTATAAAACACACTTTACGATTAATCATGTTTATATTCTTCTTTATGCGGTCGTTTTATGTGTGGTTCTCATTCTGATCGTTTTCGCCGTTGGTCTTATTAGAGGTTATACACAAAAGGAAATTTGCGGCATGATTCTTTCTTCAGTATTTATGAATAACGGAAATTATGGGACGCCATTAGTTTTATTCGCCTTTGGAAAACAAGCATTGAATTATGCGGTTGTGTTGATGATTGTTCAGCAGCTGGTTATGTCTACGGTAGGAATTTATTTTGCGGCGAGAGGCGGAGAACAAGGCAGCGGGGGATTCAGAACCGCTTTTAAATCTGTCATTAGAATGCCGATGGTCTATGCAGCAATCATCGGCGGGTTATTGAATATTTGTCATGTACCAATCGGGAAACCCATGGCAGATGGTGTTGGTATGGTTGCGGATGCGGCCATACCAACGATTATGATCATATTAGGAATGCAGTTGGCCAAAATTCCTCTGAAAAATGTTGTTTTAGAGAAGGTGTCTTATTCCTTGATTATCAGGTTAGTAATTTCGCCATTGATTGCATTGCTATTAACACTGATTTTACCTGTAGACTCAGCTTTAAAGCATATTATGATTCTTATGGCAGCAATGCCAAGTGCTGCTAATACAACAATGTTTGCGGTTCAGTTTAATACAGAAGTTGATTTTGTTTCAAGCTCAACGTTATTAAGCACTTGTTTAAGTGTCATTACTTTGCCGATTATTTTAATTCTTTTAAATTAATCCTTTCAAAATTAAGGGAACCTGTTATTGGAGAGTTTTTATTAAGAGGGCACGATTTACTTAATAACACGGCCAACATAGTTGCTCGCGCTTATAAGTATTTATTTTATCACAGGGTTTCAATCCTAGTGTTTTCCAATATTGCCCTGTCCGCTGTCAAGCGTTTTGGCACTCACTTGGAAAAGACTTTCATCGACTATTAATTATTACTATAACGTTAAAAACCGATTCCAAAAAAAGAAGAATCGGTTTCTTTATTAAATGTTAATTAAACCAAAAAATTTTTAATAATATCTTTCAAACAAAAAGAATCTCTTAGATAGAAATTGTTGTCATTATCTAATAGAACCAATTCCTAAAGTGTTTGAATATTTAATATTGACATTAAATATGATATTGGATAAAATGAAAACGTATTCAATAATGTTTTAAGAGGGAAGGAAAAAATGAAAGTAACAGTCAATGATATTGCAAGATTGGCCAATGTTTCACAAAGCACGGTGTCGCGAGTGCTGAATAACTATCCCCAAGTAAAAGAAGCAACGAGAAGAAAAGTTTTAGACGCCATAGAGGAATTGAAATTTACTCCCGATTCAGTTGCAAGAAGTATGGTAACCAATAAATCCAATACGATTGGCCTGATTGTAGGTGATATTTCCAATCCGTTTTTCGCAGAGTCAGCCAAGATTATGATACAACGGGCACAGGAAATGGGTTACGACATTATCATAAGTAATACCAATCATGTTGACAGCAACATGGATCACGCTGTACAAACACTTTTAAGTAAGCGTGTGGACGGGGTGATTATTTCATCGGTCAGCCGCAACAGCAAAACAGTAAAGGACCTTTATGATTCCGGCTTTCCAGTTATCTTGCATAACAGCACCGTTGAAGATACTGACTCGCATTATGTTGTTTTGGATAATAAGAAAGGCGCGCTTCTGGCGATGGAGCATCTTGTTCAATTGGGGCATAGAAAAATAGCCTTTATTGCAGGCCCGTCGAAATATTTTACGGTTGATCAGCGTTACGCCGGCTATCAAGAAGCACTAAAAAAATATAACCTTCCTTTCCGGCAATCGTTTGTATATGAAGGGGAATACTCACAAGAAGATGTTTATCGTTTTGTGAAAAAATTAATGGTCGAAAAAGAAACGCCAACTGCCTTTTTTGCGATTTCAGATCAAATGGCCTTAGCAATAATGGATGCTGCCGCAAGCATGGGATTAAAAATTCCTGAAAAACATGCACATGTTGTCCAAAAGCTTGAAACTGAAGGTGCCGTAAATATTGGGAAAAACAATATGTATGAATTTGGATTTGGTATTACCTCAGAAAATCCCTTTTTCGGAGATATTATAAATCCTTGGGATGCCAGTGTTACAGCCGGTGGTTCCAGCGGCGGTTCAGCTGTTGCTGTTGCAGCTAATCTTTGTATGGGCTCAATCGGAACAGATACAGCGGGCTCTATTCGGGTTCCTTCTTCATGCAATGGGGTTGTTGGATTAAAGCCGACGCACGATCTCATTAACACAAACGGCATTCTTTTATCTAATACAATTGACCATATTGGTCCAATTGCCCGAAATGTTGAAGACTTAGCTATTATTTTGGAAGCGATGACGAAGAAATCATTTGAAAAAAATTGTAATACCGACATAAGAGGAATGCGAGTTGGCGTACCTAAGCTATACTTTAATGAACGGCTTGATATCCATGTTGAAAATGTATATAAAGAAGCCTTAAGAAAATTAGAGAACTTAGGAGCAATTCTTATAGAAATTGATATACCTTTTGTTGAAGATCCTAGAGAAATTGCCCACGCTATATGTACTTCAGAGGTTGGTTATGTCCATAGAGATCTAATAAAGTCATCATTACACGAATATAGTGAAGGCGCTAAGGAGACATTTGATAAGAGTAAATCAATGTCTGCTCACGCTTACATTGATGGTTTAAACAAACGAAAGCAAATAACTAGTAAAATAACTCAGCTTTTTGAATATGTAGATATTCTGATAACGCCAACAATACCTGTCATTCCAACTGAAATAGGTCTAAAAGAGATAATGTTAGAAGGAGAGTTGGAATCTGTTGATGAATGTTTGATTCGATTTACCAGTTTATTTAATGTAACTGGTCATCCTGCGATTTCTATTCCTGGTGGTTTATTTAATAAAACCGTTCCAATTGGTCTTCAATTAATCGCAAACCATTATAGAGAAGATGTTCTAATTAAGACTGCATATTCGTATGAACAAGCCAACTTGTTAGATTTCTATAAAAAGAGAGAAGAAATGATGAGGACTGCCGTATCTTCAGCAAGATAGATATTTAGAGTACTTAAAAAGTACAAAGACTATGAAATTTATCCCTGATTCCATTGTAACATTGTACGGGTGGGTTTCTCAGATGCGATTTCATTTTAATCATTCCCGAAACTTAAACTAGTAAGCTTCAATATTACTGCTTTAAATAATTCTTACTAATTGGAATAATTTTAAGGGTAACAAATGAATGAATGCATTGACAATGGGAAACCCACCATTTATAATGGATTTGTATTAAGGAATACGTATTCAGTTATTTTTTCAAATTAGAAGGTGATTGTATATAAGGCTTTTTTATAAAACCTTTGAAATAGGCTGTTCGATCATACTAGCAAAAATATTGTTTACTTAACTTATTTAACTAATATAATGGAATCGTTTACAATTAATTTGCTTGAAAAGGCAGATGAGGTGAAACTTGTCAAATGTTGAATACGTATTCAACGTTTGAGTTTAGCGTTAAGTATATCGTTGGGATACAAGGTTTTAATAATAAAGAACGATGTCAAGTTAAGCTTATTAAATATTATTTATTTTAAAAGGATGGGTTCAGCATGGATAAAAAGAACAACAATAACTCTGAAATCATTGAGGAACAAAATAGCAGAAATATAGATAATGATAATAACAAAGCAACTTTCAAAAGTAATATTGTCTTTTACGCAGACAGTAAAGAGGTAAACAGCATTGATAATAAAGATGACCAAGATTACTTAAATATCAGCGACAGCGAAAAGAAAAAACAAAGCATGAAAGGTTTTGGCGATTATAACAATATTGTTGATTACATTGTAAAAATTACACGTCAAATATGGAAGGAAAAGGACATAGGCTTGATTTATGATACTTATAGTACTGGCGTTCAGGCTCACAAAGGTCTAATTAATAGTCATGGGGTAAATGAAGTGATTTCAGGCACATTGCAGACTCTTCATGCTTTTCCCGATAGAAAAGGTTTAGGGTGGAGTGTCATATGGTCCGGTAATGATAAAGATGGATTTTTTACTTCCCACCGCGGCAGATCAGTAGCGACAAATACAGGAGACAGTCTATATGGCCCTGCCACAGGAAAAAAAGTTATGTTTAGAACGACAGCCGATTGTTTAATCCATGAAAATAAGATTTATGAAGAATGGCTTGTGATGGATACTTATCACCTCGTTCAGCAATTGGGATATGATCCGGTTGAAGTGGCTAAGAAGCTTGCTAAAAGTACTCAAAAACTGGCACCTAACCTTCACTTTGGAAATCCGGAAACGGCTGAGGCAGGTCTTCCGCCACAAATTTATGTGCCAAAATCCAGTGAGTTTGAAATTGGCGACTTTATTCTCGAAATGTTTAATAAGATTTGGCAAAGGCGTTCCTTTAACTACGTGAGGAAATTTTACGAAGAAAATGCTGTTGTTCACTATGTGTGTAATAAGGACCTAGTTGGTTCTAACGAAATTCAAGGGATGTTTATCAGTTTATTTGCCTCTGTTCCAAATGGCAAAGTCTTGATTGACAGAGTGACCTGCAACAAAAAAGATTCAGAACAAGATTGGGATGTTGCAGTTCGTTGGAGAATTCAAGGTATGCATGAAGGACAAGGCTATTTCGGCAAGGCAAGCGGTAAACCGATTGAAATTTCGGGAATCAACCATTTAAGAATTAGAAATGAAAAAGTCGTAGAAGAATGGCTGTTATTTGATGGATTGGAAGTTTTAAGACAAATTTATTTGGATACTGACAATGAAGAGAACGATGAAAGTAATAAATATTTAGATGATGGCAATTTTACTGGGATATCTTAAGGGATTCCTTTGGAGAAGTAAATTAGTATTTTAATTAATGACCGACAAAATGTTTAAAAACAAGGAGCTAATGAAAATGGAATATTTAAAAAGGGCTGAGAGTCATGAACAAACATTTTCAGAAGAAGTTGAGAAAACGGTAAAAGAGATTATCTCTAATATAAAAGCTAACGGAGACGCTGCCGTTAAGGAATACGAGGAACGATTTAGTCAATCCGTACGCCCTCTTAGAGTAAGTGAAGAAGAAATTGAAAAAAGTATAAGTGAACTTCCCGAAAATGTAAAAGTATTAATCGACCGTGTGGTAGAAAGGATTTCAGCATTTGCAGAGGCGCAGCTTAATTGTATTTTACCTCTTGAGAAGGATTTCGGTTCAGGAATTCATATGGGGCACCGCATTATTCCGGTTGAAAAAGTAGGTGCATACATCCCGGGCGGACGTTTTCCTCTTCTATCATCGGGACCAATGGTTGTTGCTCCTGCAAAAGTAGCGGGTGCTAAACAAATAATCGCCTGCAGTCCTGCAAACTACAAAGGCGGCATTCACCCTGCAGTGCTTTATGGACTTAAACGCTCAGGTGCTACCGATATTTTTGCAATTGGAGGAGCTCAGGCCATTGCCGCCATGGCTTATGGGACTGAATCCGTGCCAGAAGTGGATGTTATCGGCGGACCTGGAAATCGCTTTGTAGCAGAAGCTAAACGCCAGGTGTTTGGCAAAGTTGGTATCGATTTGATTGCAGGACCTAGTGAGGTTCTCGTTTTTGCAGACGAAACCGCGGAACCAAAAAAATGTGCTGCTGACCTATTAGCACAGGCAGAACATGACCCTTATGCGCGTGCAATTATGGTATCAACCTCACGAACTATGGCTGAAGAAACAATTCAAGAGGTTGATCGCTTTCTGAAGGAATTCTCGTCCAACTCTCCAGCTCATGATTCATGGGCGAATATGGGAGAAGTTATTGTAGCTGAGACGTTAGAAGAAGGACTGGATATTTGCAATGATTATGCCATTGAACATCTTCATGTACATGTAAAAGATAGCCGAAGTCTTATGGATCGACTCCATAATTACGGATCTCTCTTCCTAAACTCTGACAGTTCAGTCGTATTCTCGGACAAGGTTTCTGGAACCAATCATACTTTACCGACTGATAGAGCTGCACGTTATACCGGAGGGCTTTGGGTTGGAAATTATGTTAAAGTGGTCACTCATCAAGAAATTACAGGCGCTGGTATTGAATTATTGGCAAGTCATGCCGCGGAACAATCTGAAATTGAAGGTTTAGAAGGCCATCATTTGTCAGCTGCATTGCGTTTAGCTGAGAACAATGTTACATCTAAGACAGGAAACTGATATAAGAGATTAAAAGATAAAGTTGGGAGAAATTCGTTGGTAAAATATAGCTTTAAAACGTCATTTATGCTTTATTGAAAGAATCTAATCCAAGTAATGAAATGTGCACATTTTAGCTTTCTAATATGGAAAATAAGTGTGTACATTTCTTTTTATAGAAAGCAGATAGTTAATACTGGGGAATAACGGAAAATAATATTTTAGAATCTATCGAAATAATTATCCGTTAAATTAAGTGAATTTTAGGATTAGAGAAATTTCCGTGCAAGAAGGGTGATGAGTGTGCCTGATCAACAAAAAAAGTTAAACAACGACCTTAAAACCCGCCATGTGACAATGATAGCTATTGGCGGAGTTATTGGCTCCGGTTTATTTGTCGGGAGCGGCGATATCATTAAATCGGCAGGGCCAAGTGCTATTTTATCTTATTTAATAGCTTGCTTGATTGTGGTTCTTGTCATGCGGATGCTGGGAGAAATGGCTGCTGTAAATCCCGATAGCGGCTCTTTTTCAACATATGCATATCAAGCCATTGGGCCGTGGGCCGGCTATACCATTGGCTGGTTATATTGGTTTAACTGGGTTATTATTATTGCAATTGAAGCCACGATAACAGGAACTATGATCCATGATTGGTTTCCATTAATACCTTCATGGGCTGGTACTTTGGCGCTGCCCGTTTTAATGACAATTACAAATATGTATTCGGTTAAATCTTATGGGGAATTTGAATATTGGATTTCCTTTATAAAAGTTATCACCATTATTGTATTTTTATGTTTGGGAATAGCTATGATATTTGGCATTGTGCCCGGTGTTAAGTCCCCAGGTATTTCTAATTTGACTGGAGATGGCGGTTTCATTCCAAAAGGATTTTTCCCTGTTCTTTTAAGCGTTGTCTTTATTATGTTCTCACTTTCAGGAAGTGAAGTTGCGGCAATTGCTGCAGGGGAGTCTGAAAATCCAAAGAAAAATGTTGTAAAAGCAATAAATAGTGTTGTTTGGCGTTTGCTCATTTTCTTTGTTTTTTCGGTAGCGATACTTGTTATTATTATTCCATGGAATGATACACAGGCACTTAAATATCCATATGCAAGTGTATTTAGAATGGCGAATATACCAGCGGCAGCTCAAATTGTAAATATTGTTGTCTTTAGTTCAGCGGTGTCTATTATCAATTCCGGGATCTATACCTCTTCACGTATGTTGTACTCCTTAGCCCAAAAGGGAGACGCGCCGAGTGTATTATTAAGATTAACGAAAAAAGGTGTACCGGTTTGGGCAGTATTGACTTGCGTCTTCTTTTCTTATGTTTGTACGATGTTTAAATTCTTGTCTCCAAATACTTTATATGTCTTTTTGGCAAACAGCTCAGGCGGCGTTACAATACTGATGTATTTATTTGTTGCTTTTTCTCATCTGCGAATGAGAAAAAAGGCAGAAAGAAATAATCCCGAATCTCTCAAAGTGAAGATGTGGTTATTTCCCTATTTAACTTATTTCACTATTATCATATTGCTTTTCATTTTTATTGCACAAGCCTTCATTGATTCTATGCGTTTGCAGTTCATTCTCACCTCATTAATAACAATTATTGCCGTTGGATCCTATTTATTATTTTATCAAAAGAAGAATAGAACTTTTATCGGGAAGGAAAAAGAGATTGATCAACATTCTTTGTAAAAACCAAGAACATTTTAGGAATATAAATAAATCAGTTGTGCCATAAAAAGTAAAACCCCGCAAATGCAAACATTTGCGGGGTTCCTCTATTAACGAGAGTAGAATTCGACGATAAGCGCTTCAGTGATTTCTGCAGGAAGTTCAGAACGTTCTGGAAGTCTGTTGAAAGTACCCTCTAATTTTTCTTCGTCGAATGTAAGGTATTCTGGTACGAAGCTGTTTACTTCAAGAGCTTCTTTAATGATGTCAAGGTTGCGGGATTTTTCTCTCACACCAATGACATCGCCAGTAGAAACGCGGTATGATGGAATATCTACGCGTTGACCGTTAACTGTAATATGGCCGTGATTAACAAGTTGACGGGCTTGATTGCGAGTACGTGCAAGGCCAAGACGGTAAACAAGGTTATCAAGGCGAGCTTCAAGTAAGATCATGAAGTTTTCACCGTGTACACCCTTCATTTTACCTGCTTGATCGAATAAACGGCGGAATTGTCTTTCGTTTAATCCGTACATAAAACGAAGCTTTTGCTTTTCTTGTAATTGCAAACCGTATTCAGATAGTTTCTTGCGTTGGTTTGGACCATGCTCTCCAGGAGCGTAAGGACGTTTTTCAAGTTCTTTGCCAGTTCCGGTTAAAGAAATGCCGTAACGGCGTGATTTTTTCCAAGATGGACCAGTATAGCGAGCCATAATATGACTCCTCCTTTGTCATTTTATTTGAGTTGCATAAAATGACAGAAAACCAATATCACAATATAGGCCATTTTGTTTTCATGCATCCTCGCTCGACAGTGAAAGTTACGCGATGCACCTCTATAATATAATGAGGAACAAAATGAAGAGGGTAATTCTATATGTGTATTGGGACGCTGTCTCATTTTACACAAATTCCATTATATATTGCGTGACATAAGCTGTCAAGCTTAGATGTAAGGCAGCAGTGTTTCAACAAATATCTCCAGGTAATGCTGATCCGTTTCCGTAAAACGGTTAATGATTGGGCTGTCAATGTCCAGGACGCCAATGAGATTGCCTTCCTTAATAATAGGTACAACGATTTCCGATTGGCTTGCGGCATCACAGGCAATATGACCCGGGAATTGGTTGACATCTTCGACTCGCATTGTTTTACCATTGCTTGCAGCCGTTCCGCAAACACCTTTTCCGTATGGAATACGAACGCATGCAGGCAGTCCCTGGAACGGACCGAGAACAAGTTCTTTTCCATCAAATAAATAAAAACCGACCCAATTTATTTTTTCTAAAAATTGATTAAGCAAGGCAGAAGCATTTGACAGATTTGCGATGCGATCAGGTTCATCTTCGACGAGAGCTTTCAGCTGTTTTATAACTAACTGATAGTTTTCATCTATCGTGCCATTGTACTGTGAGACAGAAAACATCATCATTCCTCCAAATTCACGTTTAAATAATAATATTTTATCAAAATATGATGAAAGTTTCAGTACAAATGTCGAGTTGTTTTTAGAGGAAAGGTATTTAAGCCCTAGAATGTTTAATATAGAGAACATTCGAGGTGATGAGCATTGAATATTAAGGAAAAAGGGCAAAAAACGAAAGATGAAGTGATTGAATCAGCAATTAGATTGTTTAATATGAACGGTTATAATGGAACTTCGGTTCGCGCCATTGCAACAGAAGCGGGTGTCAATGTTGCTCTTGTCTCGTATTATTTTGGCGGCAAAAAAGGTCTTTTGGAATATTTAATGTCATCTTTCTTGGAAGGTTACATTCATCACTTAGAACAAGCAATTACGGAAACAGAATTACCAGCAGCAGGTATTAATGAGCGTTTGCTGAAAATTGCTGATAAATTGATTCGCTATCAACAAGAATATTTTTATTTGGCACGTTTTGTACACAGGGAAATGACACTGGATTCGGTCTTAATAAGAGAATTGATGTCAACATATCTTATGAAGGAAAAGTATATGTTTGAAAAAGTTTTTGAAGCAGGCATTGAAACAGGGCAGATTAAGAACATGCCAATAGACTTATTGGTTATGCAGTTTCGCGACATGATTATAATGCCTTTCCTGCAGCCGCAGTATATTCGAAAAGTCTATTATATGCAGCCGAAAGACGACTATTTTCGCCGCAGTTATCTTACTTTTATTGATCATTGGACCAAACAAATACTAGTTGAGCAGCATCGCGGCCAAATAGTGAAATACCCAAGATTAAAGGCGGAGGCTACATGAGTTTATAAAGCAATAGACTAAAATGAAATAGATCACAGAACCGGGATATTTGACCCCGGTTCTTTTTTTGCCTCTAAAATTCTCCATGTTTAATTCAGCTTTCTTTATTCAGCTATTAGATAATTGTTTTTACCCTATTATACTGCAATTTTTTTGTTTAACGGTAAAGTTATAGATTAAACGTCAATTTTTGAGGTTTTATTAATAAAAATTTTGAAAATATCTTAGCAAATTGCTCATAAAATGGTATGATAAATAGTGCATAACTATCTGTTTTATCGTCAAACTTTGTTAAAATCATATATTATATGTTGGTTTTTGGAATAGGAAGAATGGAGGAAGCTTCCATATGTTTTATATCGTCTTGGGAATCATTATAATACTCATTCTTGCCGTTGGTTACGGCACTTGGATGAGGAGGAAAACATACAGCCAGATCGATAAGTATGAATCATGGAAAATAGACATTACAAATCGCCAAATCACAGAAGAAATTTCACGTGTGAAAGAATTAAACGTTATTGGTGAAACAGAGAAAAAATTTGAAAGCTGGCGTAAGATTTGGGATGATATTATCACAACTGAACTTCCTGGTGTTGAAACAATGCTGTTCAGTGCTGAGGAAGCAGCAGACAAATATCGTTTTGGACGCGCTTCGCAAATTTTAAAGACAGTACATGAGAAACTTGATCAGGTTGAATCAAGGATTGCGGCGATGTTAAAAGACCTTCACGAAGTTGTAGACAGCGAGCAGCAGAACAGGGAAGACATTGTTGAAGTCAATGAAGCATATCATCAAATCAAAAAAGATTTGATAACAAAGCGGAGTCAGTTAAAGGATGCTGCCCCTTATTTAGAAAATGCTGTTAACCAAATCAGCCAAGACTTAAAAAGCTTTCATGAAGAAAATGAAAATGGCAATTACATAAAAGCGAGAGATATTCTTCTTCAAATAAAAAATCAATTATCTGTCATTTTGAATAATATTGTGGAAATCCCAAGTTTGTATAAAGAAATTCAGATTAATTTGCCTCAACAGATTAAAGAACTTCATGAAGGATATCATGAAATGATTGAACAGGGTTACGTGCTGCGGCATCTGGATATCGAAAAACAGCTTCAGGAAATGGGAGAACAGCTTGCAATGTTCGAAAAAGATATAGAACAGGCTGAAATTAATGAGGCTTCTGAAGGTGTAAATAATATTCAAGAGCATTTGGATTGGTTATATCAACAATTGGAAAGAGAAGTATACAGCCGAAAACATCTTTTAGAAGCAGCACCGACATTGGAACAGGACTTAACTATTGTCCGGAAGAAAATAAACGAGCTGGATAAAGAAACTGAAGTTGTTCAACAAACTTATCAAATTGATAAAGATGATTTAAAAGTTCATGATGATATTGATCATGCCTATCTGCAACTTGAAAAAGACTTCAAAGAAGTAGATGAAGTATTAAAAGAAAAGAAGGAAGCTTTCAGTATTATTTTAGAAAAAGTAGAAGCTATGCGGGAGCAAGTAAGTGCATTGCGTGATTCAGCTGACGATTTCAAAGAAAAAATTAAGACTTTAAGAAAAGACGAGTTAGTGGCTAAAGAGTCGGTTCAGGATTTAAAACATAAATTACTGGAATCACGCAGGATTGTACAGAAAAGCAATTTGCCAGGTGTACCGCACTCTTATGCGACAATTCTTGAAGAAGCACAAGAGTCGTTATTAGAAGTCCATGAAAAACTTGATAAAAAGCCTCTTGAAATGGCAACGGTACAACAAGTGCTCGATGATGCCACCGATAAAGTTAATTACGTCCATGAGAAAACTCATGAAATGGTTAAAGCCTGCCAATTAGCAGAGTATTTGATCCAGTACGGCAATCGTTACCGAAATCGTGATCCGCGCGTCCGTGAAGAATTAATTAGGGCAGAAGAATATTTTAGAGATTACAATTATCAGGATGCCTTTGAAATTGCTTTATCGGTTATTAAACCATATGAGCCGGACGTATTAAAAAGATTTGAAGAATAAGAACCACTCCTGCATGTTAAGCAGGAGTGGTTTTTTAAAGGGATATCATGTGTTAAAATAAATTTCGCTGAGTACAAGATTTTTAAAAAGAATAATGAACAAAATAATATAATCTTGGCTATCGCTTTGAAAAAAACTCCCGAACCATGCCAAGATTTAAAGGAGTTTTTAAATGATTTATCTGGATAATAGTGCAACAACAAAGCCTTTGCCTGAAGTGTTAGACACTTTTCGGATTGTTTCCGAGAAATTTTTTGCTAATCCTTCTTCTATTCATAACCTTGGAAGTCTTTCTGAAGAAATGCTGAAAAAGTCAAGACATCAAGCTGCACAGCTCCTTGGCGTTAAAGACGACGAAATAACTTTTACATCCGGGGGAACTGAAGGGAATAATTTAGCTATTAAAGGTGCTGCATTTTCCTACCGTAATAGAGGCAAACATATCATCACGACAGAAATAGAGCATGCTTCGGGATATAATGCTTTTAAACAATTGGAGAATGAGGGCTTTGATGTTACTTATCTTCCTGTCAAACAGGACGGCAGAGTATCAGTTCAGGCTGTTAAAGATGCAATAAGAGAAGATACTATCCTTGTTTCGATGATTCATGTTAATAATGAAGTAGGAACCATTCAGCCTGTTCAAGAAATTGGTCATTATCTAAAATCCTTAAATAAGGTTTTATTTCATGTAGATCATGTTCAAGGCATCGGTAAGGTACCGCTTAACCTATCTGACAGCGGCATTGATATGTGTTCAATTTCGGGTCATAAATTCCACAGTCCAAAAGGAACAGGCTTATTATATGTGCGCCGCGGTGTTAATTTATCTCCGCTGTTTTCCGGCGGAAGCCAAGAGTTAAACCGCAGGGCAGGTACGGAAAATTTACCGGGTATTGCAGCTATGGTTAAGGCGCTGAGGCTGACCTTGGAAGAATATCAGCACCACTTGGGCAAACTTCAAGATTTGCAAAATAAAATGAGGACTGCGTTTAATACTAATGAACATATGATTGTTCACACACCTAGTGAGAATGCTGCACCTCATATTTTGAATGTGACGGTAAAAGGGATAAAATCAGAGGTTTTAGTCCATGCCCTTGAAGAAGAAGAAATATATGTATCGACCAAATCAGCCTGTTCCTCCAAAGAAGGCGGTGCAAGCCGGGTCCTGCTAGCAATGGGCGTTCCGGAAGACGAGGCGGCTCAGGCGATTCGGATTAGTTTATCATACCAAACTAAAGAAGATGAAATTAAAACTTTTATAGATACGCTTAATAAAAAAATAAAGCAATTGAAATTCGTAATGGGGTGACCTTGGTGATTTATGATTATTTGATCGTCCGATTTGGCGAGCTAACCTTAAAAGGGAAAAACAGGAATAAATTTATTGACCGGTTATATGTAACTGTTAAAGAGAAATTAAAGCCCTTTCCGCAACTTAAACTTAAAAGGCACTTTGATGATATAGAGATTCAGTTAAATAATGAGCCTATTCAACAAGTGACTGATGTATTAACGAAAATTTTTGGCATACAAACAATTCGCGCTGCCATTAAGGTTGAAAATGACTTAGAAAGTATAAAACAAGGCGCATTAAAAATTATTAAGAGTGAAGAGGCCAATATCAAGACATTTAAAATATCAGCTAAGCGAAAAAATAAAAAGTTTCCAACTGGATCTGATGAATTAAATCGTACACTTGGCGGACATATTTTAACAAATACAGAAGATATTAAAGTTGATGTCCATCAACCTGATATTAATCTCCGTGTTGAAGTCATGGAGCATGAAACAAGAATTTATGGAAAAGATTTTAAAGGAGCCGGGGGGCTGCCTGCAGGTTCAAGCGGCAAAGTTCTTCTAATGCTTTCCGGGGGGATTGACAGCCCGGTTGCCGGTTATTTGATGCAAAAGCGGGGCGCGGTGTTAGAGGCTATTCACTTCCACAGTCCCCCGTATACTAATGAGCGCGCCCGCCAAAAAGTTATTGACCTTACCGAAAAGTTAAATGATTTTGGAGGGCAAGTAAAACTTCATATTGTTCCATTTACTGATATTCAAATACAAATCAGGGATAAAATGCCTGATAATTATCGAATGACAATGATGAGAAGAATGATGCTTAGAATAGCCGAAAAGCTTGCAGAAAAACGCGGTGCGTTAGCTATAGCTACAGGTGAAAGCTTAGGACAAGTTGCCAGTCAAACGCTTGAAAGCATGAATACGATTAATGAAGTAACAAATTTACCTGTGCTAAGACCGCTTTTAACAATGGATAAAGTTGAAATTATCGATATTGCTCATAAAATTAATACCTATGATATTTCAATAAGGCCGTACGAAGATTGCTGTACACTGTTTTTGCCAAGCGCGCCAAAAACTAAACCTAACCGTGAACATGCGAATAAGTTTGAAATTGATTTCCCGATTAATGAATTGATTCAAGAAGCGATAGATGGAATAGAAACGATTGATCTCAGAGAACAAAATAATAAAACATCCTTAATGGATGAATTATTGTAAAGAAAACGATACTTCTTCGAATAAACTTCGGCGCAGGAACACCCACTATCATTTGAAACTTAAAATTGGCTTCTTCGTTGATTTTCAACATTGTAGCCAATTTATACTTCAACGTATAAAAAAAGCCAGCTTTAAATGAATTGCACCCCAATTATTAGACACAACTAACAATTGGAGGTGCAGTTTTTTATGGCTTTTTGTTTATTATTTTTCAATAATTACCAAGAAAATAATGAATTGAAAAGGCTTCAAAAGCAAAATATATACTCACAAGGAGGTGAGACAGAATGGCAAACAATAGCAATCAAATTCTTGTTCCTGGTGTTGAGCAAGCTCTTGATCAAATGAAAGTGGAAATTGCTCAAGAATTCGGTGTTCAACTTGGTGCTGATACTACTTCCCGTGCTAACGGTTCTGTTGGTGGTGAAATCACTAAACGTCTTGTAGCAGCTGCACAACAACAATTTGCTGGAGCTGGACATCCTCAAGCTTAACAAAAATCATATATCCATTGGCTAAAAGAGCGGCGGTTGCCGCTCTTATTTTGGTTCTATCATTATCTAGTTTTTTTATTTTTAAAGCTAGAATAAGCTGCTTCCTATCTTCAAAATATTATTATAATTATATATAATAAGATTAACCTTGAATTTAGGAGGAGTTATCATGGAAGATCTTATTGCTCCGGAAATCTATAACTTAACAGATGAAATTGAAGCGTTTGCTAGAGATCCCCAAAGAATAGCTTTGAAATTTGAAGATTTAAAGGGTGAAACGGCTGAGATTACCTATGCTGATTTGATTAAACGCTCAAATCAATTAGCTAACGGAATGCTCTCAAAAGGTTTAAAAAAAGGCGATCGTATTCTGATTATGATGCCCAGATCTATTGAAACATATATCGCTTATATAGCCAGCTTAAAATCCGGATTAGTCATTATACCATCATCAGAAATGCTGCGTGCCAAGGATTTATCATATCGAATACAACATGCTGAAGTAAAAGCCGTTTTAATTCATGATGATCTTGCGGATCGTGTGGACAAGCAGGATGAAAAGAACCTCCTATTAAAGGTGACAACCAGTCCGATTAATAAAACGGGATGGGTTACATTAGATGAGATAATGGAAAATCAATCAAAGGACCAAACACCGCAAATAGAAACCAGAAGTGATGATATGGCATTTATTTCTTATACATCCGGGACAACGGGCCAACCAAAAGGCGTTGTACATACCCATGGCTGGGCGTATGCTCACCTTCGTACTGCCTCAAACAGCTGGATGGATATCCAAATGGGCGACATGGTTTGGGCAACGGCGGGACCTGGTTGGCAAAAATGGCTTTGGAGCCCGTTTATTTCCACACTTGGGAGCGGAGCAACAGGCTTTGTATACCAAGGGCCGTTTGATCCTGAAGTTTATTTGAATTTATTGGATAAATATGAAATTAATGTTCTTTGCTGTACACCAACTGAGTATAGGCTGATGGCAAAAGTCGATAATCTATCTGCTTATCATCTTGGAAAATTAAGAAGCGCGGTTTCCGCTGGAGAACCATTAAACCGTGAAGTTATTGATATATTTAAGGAATACTTTGATATTGATGTTCGGGACGGTTATGGTCAGACAGAAAATACACTTCTGGTAGGGACTGTAAAAGGAATGGAGGCAAAACCCGGATCAATGGGGAAACCAACGCCAGGGAACTTAGTCGAAATCATTACCGAAGAAGGCGAAGCGGCTGATGTCGGTGAAATTGGCGATATTGCTGTACACCGCAGCACTCCGGCGTTATTTAAAGAATATTTTAAAGATCCGGAGCGTACAAAAGCGGCTTTTCGCGGTGATTATTATGTAACAGGAGACAAAGCTAAAAAGGACAAGGATGGATACTTTTGGTTTGAAGGACGCGGAGACGATATTATTATAAGCTCCGGCTATACAATTGGACCGTTTGAGGTTGAAGATGCTTTGGTTAAGCATTCAAAAGTAAAGGAATGTGCCGTTGTAGCAAGTCCGGATGAAATAAGAGGCAACATTGTCAAAGCATTTGTTATATTAAAAAATCCAGATGATGCATGTGAAAAGAATCTTGTTAAAGAATTACAAGATCATGTAAAAACTTTAACAGCACCGTATAAATATCCAAGAAAAATTGAATTTGTTAAAGATTTGCCAAAAACAACCTCAGGGAAGATCCGCAGAATAGAACTTAGGCAAAGGGAATCGATTTAAGTACGTGTTTAAAAAGAAGGACAAACAGGGCCGACACAACGAAGAAATTCGACAGTCATGTTTCCCGAACTTTTTGAACATCTTCTAAAAATGCCGATCATTGTATCGGCCTTTTCTCATGAAATCATAAAGGAGGGATAACTATGGGAACTCTCTGGCTTGGACGAGTTCGAACGATGGTAAATGAAAATGATGTACAAGAAGCCATTTATGTTGAAAATGGTTTGATAAAAGAGGTTGGAAAAGAAATTGTTCTTAAGAACAAATATAAATATAATATTGATCAAGTGATTAATATGCATTCTGATACTATTTTTCCAGGCTTCGTTGATAGTCATTTACATATTTTGGCTAATGGTCTTAAATTATCAAGACTTGATTTGTCGGGGGTAACATCCAGTGAGGAAATGATACAGCTGTTGGCTGAGCGGGTTAACGAAACCAAACCTAATCAATGGGTACTTGGAGACGCTTGGAATGAAAATAATTTCCCGGATAGAAAAATATTTCACCGAAGAGAATTAGACACGATTGCCCCGCACCACCCAATGGCATTGACTCGGGTATGTCAGCATGCAATTCTGGCAAATTCACTGGCTTTAGCCGAAGCGGGAATTGATCAGGACACCCCTGATCCGCCGGGAGGGATTATTGTTCGTGATGAGAATGGCATGCCGACGGGGTTATTGCTTGATCAAGCCAAATTTTTATTAACTGAAGTTATACCGCCGCTTACCGATGAGGAATTAGATCAAATATGCCAAACATCTATTGATTATTTGCTGTCTGTTGGATGTGTTGGCGGGCACAGTGAAGACCTGAACAGTTATGGCGGTTTTACCCGAACATTGAATACATATCAGCGGATTCTTAATCAAACAGATAGAAGGTTTCGTCTTAACTTATTAGTCCATCATGAAGTTGTGGATGATATGCATCATGCTGGATGGACAAGTGAATCAAAGATAGGTGATATTGAGTTTGGTGCAATGAAAATATTTTCTGACGGGGCCTATGGCGGAAGAACAGCACTATTAAGACATCCCTATAATGATGCACCGGAAACAAGCGGGGTTTGTATACATGAACCTGAAGAATTAAAACAATTGGTGCGCAAGGCCAGAGATTATCATATGGCGGTAGCGATTCATGCGATTGGCGACTTATCATTGCAATATGCTGTCGACGCTATAGAGGCCTATCCGCCGCCAAAAGGAAAGAGAGATCGTCTCATTCACGGCCAGCTTGTACCGGTTGATTTACGGCATCGTATTAAAAAGCTGCCTGTAACCATTGATATTCAACCTCAATTTGTTACATCCGACTTCCCTTGGGTTATTGAGCGGCTGGGGGAAAGCCGTATGCCGGATGCCTATGCATGGCGGACACTTATTAGCGAAGGGATAGTATGTGCCGGAGGATCAGATGCTCCGATTGAATTAGCAGATCCGATATTAGGGATATATGCTGCTGTCAGCAGAAAAAAAGCAGATGATAGCCACCAAGGCTATATCCCTGATCAAAAGTTGTCAGCTTACCAAGCCGTTCAGCTTTATACATACGGCAGCGCTCATGCAATAGATAAAGAAGAAAAAACAGGGAAAATCGCGCCCGGCTTCCAAGCGGATTTTACTATTTTAAATCAAGATCTTTTATCAATTGATCAAGAAGAAATATTAAATACAAAAGTTACTTCTACGGTTGTAGACAATCATATTGTATATCAAAGAAAAAGCGTTTGAATAGTTCAAACGCTTTACTCCTTTTATTGAGGACTTCTTTTTAAAGAAAACTTCTTTGCACTTTATGCCAAAAAGAATTATTTTTTAGTTTAACTGTTTTGATACGCCGTTCAGGTAAAGTTATTTTAATTTCCTCATTGGAACGGATGCTGTAGGCTTCATTATCTAAACCGATAATCGGGTAGCTGTTATCGCCTTTTTTAATTTTTAATATCAGTTCCTTATCATCATTAAGGACAAAAGATGATCCCAAAGTACGGAAGGTATTGTTATTAACTGAAGCAAGCTCGCTTACTTGCATGCATGGAAGCATTGGATCGATTAAAGCACCATTAACCGACTTATTATAACCGGAGGTTCCGGACGGTGTTGCAACGATAATGCCGTCACCTTTAAATGTTTCAAAATGGAGATCATTAATATATATTTCAGCAGTAATAACCTTTATTGTTGACGTTCTAATTGAGCATTCATTTAAGCAGTAGAATTCAGTATCCCCATCAATAACGACTGAAATAATTGGATATCTTCTAACCTCTATTTCCTCAAATTGCATAGCTTCAAGCATTTTTTCTTGTTCGTCGATATGAAAATCGCAGTATATACCCAGCTGCCCGGTACTGACACCAACATAGAGGCAATCATCGCGAAACCCGGTTTTTCTAATGGCTTGTAAAAAAGCGCCGTCTCCGCCAATGCTGGCAATAATATTCGCTTCTTCAGAGTTTTGAACCAAATTAAATCCTTGATTTACCGCGAATTCTTTTAGTCCATCCACCTTATCTTTGATTTGCTGTGTCTCTTTGTAAAAGAAATAAAGATTGTTTCTTAGTTCCATTATAAGAGCCTCCTCTTAGATATCAACTACTTTCATACTATCAGATTTGTATCTTGGCAGCATTAAAACCTGCTCCAAAGAAGTGACTAGTTTTATTATAACCTAAGAAAGGTTTAATTTTAAAAAACCGGGTGATAATGAGGATAACTAATAAGAGGTAGTGTGTTGTCTATGCTAATGACAGTAATGGTTATAATATTTTCCTTTATTTTACTGCTTATTATACTTTGGTTTTTTGCCTTTATATCAGTTGATTTTAAAGGATTTATCAACGAATGTAATATTGACGCGGAAATTACAGTGAAATTATGGGGCCTTACAATATTAAAAAAAACGTTAGATGATATTGATTTAAATTATTCCCCATTTAAAATGACATTAAAAAATGATAATGGACATGAACAAGCATCAATTAATAAAGAGGAGTTTAAATCTAGTTTTTCAAAAATCTTGTCAGGTTTCAAAATACTCGGAGATTTAAATCGACGATATCATATTCTTAAATGGTTTAAAGTTAAAAACTTAAGCTGGAAAACAAAAATAGGACTTGATGATGCATCTGTTACCGGTATTTCGGTCGGTGTTATTTGGATGATTAAGATTCAATTACTTAAGCTGGCTGATGATTGGCTGGTTTTAAAAAAAAATCCCGATATTGACGTTTCCCCAATTTATCAATCATTTGCGGCAGAATCTAAATTTTCGTGCATGATTTCTTTTAGGCTCGGGAAAGCTATCATCACAGGATATAGGATCGCGAAATATTGGAAAAGGAGGCATCATCCTGCATGTCAGAACATCCAATACAAGGCTTAATGAAAACAGCTTTAGAAAGCCTTCAAGAAATGACAGATGTTAATACAATTATTGGGGATCCCATTGAAACGCCGGACGGCAATGTCATATTAACTGTTTCAAAGGTTGGCTTTGGTTTTGCTGCCGGCGGGAGTGAATTTCAAGCAAATAATCAAAACAATAACAATAATGACAGCTACAGCGATCAGGAAAGCGGAAACCAGGGCAGTCAGCTTCCGTTTGGAGGCGGAAGCGGCGGCGGTGTCTCTATAACACCGATTGCTTTCTTAATTGTTGGACCATACGGTGTAAAAACGATTCATTTAGACAACAGCACACATTTATATGAAAAACTGCTTGATCTGGCACCGCAAGCTGTGGAAAAAATTCAGCAAATGGTATCTAATAATCATTCAAATAATCAGTCGGAACAATCTGGTTCCAATAACTCTCAAAACAGACAGCAGCAGCAACAACAACGCGGCGGGATGTCGATGAAGCAAAGAAGAAATAACGAACAGCAGCAAGATGATTTTTTTAACTAACTGATTTTCCTCTGTCAGTTAGTTTTTTTATAAGGAAGTTTGTTTGAATTTTATAGAGGGTATAAGTTATGATAAAAGCATACATAAATGATGAGGAGGAATTTAAATTGGCTAAAGTGACATTTAAGGGAAATCCGGTAACACTTGCAGGGGAAGAGGTTAAAGTCGGCGACCAAGCGCCTAACTTTACAGCGTTAGATAACAACCTTTCGGAAAAGTCGTTGAATAATTATAAAGGCGTTCGTATCATCAGCGTTGTACCTTCATTGGATACTGGCGTATGCGATGCACAAACACGACGTTTTAATGAAGAAGCGACTAAGCTTGATAATGTGTCAGTCATTACAATCAGCTGTGATTTGCCGTTTGCTCAAAAACGCTGGTGCGGCGCCAGCGGTCTTGAAAATGCGATAACGCTTTCAGACCATAGAGATCTCTCGTTTGGACAGGCGTATGGTGTTGTTATGAAAGAACTCAGACTTTTGGCAAGAGCTGTTTTTGTCATTGACAGCGATAACAAAGTGATTTATACAGAATATGTAAGTGAAGGAACCAATCATCCAGATTATGACAGCGCGCTTGAAGTTGCTAAAGGTGCGAAATAGTTTAAACATTCACTCCGGCGGGACATTCGTCGGAGTTTTCTTTTGCACGTTAGGTTTGTATAAATTGGCACAAAGTAGCTAATTCGGCGCAGGGGCCAATTTTAAGTACCAAGTATAAGAGCAACTAAACCTCTGTCTACGCCTAACGGCTTGCCAATCGGCAAGTTTTCTTTATTTGATTTTCTGTACATTTTATGTATTATTGTATAGGTGTAAATGTGGTGTTGCAGGAGGTTTAGCGATGATGCAAAGATCTATGGTGGACCATCTTTTTAAAATTTTTGATCAATCAGCTGCATTGATTGAAAAAGAAGAGAATGTTACTTACCTGGAAGCTCTTTATTTGACTGGTGAAAATATTTTTAATGAAAAAGTTGGCCAAAATAACTTGAGAAAAGAACTGACACCTCTTTATATTGATTTCTTTAAAGAAGGCATGTCTGCAGAGGACATTAGAAGATCATATCAATTAGCTGTTTTAAAAGGCATGAAATCATCTACTCAATCCCAGCATCAAATGACACCTGACAGTGTTGTTATTTTTATCGGTTATCTGGTAAACCGCCTGTTATCGACATCTGAACATTTCTCTATCCTGGATCCAACAGTCGGGACCGGTAATTTGTTAACAGGCGTTATGAATCAAAGCCATACTGATGACATTAAAGCATATGGGGTCGAAATTGATGAGCTTCTTATTAAGTTAGCCTATACAAACGCTAATCTGCAGCAAAAGGACGTTGAGTTTTTTCATCAAGACAGTTTGCGTCCAATGCTGATAGATCCAGTAGATATTACCGTATGTGATACTCCGGTTGGTATATATCCTGACAAGGAGAATACGGAAAGTTTTAAGCTCGGTAAAGCTCTCAAACAATCTTACAGTCATTTTCTTATGATTGAGCAAGGTTTGAAATATACTAAGCAAGCAGGTTATCTTGTTTATTTAATTCCTAATGATTTATTTACCCAAGATGAGGATAAGATATTCCATAAATTTTTGCATGATGAAGCTGTCATATTAGGTTTATTACAGCTGCCGATATCAATGTTTCAAAATGAAAAACATGCCAAAAGTATTTTAATCCTACAAAAAAAGGGGCCGCATGTCGTCCCTCCAAAACAAGCTTTACTTGCCGAAATGCCAAGATTTTCAAACAAAGAAGCCATGTCACAAATGATGGTTAAACTGAATGACTGGTTTCAACACCACCTGGAAACAACACAATGAATGTCTTCAATGAAGGGATGAAGGAAATTGGCTAAGATTTTAGCGATTAATGCTGGCAGTTCATCTTTAAAATTTCAATTGTTAGAGATGCCAGAGGAAAAAGTGATTACAAAGGGACTTGTTGAAAGAATCGGTCTGCCGAAATCAATTTTTTCAATTGAAGTTAACGGAGAAAAACAAAAAGAAGTACGGGATATTCCTGATCATGCTGAAGCTGTTAAAATTTTGTTAGATAAGCTGACAACTCTTGGTATTATTGCTTCTTTAGATGAAATTGACGGTATCGGACACCGTGTTGTTCACGGCGGGGAAATCTTTAATGATTCTGTACTAATAACAGATGAGGTGCTTAAAGCGATTGAGGATGTTTCAGATTTAGCACCGCTTCATAATCCGGCAAATATTACAGGGATTAAAGCTTTCCAAAAAGTTTTACCAAATGTTCCGGCGGTTGCTGTATTTGATACAGCATTCCACCAAACGATGCCGGAAAAATCGTTCCTTTACAGCTTGCCTTATGAATACTATGAAAAATATGGTATTCGTAAATATGGATTTCATGGAACGTCTCATAAGTATGTGACACAGCGTGCTGCTGAGTTGCTTGAGCGTCCTCTTGAACAGTTGCGTCTTATTTCTTGTCACCTGGGTAATGGTGCAAGTATCGCAGCAGTAGAAGGGGGTAAATCGATTGATACTTCCATGGGATTTACTCCGCTCGCTGGTGTTATGATGGGGACCCGTTCCGGAAATATTGATCCGGCCTTAATCCCATATATTATGGAAAAAACAGGACAAACTGCGGAAGAAGTCATTAATGTTCTTAATAAAAAGAGCGGATTGCTTGGTGTGTCAGGTTTCTCAAGCGACTTAAGAGATATTGAAGAGGAAGCAAGAAAAGGAAATAAACGGGCTGAATTGGCACTTGAATCATTTGCCGGCAGAATTCATAAATATTTAGGCTCATATGCCGCTAAAATGCATGGGGTTGATGCGATTATTTTCACAGCCGGCATTGGCGAAAATAGTGACGTCGTTCGTTCTCGAGTATTAACAGGCTTGGAGTTCATGGGTGTTTACTGGGATCCTGCTCTTAACGAAGTAAGGGGAAAAGAAGCCTTTGTAAATTATCCTCACTCACCTGTTAAAGTTATTATCATCCCGACAAATGAGGAAGTTATGATTGCAAGAGATACTGTCAGACTTGCGGGGATATAATTTTAGGTAATGAAAAAAACTTGTTTAAACAACCTTTTTTCGTAATGAGAAAAAAGGTTGTTTTTTGTATGTATAAGCTGCTTAATTTTTTGCTGAAAAGTACTCTGAAAGCTTTACAATCATGGCCCCCATCCGCGGGTTTCCAGGAACGATAACTCTTTTAACGCCAAAACTTTTTAAAGTATTGCAGGTTACTTGGCCGACAGCCGCAGCTGCCACAGAATGATTTAACGCTTCGATAACTTTTTGATATGTTGAATGGTCTTTTTCAATTTGATTAAAAAATTGTTTGACTTGAATTGAACTTGTAAAGACGACTGCATCGACTTTCCCCAATGTTATTTCTTCTGCAAGGGTGTCAACTATTTGTTGTTTCGGAGGGACGTGTTCATAAGGCATAGACTGCATCAATTCCGCATCTTGACCCTTCAGCCAATTGACGAGTTCAGGGGCGCTTTCCCCATAAAGCTGTAAAAAAACCCGTTTTCCTTTAAGTGCAGCAGAATCTAAATTTTCAACAAGACCTTTTACTGAGCCATCCTGATCAGTTACCTCAGGAGATAAATCAAGGTTATTCAAAAATTGTATCGTTTTTTTCCCTCTTGCGGCGAGCTTGGCTTGCTTTAAAATATTGATAAACGGTTTTGTAAAATGATATTTTTCAGCAATGTCAAAAAGTGCATTAGCCCCCATGCTGGTTGTAAAAATAATCCATTCAGGCTGGTATTCAATAAATTCTTTGATATCTTTCAATATTTCCTCTTCTTTTAGAAAACGAGTGCCTTGTGTGGAACGTATTTTTGCATGGCCGCCGTGTTTTTCGATTAGCTGACTGATTTCTTTAGACTTTCTGAAAGAAGCAAGTGCGATTGTTTTTCCTTTCAGACCTTTCATTAATAGCATCTCCCTTTTTAAAAACGGCTAGTTTTTCTTGTTTATTTACTGTATAGAAGATATAAGAATACCGGTTATTGGGTATAAAAGATATTGTACAGGATTTTGACTCTGAAATATAGAAATATAGATTTTCCCTTCTTTATTTCATCATCAGATAATAATCAAGTATAATGGAAGTAAAAGTTATGAAGGAGAGATAAGTGTGGCCTTGTCAAGTACGGAACAGGCTGTATTCTCCCAAATCGAAACTTGGGAAAAACAATTTTTTACTTATGAGCCGACTGATTTCTCGGTACTTTATCAGGAATGGGTTCGAAATCAATTAGAAAAGCTTTCGCCAAAATGGCAAAAAAGGGCTTCCTTAACCATTGATCAGCTTGTTTTTCAATTGCATGCTCTATTACAAAGTACTTCGTGGCAGCAAAATGCAAGGCTTCAGCTGATTAACGAAGGAAAAGCATTGTTGCCTGAAATTAATCATATTGAAGACATGAAACTATTAAATGTTCATCAACTTAATTTTATTGCCCAAAAACATATTGGCAAGCAGCGGTTAATTTCAACTGTTCAAGGCGGATTAACTGGCACCGGGGGTTTTTTATTAATTGGTTTAGATATCCCGCTGCTTTTTTCTATCCAAATGTATACGGTTCAGTTAATTGCTATGACCTATGGATATGAGGTAACATTGCCTGCCGAAATGGTAACATCGCTAAAAGTTTTTGAAATCGGTTTATTGCCAAAGAGAATAAAAAGGTCAGCCTGGCAAGAGCTTGAAGATGAAGTTATACATACAAGCGTTAACCCATATTTCTATGAAGGCCAGGATGATGTCATGAAATTATCATGGGTAGATACCGGTATTAAACAGCTTGGAAAGACAATCGTCATTTCACAATTAAAAAAGAAAATATTACAAGGTATTCCCTTGTTAGGAATGGCTATAGGGGCAGGATTTAATTACCGTTCTACAAAACATATTACAGAAATTGCTCATCGTTTTTATCAAAAGCGTTATTTAATGGAAAAGGCGGGTGGGGAAAGTGTCGGTTGATGAACATAAATCTCATAAACCTGATCAATTAAGCTGCGGTGTGATTACTGTAAGCGATACCCGCGATGTAGATACAGATAAGAGCGGCCGTTTAATTATTAATCAACTAAAGGGACAAGACTATAATATTGAATCATATGTCATTGTTAAAGATGAAGAAGTGGAAATAGAATTGTCTATTAATGAAATACTGTCACAATCTGTTGATGCATTATTAATCAATGGCGGTACAGGAATAGCAGAACGTGATGTCACCATTGAAGTGGTTAACAAACTGATTAATAAGGAGCTGCCTGGCTTCGGAGAAATTTTTAGAATGCTGAGTTACACGGAGGATATCGGGTCAGCAGCCATTTTAAGCCGGGCGACAGCCGGAATCATCGGAAAAACAGCCGTATTTTCAATGCCTGGATCATCAGGAGCTGTTAAATTAGCTATGGAAAAATTAATTATTCCAGAGTTGCCTCATATTATTCATGAATTGAATAAATAAGCTAAATACCTGCGTGTATTTAGCTTATTTTTTGCACTACCAGAAAGTATATTGGCAACGTAGAAGCAAGTCCGGCGTGGATGCCAAGATAAGGTCGATAGTATAATGCAACTAGGCAGTTGCCAGCGCCTTTAAGGCTTGGCACCAGCCAAGTTTTCTTTAACTCGTTCTGTACCATATCCATAAGTCATTAATCGTTGAAGCCAGATCAGATATGTCACTGTTTATCTGACAGCTTTTTTCAAAATTTTCTTCTTGATTGAGTTGTTCCTGCTTACGTTCAATATTTTTTTCCAGTTGTTTAATTCGATCTGGAATTTTGCCTCTTATCTTTTCCCAAGTCAAAATCATTTGTTGTTGTGTTTCATGATCATATGTTTCCCACTCTTTACTTAGTACTGGCACCGGAATGCCTAAGCGGCTATCATATACAAAACCGTATGACATGTTTATCCCTCCATACTGGCTCTAATAGCACGATATTATCATCTGTAAGGTATAAATTCTACTTTTTTAACAAAAGCTAACTGCGAAGAGCGGTAAAACTTTTTGTAAATGACTTATGAGGGGGAGTTTTAATGGCAAAGGAACATAATAAACATACCGATCTCCAGTACGATCAAGATGGAGAAAATGTTATTCATCAACAGTTAACTGAGGCATATCAAAGCGGGGTTGTTGATTCTTATATTACGGATCAAAATCTTTTAACTGGTGAAGAAACAGACAAAGACGAAGAGTAATTCTAAGGCTATCACGAAAAAACGTGGTAGCTTTCTTACTTTATTGAGCCATTTAATTCTATAACTTATCCACAGTTCACAGGGTCAGACCCCTTTAAATAAAAGACTGCCTCGTTTATAATTTTAATAGGCATATATTTAAATAAAAAGGATGGGTGAGCCCAATGCGCCACATACTTATAACCGCTGGATCGAAAGGTATCGGACGCATGGTCACAGAAAAGTTTTTACAGCAGGGATACTCGGTTACGGTTAATTACAGAAGCGATGAAAAAGCTGTTGAAGCAATGAAAGAAGAGTGGGGAGACAATCTTGATCGTCTGCAGTTTATAAAGGGAGATATAACAAAGCAAGCGGATATTGCCGAGCTTGTTGACAAAACGCTTAACAGGTTCCATAGGATTGATGGATTAATTAATAATGCGGGGCCCTTTGTATTTGAGAGAAAAAAATTGGTTGACCACTCTGTATCGGAATGGCAGCAAATGATTGAAGGTAATTTGAGTGCCGTCTTTCACTTAGTAAAAAGTGTTGTTCCGGTAATGAGGCAGCAACGCTTTGGCAGAATTATTACATATGGTTTTCAAAACGCAGGTTCGGCTCCGGGGTGGATAGACCGCGGCGCGTTTGCCGCAGCAAAATCAGGCTTAGCTTCTTTAACAAGAACATTAGCTATAGAAGAAGCGGAATCGGGAATTACAGCGAATATGGTTTGTCCTGGTGTGATTCTTTCCGATATGAAGGAAGCAACAATTGATGAGGCCAAGCAATTTACTGAACAAAGGACACCGATGGGACGTTCTGTAACAGGTGAAGATATTGCGGATACCATATTATTTTTATGTAAAGAAGAAACAGAAATGGTGACAGGATCAGTGATTGAAGTTACCGGTGCTGTGGAAGTCATCAATCGTTTTCGCCCATCATTTGAATAAATTTACATCAGTTGCCTCATGTTAAAAATGAGGTGATATTGATGAAGCGATGGATGATTTGGATCGTTTTTATTGTTTTTGTTCCGGTTGTGACAAGCTATGCATCGAGTTTGGAAAATCAATATTCTTTTAAAATGACAGTCATCATGGACGGCAAAGAATACGAATGGGAGTATGCCAATCCGGATGAATATGAATTTGAAAAGGGCAGCCGCGTGATTAAAGGCAAAGAAGCGGAAAACAAAGTTAAAATGATATACCAGCTTATTAATGTATCAAAGAAAACAAAGGTAGAGGACATGGTTGATGCTTTGAAACGGCATGGTTATAAAAATATTGATGCCTTAGATGTAAGGGTCATAAACAGCGATGAAGAATTGTACACATGGGTTTGGAGAAAGTAAAGAAAACTTGCCGATTGGCAAGCCATAAAAGACGAAGGTAACTGCCTGGCTGCATTTTGAAAGTATAAAAGAATATTCCCCCCTGAATTAAGGAGAGCGAATCTTAATTTTCGAACATTATAAGCTTTATAGATTTTGACTTGAAAAAGTCCCTGAAAAGGCGTACGATTCAAATGTAAGGGATTTCATAATGTGCAGCTATCCGTCTTTTTATACGGAAAAGATAGAATATTTAGGGGGGAATGATGTATGCGTGTTGGAGTACCAAGAGAGATAAAAAATAACGAGAACCGTGTCGCCATGACTCCGGCTGGTGTTCATCACCTTGTTGAAGCAGGCCATGAAGTCCTCATTGAAACTAATGCGGGCTTGGGATCAAGCTTTACAGATAAACAGTATCAAAGTGCCGGGGCGAAAATCGTGTCCTCCGCAAAAGAAGCTTGGTCGGCTGAAATGGTTATGAAGGTTAAAGAACCTCTGCCGGAAGAGTATCAATTCTTCCATGAAGGACTTATTTTATTTACTTATCTTCATCTTGCACCGGAACCTGAATTAACGAAGGCATTAATTGATAACAAAGTCATTGGTATTGCCTATGAAACGGTTCAACTTCCTAACCGTTCATTGCCGCTGTTGACGCCAATGAGTGAAGTTGCCGGACGCATGGCAGCCCAAATCGGCGGACAATTTCTTGAAAAAATAAACGGCGGCAAAGGTATTTTATTAGGCGGCATCCCGGGTGTCAAGCGTGCTAAGGTTACAGTAGTCGGCGGCGGTATCGTCGGTACGAATGCTGCAAAAATAGCTGTCGGACTAGGCGCTGATGTTACAATTCTCGACCTTAATCCTGAAAGGCTCCGTCAACTGGATGATATATTTGGCACCAGCATTAATACATTAATGTCTAACCCGTTTAATATTGCTCAAGAAGTTAAAGATTCAGATCTTGTTATCGGTGCAGTATTAATTCCAGGTGCTAAAGCGCCCCGTCTTGTGACAGAGGACATGATTAAGTCAATGCGTGAGGGTTCTGTTATTGTTGACGTAGCGATTGACCAAGGCGGTATTTTTGAAACAACAGACCGCATTACAACACATGATGATCCAACTTATGTCAAGCATGGCGTCGTTCATTATGCGGTTGCCAATATGCCTGGCGCAGTTCCACGAACTTCGACAATCGGTTTAACGAATGTCACAGTCCCTTATGCAGTAAACATTGCTAACAAAGGGTATATAAAAGCTTGTCTTGAGGACCCGGCTCTGTTAAAAGGCGTAAATACATTAGACGGATTTGTAACGTTTAAAGCCGTTGCAGAAGCTCATGGTGCAGAATATAGAGATGCCGAAACATTATTAAAACAACTTGCATAATATAAAAATGCCTTCTCAATTTGAGAAGGCATTATTTGTTTTTAAAAGGAAATTCAGCTGCGCTAAGTTTCCATATAATTAGGATATAATTTGCAGTGTTTTAGGATAACTTGTTAATGTGACAGGTCCCTGTTCACTTATGTAAACATCATCTTCAATTCTAACCCCGCCAACTTCAGGAACATAAATGCCGGGTTCAACCGTAATGACCATGCCCTGTTTTAAAATATCATCATTGTTCTCGCTCATAGATGGCGCTTCATGTGTGCCAAGCCCTAAACCGTGGCCGAGGCGATGTGTGAAATATTCGCCGTAATTTTTATTTGTGATGATATCCCTTGCTAAGCGGTCAAGATCACCAATTCGCGTCCCGGGCTTAGACGCTTTAATAGCTTTTTCATTTGCTTCGAGGACAGTTTCGTAAATCGCTTGTTGTTCATCGCTTGCATGTTTGTAGCATACGGTCCTTGTGATATCAGAGCAATAGCCGTCAACAACAACACCTAAATCAAATAAAACAAAGTCGCCCTCTTTAATTTGCCGGTTGCCGGGATGTCCGTGCGGAGAAGCACTGTTATCGCCTACAAGCACCATCGTTGGAAAAGCCATTTCCGAGTAACCGCGTTTTGTTAATTCGTATTCTATCTCAGCAATAATGCCTTGTTCGGTTCTGCCTTTTTTAATAGCATTAACGCCGACAGTAACCGCATAATCAGCCATTTCTGCTGCCTTTTGCATTATTGCTATTTCTTTTTCATCTTTGATCATTCTTAAAGAGGCTATAAATGATTCAATTGAAGCAAAAGATAATTGTTCATCCAGGCGGCGAAGAGACATGGCTTTTTGATACGGCAGCGTATCTTTTTCTATTGCAGCGGTCAGCGTACCTTTTAGTTCAGGCTTTTGCAATGATTTCTCTACTTTTTCCCACGGGTCTTCATGATCTTGATAACCAATCAATTCATAATCCCAACCGGCATGTCTGGCCTGGTGAACTTCCATTTGCGGACAAATAAGAAAAGGTTCACTTTCAGGAAAGATAAATAATCCTAACAGGCGTTCATGCGGCTCGCACATAAAGCGAGTCAGATAAAAAACATTTGTAGGATCGGATATAAAAGCAAACTGGTAATCATTTTGTTTTAACCATTTTTGCACGCGAAGGATTCGTTCGTTCACAATTTACACTCCCATCAATGATACGATTAACTTTAATTTATCATAATTTAAATTTGTAGAAAAATATTTTAGTTTTTATAGTGAAACTTTTGTAGCCTTAAGACGTAAATTTTTTGTACAATAAAGTAAATCTTCCATTAGTGGGGTTTTCTTCCCCCACTGATGGTTAGATGAACAAATCGGGGTGTTACCGTCCGTTATCTTCCGCCTAAACTTCATAGGTTATGTTGCTTTAGGCGGGAGTCTTACGGACGGTTGCACCGGGATAAAGCAAGAGGCAGGTGGAAAAAATGGGATTTTTTTCTCGCTTATTTAAGTCTGATGAAACACCTAAAGTAGAAAAACGAACGTTAATGAATTTAAAAGTCGGAGACATGGTATCGTATGAATTGGCGGATTATCAGGTAGTAGGGAAATTAACTTTTAATGATCACGGGTACAGATGGTATGAATATCAATTAGAAGGCCGTTCAGGAACGATTTGGGTAAATGTCGAACTCGATGATGAATTAGAAGTCAGTGTTTATAAAAAAGTAAAGAAAAAGCTTTCCGAGCCTATTCCTGATAAAATAGAGATGGATGGAATAATCTACTATCTGGATGAAAAAGGTACAGCCAATGTATCCGGTCAAGGCAGGAGTGTTAATGTCAGCGGCATGCAAGTTCACTATTATGATTTTTGCGATGAAAATGAGGAAAAATACCTGTCTGTTGAAATTTGGGGCGGTGACATTGAAGTCAGTACAGGTGCCTGCGCCAATGATTATGATTTTGAAATTATCGCAGGAAGTTAAAAAAGCAGGAGGATGTTAAAATGTTTAAAATGTTTAAGCGGGTTAAAACAGTCATGTCTTCAGAATTGAATTCATTGCTTGATAAAGCTGAGGATCCTGTTAAAATGCTCGACCAATTTATGAGAGAAATGGCAGAAGACATTCGTGAGGCGGAAACAGCTGTTGCTAAACAAATGGCCAATGAAAAGATCATGTATAAAAAATACAATGACGCGCAAAAGTTAGCTGAGAAACGGGAGCAGCAAGCTATAAAAGCATTAGAAGCCGGTGATGAAGATTTAGCAAGGCGGGCGCTCCAAGATAAAAAACAACATGAATCTCAGGCTGAAACATTAAAAACAGCTTGGGAAGGAGCCAAAGCTGATGTCAGTGAGCTCAAGCAAAAACTTCAGGAAATGAAAAATGAGTATCAGGAAATGGATCTGAAAAGAGATTCGCTTAAAGCCCGTGCTGAATCTGCTAAAACAAAAACAAAAATTAACAGGGCCATGTCATCGATTGGTTCTGATGATTCTAAAAGAGGCTTTGAACGCATGGAAGAGAAAGTTCTTCGGTTTGAAGCGGAAGCCGAAACAAGTGAAGATATGCGTTCAGCCAATCGTACCCTTGATGATGAACTTGAAGCACTTGAGAAAAACAGTGTGGATGATGAATTAGCTGAACTTAAGAAAAAATTGGGGAAAGAATAATGCTTTCCCCTTTCTAATGGGGTGCTGGTTATGAGGGGAATGATGGCTCTCAGCCTGTTTTTGTCTATTTTTTTCTTATCCGCTTGTTCCATGTTTAATAATGAAACCATTTTAGATATCATTCAAAAAAAATACGAAACAGATGATACGGTCAAAAGCAGTGTTCATTCAAGCGACACTGACCGGGTATTTATTGCAAAAAATAAGTCGATCAATGAAGTGGCTGAATCACTGGAAAAAGCTAAAAAACCTAAAGAAATAAGCGGCAAGGTTGATCAGAAAAAAGTCCTCGTCTACGACAAATATTTTGTTATTTTAACGCCTGATAATAAAAATGCCTCTAATACACGGATTGAGGTTGCTACATATGGTTTTGTAAGGGATAATTTTCAACCAAGTTTTTTTGATCATTTGCTATCATTTTATTTACTGGACAAATTATTAGGCGTTCATGATTGGGCTTACAGGCAAGGTCATCGTTGTTATGAAACAGGCGGTTGTTATCAGGGCTATAATCAGTCAGGAGGTCATTATAAAGGGCCTGGCTCTAAACCTTTATTCAGGGGCTCTTCATTTAGAGGCGGGGGACCGGATGCCGGCAAATAATATGATCGTTATTTCAGTCTCTTTTTAATCGCATTATATAATTGAATTTTTATACTTAAAGGTGGACATATATGTCAGGAATGTCATTTAAAGATAGTAAACGCATTTACTGGGCTTCAGGGATTGTCTCTATTTGCGGCGTTATCTTTGAAACTCTGTTTGGTGCGGCAGGTTCGTATGTTCTAGGAGATGGTGTCAAGCAATATACGCTCACCATCTCGCTTTTTCTTACAGGGATGGGCATTGGTGCTTATATGAGTGAAAAGGTGATCAAGCAGCTGATCACGACGTTTATATGCGTTGAATATTTAGTGGCTGTTTTCGGAGGCTTTTCTACTTTTCTCATGTTCGGAGTTACGGCTTATTTACCCGAAGGTTCTGATGCGTTTTATTTATATACAGTGATTGTTATTGTTGGTCTCTTAACTGGTTTGGAGTTGCCGCTCTTAATCAGGAAGGCGAATGAAATTGGCATAGCAATTCATAAGAGCGCAGCCAGAGTGCTGTTTTTTGATTATGCGGGCGGATTTATCGGCGGCATATTATTTGCTTTCTGGATGAGGCCCGCATTTGGAATGGTTAAAACGGCCTTTATCGTCGGGTGTGTGAATCTGGGTGTTGCCTTATGGATGCTTATCGCTTTTAGAAAACATGTACGTCCTTTTAAAGGGCTGCTCGCAATTGGCATTTTCATAGGCATTGGGTTAATTGCAGGGGTGTTTTTTGGTGATGAAGGCGCGTTTATGTTTGAGCAAAAATTATATACGGATCCAATTGTTTTTCAGGAAGACACAAAGTATCAAAAAATTACAATGACGAAAGAACAAGGGGACTTGCGGTTGTATCTTGACGGCAACCTGCAGTTTAGTTCAGCAGACGAGGATCGATATCATGAAGTTCTTATTCATCCGGCTGTCGCTGCAGCAAAAAATCCCGAAAATGCACTTATTCTTGGGGGCGGGGATGGTTTAGCAGCAAGAGAATTATTGAAATATCCCTTTTTAAAAAATATCACGTTAGTTGATCTTGACCCGGAAATGACGCATTTAGCACGAACAAACCATCTGCTGACCGATCAAAATAAAAATTCCTTAAATCAATCCCGTGTACATATTAAAAATGAAGATGCCTTTAAATATTTACAGCATCATAAAAAAAGTTATGATGTGATTATCATAGATTTACCTGACCCAAATAATGAAAGTTTAAATAAAGTTTATACACAAGAATTTTATTCTTTAGTTCATCGGCATTTAAAGCCGGATGGGGCAATGATGGTACAAGCCACCAGCCCTTATTTTGCAAGAAAAGCTTATTGGACTATTAATAAGACGATTTCTTCAGCCGGCTTTTATACGCAAAACCTTCATGTTGATATTCCGAGCTTTGGTGATTGGGGATATGTACTCGCGGCAAAGCATCCTTTTAGTGTTGATGATATTAAGCTTAAATCTGTGAAAATGAATTATTTGACCAATCAGCTGCTTCACTCATTGGATGAGTTTGGTAAAGATGAAGATGGCAATATATATGAAAAAGGAAAGAAAGTTAAATTGCGCCCAAATACATTAATTCATCCCGATTTAATTGAAATGTATCAGCAGGCATGGTTATATTATTAATAGAAGATCATTAAGATTATTAGAAACTGGGAGGCAGGTAGAATGAAAGTTACATATCATGGACATTCGGCTGTATTAATTGAATCATCGAAGGCTAATATTATTATTGATCCTTTTATTACTGGTAATGGCCAAGCAAATATCAGTACAAGTGACTTGCCGAAAATTGATGCCATTATTCTGACTCATGGTCATAATGATCACGTGGGAGATACTGTGGAAATTGCTAAGAAAAATAATGCTCAGGTTATTGGTATTGCCGAGATTGCGACATATTTTGGCTGGAAAGGTCTGAATACACATGGTATGTCAATTGGAGGCGGATTCAACTTTGACTTTGGAAGGGTCAAATTAACTCAGGCTTTTCATGGCTCAAGCTATACAGAAGAAGAAAATCAAAATATTGTTTACACAGGTATGCCGGCCGGCGTTATACTCGAAATTGACGGAAAAACCATCTATCACGCAGGAGATACAGCGCTTTTCTCTGACATGAAATTAATCGGTGAAAGAAATAATATTGATCTGGCATTTCTTCCTATCGGTGATAATTTCACAATGGGTCCTGATGATGCATTAACAGCTGCTGAATGGATTCAAGCTAAAACTGTTGTACCGATTCATTACAATACATTCCCGGTCATCAAACAGGACCCTCAAGATTTTGCTTCAAAATTAAAAGGTAAAGGAAAAGCGCTGGCCTCCGGCGAATCAATAGAATTATAATCACTTTTTTAAACACAAACTATGAGAATTAGGAGCGGATCTTGGTGATCCGCTTGTTCTCATACTATTAGAAAGTTTAAGGTCGCCGCCAGCAAAGTTTTCTTTATTATGAAAGTTTGGTGAAAGAATTGGCAACGAAACATGAACAGATTTTATCCTATATTAAAAAATTGGAAATAGGGCATAAAATCTCTGTCAGGCAAATTGCTAAGGCCCTTCAGGTCAGTGAAGGAACCGCATACAGGGCGATTAAAGATGCCGAAAACCAGGGTTACGTCAGTACAATTGAACGCGTCGGCACGATTCGAATTGAGAAAAAAGATAAAGGGAATATTGAAAAACTTACCTATGCTGAGGTTGTTAATGTTGTCGACGGACAGGTATTAGGGGGACGTGAAGGCCTTTATAAAACCTTAAATCGTTTCGTCATTGGCGCTATGAAATTAGAGGCAATGATGCGTTATGTCGATGCGGGAGGGCTATTAATTGTCGGAAACCGGGATAATGTCCATGAAATAGCGCTTAGGGCCGGCATGGGGGTTTTAATTACAGGAGGTTTTGATGCTGAAGAATCGGTTAAGAAATTGGCCGATGATCTTAAACTTCCGCTCATTTCAACTTCTTATGATACTTTTACCGTTGCTGCAAAAATTAACCGTGCGATATATGATCAGCTTATTAAAAAGGAAATTCTTCATGTTTCGGATATTTTGATTCCTATTGAAGATACAGATTTTTTATATATAGATGATAAGGTTGGCAAGTGGCATGAAATGAATCAAAAAACGACCCACAGCCGTTATCCTATTATCGATAAGGATATGAAAGTACAAGGGATTGTCACTTCAAAAGATATCATTGGGAAAGATGTAAGCCGTTATATTGAAGAAGTGATGACGAGAAATCCAATGATGACAAATCCATCGACATCTGTAGCGGCGGCTGCACAAAACATGATATGGGAAGGTATTGAATGTCTGCCGGTTGTAGATGATGACAGCAAGCTGTTGGGGATTATTACAAGGCAGGACGTGCTTAAGGCTATGCAAATGGTTCAGCAGCAGCCGCAAGTCGGTGAAACAATCGAAGATCTCATAGAGGCGCAGCTTACCGATTGTTCTAAGAGAAATGAAGAATTATACCAATTTGATGTTACGCCGCAAATGACTAACTATCTGGGCACCTTATCATATGGTGTTGTCTCATCGATTGTTACAACCGTAGGACGAAGAGTTTTGAATAAACAAAAAAAGGGCGACCTTGTTGTAGAGAATGTCACCCTCTATTTCTTAAAGCCCGTTCAGATAGAATCAACCATTGAAATCAAGCCGAAAATTTTAGAAATTACACGGCGGTACGGAAAAGTTGACATTGAAATGTTTCATAATGGCGCGGCTGTAAGCAAAGCCTTTTTGATCGTCCAATTTATTGACCGTTATTAATAGACTCCCGGTAATTGTCCTCAGCCTCTTTAACAGCTAAAGGCAAATAATGGCGGAATGCTTTGATGCCGCTGTAAATAATAAAGGCGCCATAAAGGATGAAAATGGCACAAATAATGAAACTGATCGTCGAAGGTCTAAAAAAAATCCGGTTTAACCCAAAGAAAAAAAGGAAGGCTCCCAAGGCGATATTAGCTTTAGATGAAGTCCACAGTTTTTTATAAGGTTCATGGGTGCGCCAGACCTTAATCCGGTAAAAAACAAACATGGCAAGAGCCAGAACAATAAGAATGATAAAAGTTGGCATGAGTTTTAGACCCTCCCGGTTGAATATTCTTACATTAATTCTAACGGGTTTTTTACCCCGGTGCAACCGTCCGTAAGACTCCCGCCTCAAAACTTGAGTTAGCGCTGAAGTTTAGGCGGAAGTTAACGGAGTGCTCCTGCGCCGTTGTTTATTCAGGGTAGTAACGCCAACTTCTCGTCGCAAATTGCAGGAAGTTTGCTCAAGTAGTAGCTTCGCTAACACCCCGATTTGTTCAACTAACTATCAGTGGGGGATGAAGAAAACCCCCCACTGATAGAAGTTTCACTTTATAGAATTGCTAATATTATTTTAATTTATAAGGGGGCAAAGTATGATAGACAAAATTTTTAAGGCGATTGAAGATTATGAAACAATTATTATTCATAGACATGTCAGGCCCGATCCTGACGCTATAGGCTCCCAAGGCGGTTTGGCTTATCTTATCAAGGATAATTATCCGGGAAAACAAGTCTATATTGTCGGGGAAGAAGTGCCTTCATTGGCTTTTTTAAATCGTATGGATCGTATAGAAGACAGTGTCTATCAAGGCGCTTTAGTTATCGTTTGTGACACAGCTAATCAGGAAAGAGTAAGTGATAAAAGGTATACGATGGGTGATAAATTAATTAAAATTGATCACCATCCGAATGTCGACCCTTACGGCGATATCATGTTAGTTAATACAAATGCAAGCTCTGTCAGTGAGATGATTGTCGGTTTGTATGAGGCACGTCCGGATTTTCGAATGTCAAACGAGGCAGCAAGATTATTATACGCTGGGATAGTGGGAGACACCGGCCGCTTTTTATTTTCTAATACAACGCCGGAAACTTTGAAAAAGGCGGCAGTCCTTGTACAAAAGGACTTTGACCGCCAATTGCTGCACGACAAATTGTATGAATCGACCCTTAAATTGTCAAGGTTAGAAGGATATGTTTTACAGAATTTCACATTAAACGAATATGGCGTAGGCTGCATGAAAATAACTTTAGATATTATGAAATCTTTTTCGGTCGAACCGGAAGAAGCCGCGCTTTTAGTTAATGCTTTTTCAAACGTGGAAAATATTAAAGCATGGGTATTCTTTATAGAAGAAAAGGACCAAATAAGAGTGCGTCTCCGTTCAAAAGGTACAGTTGTTAATACAATTGCAAAGAGGTACGGCGGCGGCGGTCATCCTAATGCGGCGGGGGCCACTATTTATTCTTGGGAGGAAACGGAAGAAGTATTAAATGATTTAAATCATGCTTGTGAAAGTGTATCGACTGAAATATAAGAAACTTGCCTGCCGGCAAGCTTCTTTATGCTTTCTTTTTGGGTTCAACAGGGATAACATTGACTTCAATAACCGAGTAGATAACAAGACTTTTAACTTTAAAATAATAGGCATTCTTATCGATGGTAAATGGATGGTCTTCAACAGCCTTGTAGATCAATTCTTTGTTTACGGCAACTGACTCAATATTATTTTTTATAAGAGATTGCAGGCGTTCCGAGATTTGCTCTTCCAGCTCATAGCGGACAATCCTGTCTATATTTTTTCTGCTGCTTGTTTGAATATTTACCTGTATATCTTGAACTTTTAGTTTCTTTTCCAGTTCTTCGTTTTCTTTATCCTGGTCTTCCAGCAGTGCTTTTTTGTCATTTTGCAGGGACTTGATTTCGGTAGCCTGCTCTCTAATTTTATTGATTTGCCGCTCCTGAGCCAAGCCGTATAACAGGATAAAAAAAAGAAAGCCGATAATCATGCCCACGACAACTCCTGATAAAAAACGCTGCCAGCTTGGTATCTTGTAATATGGGGGGATTCTCAATTTTTAAGGCTCCTGTTGCGTAAACCAATGGACAATCATTGTAGCTGTATGTGCGCCGGTCATAGCTGAAGCGATCAGGAGCAGGTGTTTAACGACCTCACTTGGCGTACCGTCAAGGAATCCCTTTTCCAAATGTTCAATGGCATCAAATGTTCCGCCAATGGCAGTCACAACAGCCCAGATTTTCATATTTGTCGCAAGATTATTCATTTCGCTCAAAGGCGGGCGGCTAACCAAAAATGCCCCAATCCCGCCTATAAAACAACCGCCCATTAAAACACCAAAGGCAATGCAAAAGTTCATGATCGCCATCGTTGCAAAAGTGCGAAAATCCATAACCCAGGGCTCCTTCCATCTTTGTACCATTGTATGGGACAAGGTTTGGAAGTATACCATTTTTTCTTCTGGCAAAGGTGTACTATAATGATAATCGTGGAGTGACTATGAGAGGGTTGAAAAGAATGGCTTTTATCCATTTACATGTACATAGTGAATTTAGTTTACTTGATAGTTCATGCCGGATTCATAATCTTGTTGAAAAAGCAAAATCGCTAGGTTACAAAGCTCTTGCCTTAACGGATTCAAATGTTCTCTATGGGGCTGTTCCTTTTTATAAGGCTTGTCAAAAAGCAGACATCCACCCAGTCATAGGCATGGAAGTATATATAGAAAAAGAAAGTGAATCAAAATTAAGAGAAATGTCCCCTCAAGATCATTCACTTATTTTATTGGCCAAAAATCAAGCCGGTTATGAGAACTTAGTAAAATTAAGCACATTCTTGCAAACTTCTGCAGTCAAAAGGTTAACAAGACAGCAGCTTAAAGCTTTTAAGGATGGTTTAATTGCTCTTTCTTCGGGTCCAAAAGGAGATATTGAAACCACGCTTTTAAAAGGGGATATCCAAAAAGCACGGCGTTTGGCCCAATTTTATAAAGAACTTTTCCCTGACCGTTTTTATTTGGAGATCCAAAATCATGGTGAAGCTGTTGAAAAGAAATGCCTGCTTGAAATTCTTAAAATAAGTAAAGAATTAAATATTCCCCTTGCAGCAGCTAATGACGTACACTATCTCGAAAAGTCAGATGCGCTTGCCCACGAATGTTTAAAATGTATTCGTGATGGTCAAAGCTTAGACAAAAATGAAAACATACAGAATGAACAATATTATCTTAAATCACCGCAGGAAATGGCGTCATTGTTTGAATCATATCCCGATGCTGTTGAAAATACGGAGAAAATTGCCTTTCAATGCCATGTTGAATTTTCTTTCAACAGGATGATCCTTCCTAAGTTTAGCGTACCTGAATCCTGTACGGCGGGGGAATACTTACGCAGGCAATGCCAAAAAGGCTTAAAAAAAAGATATACACAAATAAATGATACCATTCAGAAGCGGTTGGATGATGAGTTAACAATCATCAATCAAATGGGATTCAATGATTACTTTTTAATCATTTGGGATGTTATTCGTTATGCAAGAGAGATTGGCGCTGTGCCGGGTCCCGGTCGCGGATCTGCGGCAGGTTCGGTTGTTGCTTATGTTCTTGAAATTACTGATGTTGACCCAATTAAATATAACTTGTTATTCGAACGGTTTCTTAACCCGGAACGTGTGACGATGCCGGATATTGATATTGATTTCCCGGATAAAGACAGAGATAAAATGATCGGTTATGTCTTTGAAAAGTATGGAAATGACCATGTTGCACAAATTATAACTTTTGGTACGTTAGCAGCTAAAGCGGCGGTTAGAGATATTGGTAAAGTATTAGGCATTCAGTCATCTCAAATTGACCGTTTGGCCAAGCTTATCCCAACACGTCCCGGTGTGACGCTTGATCAAGCTTACCAAGAGAACCCTCAAATCCGCGAATCTTTAAGTCAATCAAAGGAATTATTCCGGCTTTATCAGCTTGCCAAAGCCGTTGAAGGTGTCCCAAGGCACACGTCGATACACGCAGCAGGTGTCGTCATTAGTGAAGAGCCGCTGCAGACAAAGATCCCTCTCCAATCGGGCCATGACGACATTCCGGTGACCCAATATACGATGGATATTCTTGAGGATCTAGGTTTACTCAAGATGGACTTTCTAGGTTTAAGAAATTTAACATTTATAGAAACGATTCTGGATTTAATTAAGCAAGAAGCTGGAACAACAATAGACATCAGCGCAATCCCGCTTAATGATCGTAAAACTTTTGAATTACTCAGCCAAGGTGATACGTCAGGTATTTTTCAGCTGGAGTCCGATGGGATGAGGGATGTTTTAAAGCAGCTTGGACCGACTGATTTTGAAGATATTGTAGCGGTCAATGCCCTTTATCGCCCGGGACCTATGAAATTCATCAAGGTCTATATTGACAGTAAAAACGGTAAGCGCCCCATCACATATCCCCATGAGGATTTGGCGCCTATTTTAAAATCAACATACGGCGTGATTGTTTACCAAGAACAAATCATGCAAATTGCAGCAAAAATGGCCGGCTTTACATTAGGAGAAGCGGATATTCTCAGGCGGGCAGTTTCAAAGAAAAAAAGAAATATTTTAGAAGAACAACGGCAATTTTTTGTCGAAGGTTGTATCAAAAGAGGATATTCTAAAGCAATTGCCGAAGATTTATATCAGTTAATTGTTCGATTTGCTGATTATGGCTTTAATCGGTCTCATGCTGTAGCGTATAGTATGATTGCTTACCGGCTGGCTTATCTAAAAGCTCATTATCCGGTTGCCTTTATGACTGCCCTTTTATCCAGCGTTATTCATCATCAAGACAAATTATTAGATTATCTCTTTGAATTAAAGTCAAAAGGCATAACCGTTTATCCGCCATCAGTAAATAAGAGCAAAGCATTTTTTGTAAACGAAGGATTTGGGGTTCGTTTCGGATTAAATGCTGTGAAAAATCTCGGAACCGGTGCCGTTCAAGAGATTATAGAGAAGAGAAATGGGCACCCTTATAAGAACTTATATGATTTCTGCAGGCGGGTTTCCTTAAGTAAAGTGAATCGGCGTGCCATTGAGTCATTGATTTTCTCCGGAGCCATGGATGAATTTGGAATGGACAGGGCGGCGCTACTTGCTTCTCTTGACCTGGCATCGAAACTTGCAGAGCAGCATCACCGCGACTTGGATCAAACGACATTGCTTGATGCAGAGTTTGATGAAGATGTCGCTGTTGATGTACCGCCGTTTACCTTAAAAGAAAAGCTTCGATTTGAGAAAGAAGCGATTGGTATTTATTTAACGGCTCACCCTTTAGACCTTTATCAAGATATTTTAAGCTCGCAAACTAAGTCTTTAAAAGATGTATATCACATGCATCATCAGGATTTAATCAGACTGCCAGTCATGATAGAGGAATCTAAACAAATTAAAACAAAAAAAGGTCAATTTATGGCTTTTCTGAGTTTGAGTGATCAGTCGGGACAAATTGATTCAGTTGTTTTTCCAAAAGTTTATCAAGAGCATCAGGATTTGTTTCAAAAGGGACGAATGATCTATATTGAGGCAATGGTTAAAGCCGATGAAAAGCCGAGGAAACTGATTTTGCAAAAGGCAAAACTGTTGGAAGAGATTAAGCAAAACGAAAAAGGTATTCTGTATCTCAAAATTGATTCCCATCAAGAGAAGAAACCTGTTCTTAACCGGCTTAAGGAAATCGTTACTTCCCATCCCGGCGAAACACGCGTGATTATTTATTATTCTAGAAACAAAAAAGTTATTCAATTACCGCAATCATATGCTGTGTCACTAAGTCAAAAACTTGTTTTATTATTAAAGGAATGTCTAGGATCTGAAAATGTTGTCATAAAAAGTTTAAAATAAAATTCATATTTTGTTATAATGTTGTGGTTAAATAACTATATGTACGTGTTCAAAAAGAACAACAACGTAACTTTTTGAACATCCTCTATAAGAAAAAGTTATTATAGACAACTATTATAGACAACAACACATATTATGAGGAGATGAAATCGGAGTGTCCACAATTCGTGAAGAAGCGCTTCAAATGCACCGAGTTAATCAAGGAAAATTGGAAACTGTATCAAAGGTACAAGTACGAAATGCGAGGGATTTAAGCCTTGCCTATTCCCCTGGGGTTGCTGAACCTTGTAAAGAAATTTATAACAATAAAGAATCAGTTTTCGAATATACAATGAAAGGCAACTTGGTTGGCGTCGTTTCTAACGGCACAGCGGTTTTAGGTCTTGGAAATATTGGACCGGAAGCATCTATGCCTGTTATGGAAGGTAAAGCAGTTCTTTTTAAGAGCTTTGCAGGTGTTGACGCATTTCCAATTTGCCTAAAAACCAACGATGTTGATCAAATAGTTGAAACGGTTAAATTGATGGAGCCGGTATTTGGCGGCATTAATTTAGAAGATATTGCTGCACCAAGCTGTTTCATCATCGAGGAGAGACTGAAAAAAGAAACAAACATCCCTGTATTCCACGATGATCAGCACGGAACAGCAATTGTTACATTAGCTGGTTTAGTTAATGCATTAAAGCTTGTAAATAAAAAAATGTCGGAAATAAAAGTGGTTGTTAACGGTGCGGGAGCAGCAGGTGTTGCTATTATTAAACTGCTTAACCGTTTCGGAGTTAAAGATATCGTCATGTGTGATTCCAGAGGTGCCGTTTACGAAGGCAGAGAAAACGGCATGAATGAAGTTAAAGCGACGGTTGCCAAATTTACTAACCGCAACAATATCACTGGCACACTTGAAGATGCTGTGAAAGGTATGGACGTATTTATTGGCGTTTCAGTTGAAGGCGCGCTGACTCAAGATATGATTAAATCAATGAATGATGATCCGATTATTTTTGCAATGGCCAATCCTGTTCCGGAAATTATGCCGGAGGACGCAAAAGCAGCCGGTGCAAAGGTCATTGGTACAGGCCGCTCAGATTTCCCTAACCAGGTTAATAATGTTCTGGCTTTTCCAGGCATTTTCCGCGGCGCATTGGATGTACAGGCGACGCACATTAACGAAGAGATGAAAAAAGCCGCAGTATATGCCATTGCTGGCTTAATTACCGAAAGAGAGCTTAGTGATGATTATGTTATTCCAGCACCTTTTGACCCAAGAGTAGCGCCATCTGTAGCCGCAGAGGTGGCAAAGGCTGCTATGGAAACCGGAGTCGCCAGAAAAAAGGCAAATCCTGAAGAGATTGCTGCTAAAACAAGAAAACTTGCTTCTATTAACGAGTAATCAATAGCACAATTTCTTGAAGTAAATGGATGGTATTGATACATTTATATGTATCAACCAGTAATTAAGAAGGTGTATGTGCTTTGATAAAGGACTTTTTTGTAAAAAAGAAAAAATATGTAACAATCCCTTCCCAAAAAATGAAACAAGAAGTGCCGGAAGGGATAATGAAAAAATGCCCGCAGTGCAAAAAGATTATGTATGCTAAAGAATTAAAAAAGAATTTATATATCTGCCAATCATGCGGTTATCATTATCCATTAACCGCTTATGAAAGAATTGAAACCCTGTTTGACGATGACAGCTTTAAAGAATTTGATCGGGAGATGGTTTCGGAAAATCCTCTGAATTTCCCGGACTATATAGAAAAGCTGAATAAAGACAGAGAAAAAACCGATTTAAATGAAGCTGTGATTACTGGTAAAGGCCAAATTAATGGTATTAAAACTGTTGCAGCAGTGATGGATTCAAGGTTTAGAATGGGCAGTATGGGTTCTGTTGTCGGAGAAAAAATTACGAGGGCTATTGAACAGGCGATGAAATTAAAACTGCCGCTCGTTATTTTCACAGCTTCAGGCGGAGCGCGTATGCAAGAAGGCATGCTAAGCCTTATGCAAATGGCCAAAACAAGTGCAGCGTTAAAGCATTTTAGTGATGACGGAGGCCTTTTTATTACGGTCATGACGCATCCGACAACCGGCGGTGTAACAGCAAGTTTTGCATCGTTAGGTGATTATAATTTTGCTGAGCCCGGTGCGTTAATTGGTTTTGCAGGCCGAAGGGTTATTGAACAAACGATTCATGAGGATCTCCCTGAAGACTTCCAAACATCGGAGTTTTTATTAAAGCATGGGCAGCTGGACCGGGTTATTCCAAGGGATGAACTCAAACAAACGCTGTCAACCGTATTGTCTATTCATACAGAAGGAGGTGAAAAATAGTGGCACCAGGATTAGATTTTGAAAAGCCGATTGTTGAACTTAAGGATAAGATAAAAGAATTAAAATCTTTTATGGAAGAAAAAGATATTGATCTGACAGATGAATTAGAACGCTTGCAAAATCGCTTGAAAGAATTGAAAAAGGAAACATACAGCAATATGTCTCCATGGGATCGTGTTCAAATCGCACGTCATATGGACCGTCCGACGACACTTGATTACATTCCGCACTTATTTACTGATTTTATTGAATGTCATGGTGATCGTTTATTTGGTGATGATGAAGCCATTGTTGGCGGTATTGCAAGGTTTCATGGTATGCCTGTAACAGTCATTGGTGAGCAAAGAGGCCGTGATACTAAAGAAAATATTAAGCGAAACTTTGGCATGGCCCATCCAGAAGGTTACCGCAAAGCCCTTAGATTAATGAAACAAGCGGAAAAGTTTGGCCGTCCCGTTATTACATTTATAGATACTAAGGGGGCTTTTCCTGGAAAGGCTGCTGAAGAACGCGGCCAAGGGGAAGCGATTGCCCGCAATTTATTTGAAATGGCCGGACTAAAGGTACCGATAATTTCTGTTGTTATTGGTGAGGGCGCAAGCGGCGGTGCATTAGCTCTCGGTGTTACGGATAAAATTTTAATGCTTGAGAATTCCTGGTACTCTGTTATTTCACCTGAAGGTGCAGCAGCTTTGTTATGGAAGGATGCCGGACTCGCGGAAAGGGCAGCAAAAACAATGAAAATTACTGCGCCGGACTTAAAAGAACTGAATATCATTGATGAATTGATTCCGGAGGTTTTAGGAGGCGCCCATCAGGATCCTAAGGAACAGGCTAAGACTATTGATGAGTATTTATGGGGGGCATGGGAAGCCTTACATCCGTTTAACCCGGAAGAACTTGTAAAAAAACGTTTTGAAAAATATCGTCATATGGGGAAATACGGTGTTGCAAGCGATTTCATCCGACAAGGTTAGTGCTTTCTTTTCTAGAAAGCACTTTTCTTACATATTTTTTAGAGTTTAAAGAGGTTGTTCAAAAAGTCCGGGAAAAATAGCTGTCGAATTTCTGCGTCAGCTTGCTCCTCCGCTCCTCACGTATTTTAGGCATACGATCCGGTGCTCGGAGGCGGCGCTTCCTTGAACTTCTCGGCTCTTTTTGTCCTCCTTTTTGAACATATATTTAAAGAGGTGTTAGTATGAAAAGGATTGGTGTATTAACAAGCGGCGGCGATGCTCCGGGAATGAACCCGGCTATTCGGTCTATCGTTAGAAAGGCAATTTATCATGGACTTGAAGTTTACGGTATTTATCAAGGCTATTCAGGACTTATTTCCGGTAATATAAAACAGCTTGAAGTCGGTTCTGTCGGTGATATTATTCATCGCGGGGGAACGATGCTTTACAGTGCAAGATGCGAGGAATTTAAAACTGAAGAAGGTCAGAAAAAGGGAATTGAGCAGCTTCATAAATTTGGGATTGAAGGTTTGGTTGTTATAGGAGGAGACGGCTCCTTTAGAGGAGCGGTAAAGCTGTCCGAACAAGGCATTCCTACCATTGGTGTCCCTGGAACAATTGATAACGATATTCCCGGCACAGACTTTACGATTGGCTTTGACACAGCTTTAAATACAGTTATCGATGCTATTGATAAAATACGGGACACAGCAACATCTCATGAACGCCCATTTATTATTGAAGTAATGGGACGTGATGCCGGTGATCTTGCATTATGGGCCGGCTTAGCCGACGGTGCTGAATCTATTTTAATTCCTGAAAGACCGGAGGATATCGATGGCGTCATCGAACGAATCTATCATGGACACAAGCGCGGTAAGAAACACAGTATTATCATTGTGGCTGAAGGGGTAGGCAGCGCGGCACATGTAGCAAATGAGATTAAAAAGAAAGCTGATTTGGATACACGTGTTACTGTACTCGGACATATCCAGCGCGGCGGATCGCCGACAGCCTTTGACCGTGTACTGGCCAGCCGGTTAGGCGCCAAAGCTGTAGACTTATTGATAGACGGCAAAGCAGGCAAAATGGTCGGTATACAAAATAATCAAGTTGTTTACCATGATATATTGGACGTATTAACGAAAAAACATTACATTGATAATGAATTAATTGAACTTGTTAAAGAACTTTCTATATAATCGGGAGGAAAAATATAATGAGAAAAACAAAGATTGTATGTACAATTGGGCCGGCAAGTGAGAGCGTAGAAACACTCGTTGAGTTAATCAACTCTGGTATGAATGTTGCACGCTTAAATTTCTCTCATGGTGATTACGCTGAACATGGGCAAAGAATAAAAAATATTAGAGAAGCTGCTAAAATAACAAACAAAACAGTAGCTATTCTGCTGGATACTAAAGGACCTGAAATTCGTACGGGTACAATGGCAACAGAAAAGGTTTATCTTGAAAAAGGTAAAGAATTAATTGTCTCGATGGATGATGTTGAAGGCACGAGCGAAAAGATTTCCGTTACTTATAAAGACCTTATTAATGATGTATCACCCGGTTCAACAATTTTGCTTGATGACGGCCTTATTGAGCTTGAGGTCATTGGAAAAAATGACAATAACGAAATCATTACTAAAATTTTAAACAGCGGTGAGTTAAAAAGTAAAAAAGGTGTTAATGTACCGAATGTCAGCGTTAATCTGCCGGGTATTACTGAAAAGGACGCTAAAGATATTCTATTTGGTATAGAACAGGATGTTGATTTTATAGCAGCATCTTTTGTACGAAGAGCTTCTGATGTTCTGGAAATACGCCGTTTGCTCGAGGAAAATCATGCAGACATCGATATTATCCCTAAAATTGAAAATCGCGAAGGTGTCGACAACATTGATGAAATCCTTGATGTATCAGACGGGTTAATGGTGGCACGCGGTGATCTTGGCGTTGAAATTCCTGCAGAAGAAGTGCCTCTCGTTCAAAAGCATTTAATAAAGAAATGTAATTTGCTCGGCAAGCCGGTAATTACCGCAACGCAAATGCTTGATTCTATGCAAAGAAATCCAAGGCCTACCCGTGCTGAAGCAAGTGATGTTGCTAACGCTATTTTCGACGGTACTGACGCAATTATGTTATCAGGGGAAACTGCTGCCGGAGATTATCCTGTCGAAGCTGTAAAAACAATGAACCGTATTGCATCCAAGGCTGAAACAGCTTTAGACTATCGGGAAATCTTAAGCAGACGAAGTAAAGTTAACGAAATAACAATAACAGATGCTATTGGATTAGCCGTATCACATACAGCTCTTAATCTTGATGTTTCGTCAATCATTACTGCAACTGTGAGCGGCTATACAGCGCGCATTGTTTCAAAATATCGCCCAAAAGCCAATATTGTTGCGGTTACAAGCAGCGAGAAGGGCTTAAGAAAACTGGCACTGGTATGGGGTGTCTTTCCGCTGATCGGGGAATATTGTAAATCTACTGATGAAATGTTGGATTTGGCCGTTGATCGATCTGTTGACTCAGGTCAAGTTAAGCACGGCGATCTTGTTGTAATTACAGCAGGTGTTCCTGCCGGGGAAGTTGGTACAACAAATCTTCTTAAAGTTCACGTTGTCGGCGGTACGGTGGGAAAAGGACAAGGTATTGGCCGCAGAACCGCAACCTCCGAAGTTTATGTGACGAACAATGCTGATGATGCCAATCAAAATATGCCTGAAGGTGCTGTTTTGGTGACAAGAGGGACTGATAAAGAAATGATGCCTGCGTGTCAGCGTGCATCAGCGATTATTGCTGAAGAAGGCGGTTTGACATCACATGCTGCTGTTATTGGCTTAAATCTCGAAATCCCTGTTATTGTCGGTGTGCAAGATGCAACAACACTATTAAAAAATGGGCAAATCGTTACTGTAGATGCAGAGCGCGGAAATATTTATGATGGACATGCAAAAGTGTTATAGTAAAAGGGAAGGTATTAAACCTTCTCTTTTTTTACATATCATTGATAAAGAGAAGAATTGAAGGTGATGTTATGGAGACAAAGTCCAGAATTGTTGCTCGTTATTCTGAAACAGATCAGATGGGTGTCATTCATCACGGCACCTATATTAATTGGTTTGAAATTGGCCGTACTGATTGTATTAGAGAACAGATGGGGAAACCTTATAGTGAGATTGAAAAAGACGGGCTGATGCTTCCGGCGATCCGCTCGGAAGTTAATTATAAGTCGCCCGCGAAGTATGAAGATTCGCTTATTATTAAAACAAAAATTGTTAAATATACAGGTATACGCATCGCATTTCACTATGAGATTATAAAAGAAAACGATAAAAAACTTATTGCTGATGGATTGACTGAGCATTGTTGGACAAATTTAGACCTAAAGCCGCTTTCTCTTAAGAAAATTGCTTCTGAGCTTCATGAAAAAATCGAAAAGGCTTGTAAGGAGAAATAAAAATGATGAGAGGGCCAAGGCCGCTATTATTTATTTTTATATTGGTTCCGGCAATTGAAATTTTTTTATTTGTTTTATCCGGAAAATATTTAGGGATCCCTTTAACCTTATTGCTGATTATTGCCACTGGCATTACAGGGGCTTGGCTGGCTAAACGGGAAGGTTTGCAAACACTTAAAGAAATACGTGCTGAACTATCCGCCGGGAGGCTGCCGGGGCAGTCTCTTGTTGAGGGTGCCTGTATATTGGCTGGAGGCATATTATTATTGACACCCGGCTTTTTTACCGATATTTGCGGTTTTCTTTTACTTTTTCCCCCGATTCGTAAAAAAGCGAAAGACCGGGTGATTAATTGGTTAAGAAAAAGAACGGCCAATGGTCGTCCATCATTTTATTTCCGAAGATAAAAACAGCTGTGAAGAACAGCTGTTTTTATTTTTTAACCGGATGATGACCAATAATAAAGTTCCATACACCCTGATAGACATTTGCCTGCGCTAATGAATTTAATATGACAAGTGTAACAGGACCAAGAACTAAACCTAAAAAACCGATAAGCTTGAAGCCGATAAAAATAGCTATTAATGTCAGCAGGGGATCAAGATTATTTGAAGAACAACGAATTTTTGGTTCAATGAATGGCCTTTGAATAGCAATAATAGCGTAAAGGACAGACAATCCTATTGTTAAAAAATAGTCACCAGCGAAAAATTCATATATGATCCAAGGGACAAATAAGAAACCTGTACCTAAATAAGGCATTAAATCAATAAATGCTGATAAAACGCTAATGGTAAACGCATGATCGATATTCAAAATAAATAACCCGACAAAAACAATAACGCCGGTAATAGAGATAAAAATTAACTTAGCGCGAATAAGTCCCATAAAAGCTTTTCTTAAATCATCATAGACAGACTTAAAATAATGAACTGCTTTGGAAGGTATTTTTAATTTTACAAATTTGCCGATTTTGTACCGGTCTTTTGTTATAAAAAAGGCGCCTAATAAAATAAATATCGATGCAATTATAATTTTGGGCAAAGAAACAATAAGATTGCTTAACCACTGAATAAGGGATGTGCCGAATTCTGCCAATATATTTCCAGCCTTTTTTCCAATGTCATCAATATTATTTTGAATCGATTGTTGTTGGGATTGGTTAAGGCGGTTAAATAAATGGGTTATATGCTCCCATAACGGGATGATTTTTGAGAAAAGAAATTTTTGGATGAACTGTACAAGCTTTTCGGCATGATCTGGGACAACATAAGTCAGGTAAGTAAGACCGTTAATCATTTCAAAAACAAACAGAAAGATTAAACCGGTAAAAACGCCATATATTAAAATGATCGCAATAAATGCGGCTGCCCAGCGGGATAATTTGATTTTCTTCTCACAAATATTTACTAACGGATTAAAAAAGAATGAAATGATAATTGCTATTATAAAAGGATAGACAAATTCTCCTGCATAATAAAAAAATAATCCAATGAGAACAATAATAAAAGCCACCAGGGTCAAGCGGCACAAAATGTAAATGTATCTCAAAACAGAATTCGAATATTGCGGATTCATCGCATCCCCCTGTCGAATTTTTTTATAAATTGCACGAAAAGTTGAATACGAACTATAGGACATGTATATGAATTTTTTATTAGTATATTTCTAAAAATTTACGGGTTATTTACATCTGTTTTCTAGATTATGTTGCATTATTATTCACAAATGACACTAAATTGTTTATAATCGTATATGTAATGACATTTAATATATTTTAGTTTTTTGTCTAAGCTAACTATTAAGTGCCTTTTATTTAAGGAATATGCGATAGGGATTTATATAAGGGAGGAGATATTATGACAGCAACTAAAGGACTAGAAGGTGTTGTAGCTACAACTACGACAATTAGTTCGATTATTGACAGTGTTCTAAGATACAAAGGATATAATGTCGATGAGCTGGCAACAAAATCCACTTTTGAAGAAGTTGTATACTTACTATGGCACGATAAATTACCTAATCAGAACGAGCTTGATACATTTAAAAAGGAATTAGCAGAAAACGCTGAAGTTCCTGATGAAGTCTTCCGGCAGCTGAAAGCCTTTCCACTTAATAACACTCATCCGATGGCCGTTCTTCGTACTTCTGTATCAACCCTTGGTATATTTGATTCAGAAGCAGACGAAATGAATGAAGAAGCGAATAAAGCAAAAGCTTTACGTATTCAAGCGAAACTTCCTACCATTGTTGCCGGTTTTGCAAGAATCAGGGATGGAAAAGACCCTGTTGCCCCGCGTAAAGATTTAAGTTTCCCAGCAAACTTTTTATACATGTTAAACGATAAAGAACCGGAAGAAATTGAAGTAAGAGCTTTTAATAAAGCTTTAATTCTGCATGCAGATCATGAACTTAATGCTTCAACATTTACGGCGCGTGTTTGTGTGGCAACACTTTCAGATATTTACTCAGGGATAACTTCAGCAATCGGTGCCTTAAAAGGACCGCTTCACGGCGGCGCAAATGAACAAGTGATGAAGATGCTTACAGAAATTGGCACTGTTGATCATGTTGATGAATATCTTGAGAAAGCGTTTGCCAATAAAGAAAAAATTATGGGCTTTGGCCACAGGGTATATAAAACCGGGGACCCGCGCGCCAAACATTTAAAAGAAATGTCCGAAAAGCTTACTAAAAAAACCGGTGAACCTGAACTTTATGAAATGTGCGTCAAGATCGAAGACATCATGAAAAAGGAAAAAGGGCTGCTTCCTAACGTCGATTTCTATTCGGCGAGCGTTTATCATGCTTTGGGTATCCAGCATGATCTATTTACACCAATTTTTGCGATCAGCCGGGCATCCGGATGGTTAGCTCACATTTTAGAACAATATAGTGATAACCGCCTTATCCGTCCTCGTGCGGATTATGTAGGTCCTGAAGCAAGAGAATATACACCAATTGAAAATCGCTAATGTTTAATGTATAACAGGTAGGGGGAGACCCCAACCCGTTATACGAGATTTAATAGCAGGAGGTATGTATTGTGGCAAACGGAGAACGCATTACTGTACAAAACGGAGCACTGAATGTGCCAAATAATCCAATTATCCCATTTATCGAAGGTGATGGAACAGGCCCTGATATTTGGGCAGCTGCTTCACGTGTATTGGAAGCCGCAGTTGAAAAAGCTTACAATGGCGAGAAACAAATTGTATGGAAAGAAATTTTAGCAGGGGAAAAGGCTTATAACCAAACAGGAGAATGGCTGCCTTCAGAAACACTTGATACAATTCGAGAGTACATAATTGCCATTAAAGGACCGTTAACAACACCTGTCGGCGGCGGCATCCGTTCTTTAAATGTCGCGCTTCGCCAAGAACTTGATCTGTTCACTTGTCTGCGCCCGGTCCGTTATTTCCAAGGTGTTCCTTCACCGCTTAAACATCCTGAAAAGACAGATATGGTTATCTTCCGTGAAAATACTGAAGATATTTACGCAGGTATTGAATATGCCGAAGGTACAGATGAAGTGAAAAAGGTCATTGATTTCTTAAGAAATGAAATGGGTGTCAACAAAATTCGCTTCCCTGAAACTTCAGGCATCGGCATTAAACCAATTTCTAAAGAAGGCACATCACGCCTTGTACGTGCGGCTATTCAATACGCCATTAATGAAGGCCGCAAAAATGTGACGCTTGTACACAAAGGCAATATCATGAAGTTTACTGAGGGCGCATTTAAAAACTGGGGCTATGAAGTCGCAGAAAAGGAATTTGGCGATAAGGTCTTCACATGGAAAGAATATGACCGCATTGCTGAAAAAGACGGTAAAGATGCTGCAAACGACGCACAGTCTAAAGCAGAACAAGAAGGCAAACTTATTGTTAAAGACGCAATTGCCGATAACTTCTTGCAACAAATTCTTACCCGCCCGGAAGAATACGATGTTGTTGCAACTATGAACTTAAACGGCGATTACATTTCTGATGCGTTAGCTGCACAAGTCGGCGGCATCGGTATTGCGCCTGGCGCCAACATTAACTATGAAACCGGCCATGCAATTTTTGAAGCGACTCATGGTACAGCTCCAAAATATGCCGGTATGGATAAAGTTAACCCGTCTTCTGTTATCTTAAGCGGTGTATTAATGCTTGAACACCTTAACTGGCACGAAGCAGCTGATTTGGTAATGAAATCAATGGAAAAAACAATCGCCAGCAAGGTAGTTACTTATGACTTTGCCCGTCTGATGGATGGCGCAAAAGAAGTTAAATGTTCCGGATTTGCTGATGAATTAATTAAAAATATGTAAATCAGGAGGTCACTGTAATGACTATTAAGCGTAAAAAAATATCGGTAATTGGTGCAGGTTTTACAGGTGCTACAACTGCATTCCTAGTCAGTCAAAAAGAACTTGGCGACGTTGTTTTAGTGGATATTCCGCAAATGGAAGGTCCAACTAAAGGCAAAGGGCTTGATATGTTAGAAGCAACACCAATCCTAAATGCCAGCGTCAACGTTGTTGGAACATCCGATTATAAAGACACTGCCGACTCTGATATCGTAGTTATTACTGCAGGTATTGCCAGAAAGCCTGGTATGAGCCGGGATGACCTTGTTTCAACTAACGCTAAAATTATGAAAGATGTCACCCGTCAAGTAGTTGAGTATTCACCAAATTGTACAATTGTTGTCTTAACTAACCCGGCAGATGCGATGACATACACGGTTTATAAAGAATCAGGATTCCCTAAGAACCGCGTCATCGGTCAATCAGGTGTTCTTGATACAGGCCGTTTCAGAACTTTTGTTGCCCAAGAGCTTAACTTGTCTGTAGAAGATATTACCGGGTTCGTTCTTGGCGGGCACGGTGACGATATGGTACCGCTCTTAAGATATTCATATGCCGGCGGTATCCCTCTTGAAAAGTTAATCTCCAAAGACCGCTTAGATGAAATTGTTGAAAGAACAAGAAAAGGCGGCGGAGAAATCGTTAATCTTCTTGGCAACGGCAGTGCATACTACGCACCTGCAGCTTCGCTGACACAAATGGTTGAAGCTATTGTTAAAGATAAGCGGCGTATTTTACCGGCTATTGCCTATCTTGAAGGTGAATACGGCTATAATGACCTGTACTTAGGTGTTCCGGTTGTTCTTGGCGGAAACGGTATTGAAAAAGTCATTGAACTTGACCTTACAGATGAAGAAAAACAAGCATTAAATAAATCTGTTGAATCTGTTAAGAATGTCATGTCTGCGCTTTAAGTCATTTACTATAAGTTAAAAGGGATTCGGAGTTTAACTTCGAATCCTTTTAATCTATATTTACCGCACTTGTTCAAAAGAGGGAGGCGTATTCATGCTCTTAGGGAAGAAAAGAAAATTAGGACGGCTAATTGAGGAAATTCAGCCGGGGGAAAAACTGAAATTTTCAGAAAAGGTAGAAGATAAGGACTTGCTTTTGTACTTAGGGTTATCCGATGATAATAATCCTTTATTTATACAACATGATTATGCCTCATTAACACCGTATAAAAAACCAATTGTGCCGCAAATTATGCTTACAGGTATGGTGACAGGAGCGATTTCCAAAATACTTCCCGGTCCGGGCAGCTGTATTCTCAGCCAATCATTACAATTTCCTAAGCCTGTCCATCACTATGAAGAAGTTCATATGTTATTAACAGTTGAAGAAGTAAGTCTTGAAGATAGACATATAAAAATCAGCGTCGACGGAGAAAACAATTCAGGTGATCAAGTCATCGTTGGAGAATTAATTGTATCGCCGCCGTATCCGCCTAAGTCCATTACATCTTCAACCTTGGAGAACTTTTAAAACCTCGCTTAAGTGAGGTTTTGTTTTTTTGTGATGTAGTTTATCATCCCTATAAAAAATAGTATGATTAAGAGGTAAAAGGATTCGATTCAGCTTAAACTGGAGGTTATTGCCTTGTCAAATAAAATACTTGTTGTCGATGATGAACCATCTATAGTCACGTTGCTATCTTTTAACCTTGAAAAAGCAGGCTTTGAAGTATTAACCGCTTCAACAGGCAATGAAGCCCTTGAAAAGGCACAAAATTATTCACCTGACCTTATTGTATTGGATTTAATGCTGCCGGAAATGGGCGGATTAAATGTTTGTAAAACATTAAGACAAAATCAAATGTTTATTCCAATATTAATGCTGACAGCAAAAGATGATGAATTAGATAAAATACTGGGGCTTGAGCTTGGGGCAGATGATTACATGACGAAGCCCTTCAGTCCAAGAGAAGTCGTCGCCCGTGTTAAGGCAATATTGAGGCGGTCAAATCAAGTGAACCCTGTAAAACAGCAAACAGAAGACTTTAAACTGGCTGTTGGCGAGATATCTGTTTATCCTGATAAGTATGAAGCGTTTTTCCAAGGTGATCTGATGACACTGACACCTAAAGAATTTGAACTGTTGCTTTACTTAGTAAAAAATAAAGGTAAAGTATTAACGCGAGAGCAGCTTTTAAGCACTGTTTGGAACTATGATTTTGCCGGCGATACCCGAATTGTTGATGTACATGTCAGCCACTTAAGGGAAAAAATTGAAAAGGATACCAGGAAGCCGTTGTATATCAAAACAGTACGGGGATTAGGATATAAATTAGAGGGACCAAAGAATGAATATCCTGACAGATAAAATTCTCCATATAAAACATAGGCGGATAATTTGTGCTGTACTTTTTCTTCTTATTATTTATGTCCTTGGTTTGTTTGTACCGTATTTGGACAGTATCTTCATCTTAATTCTGGGTATAGCCATTATACTTTTTTATGAATTTGTCCTGAAAAGGTATAAACAACCAGTCGCTGATGCTGCTGCAATGGCTGAGGACCTTGTATACGGCAAATATAAAAAACGTATACCTGAACCTGTAAAAAATACTGAATTAGCCCGGCTTAACCAATCCCTTAATCATTTAGCTACAAACTTGGAAAAAATGACAAAATCCTATCAAACACAAGAGGATAGATTGGAAACTTTGATTGAAAATATTGGGAGCGGGCTAATTTTTATTGACAGCCATGGCCGAATAAATTTGTTAAATAAGACCTACAGAGAAACTTTTCGGGTGAAGACGAACAATTGGAATGACAAAACATATTATGAAGTCATTCCATATCAGGAAGTCATTGATATTATTGATGAAACCTTCAGTACCGAAAGAAGGTTAACAAGGCAAGTTCTTTTGCCTGTTCATATTGAAAGAAAACATTTTGACGTTTCCTGTGCCCCGATTTTAGCCCAACAAAAGCGTTTGCGAGGTATCGTTGTCGTTTTTCATGATATAACAGAACTGAAAAAGCTTGAAAAAATGAGAAAAGATTTTGTGGCGAATGTTTCACATGAATTGAAAACGCCGGTTACTTCCCTTATTGGCTTTACCGAAACACTTTTGGACGGGGCGATGGATGACAGCGAATTAAAAACAAAATTTCTTAACATTATTCTTAATGAAAGTAAAAGACTGCAAAGCCTTATTCAAGATCTGTTAGAGTTGTCAAAAATCGAACAAGAACATTTTATGATAAAATGGCAAAGTGTTTCATTAAGAGATGTATTAGAAGACACACTAATTATTTTAAAAGAAAAGGCTCATCAAAAATCCATTATTTTGGAAGTTCTCCCATCCAGTAAAAGTCTGGCTTTAGGTGATCCATATCGCATCAGACAAATGATTATTAATTTAGTGACCAATGCCATATCTTACACCCCGGCCGGCGGCCATGTCTGGGTACAAGTTAGAGATACAAAAGATGATGTTGAGCTGATGGTTAAGGATACTGGGATTGGGATTAGTGAAGATCAAATTCCCCGTATTTTTGAACGATTTTACCGTGTTGATAAAGGACGAAGCAGAAATCAAGGCGGTACAGGACTTGGACTGGCAATCGTCAAACATCTTGTAGAAGCGCATGAAGGCCGTATTGATGTATCAAGCGAAATCGGCAAAGGGACAACTTTTACAATAACATTTAAAAAAGCTTAAAAAACTTGCCAAGATATAAATTCTGATAGCAGAAAAAAGGAGATGTCATTCATTGAATAAGCTCATCCTAATTGATGGCAGCGGTATTGCCTACAGAGCATTTTTTGCCCTGCCCTTACTTAATAATGATAAAGGGGTTTATACAAATGCTGTGTACGGCTTTACGACAATGCTGATGAAAATTATTGAGGAAGAAAAACCCTCTCATGTTCTTGTAGCATTTGATGCTGGAAAAACGACGTTCCGGCATAAAACATATAAAGAGTATAAAGGCACCCGTCAAAAGACACCGCCGGAACTTTCTGAGCAATTTTCATTTATTCATGAATTGTTAGATGCGATGGGCATCAAGAGATATGAAATAGAAAACTATGAAGCAGACGATATCATAGGCACTTTAGCGGTACAGGCCGAAAAAGAAGGCTTTGAAACTAAAGTTGTTACAGGTGATAAAGATTTGCTTCAGCTGGTGGATGATCATGTCACTGTCTCCTTAACAAGGAAAGGCATTACGGATGTTGACGATTATGATAAAGAAAAAGTATATGAGCGTTATGAAATTACTCCGGATAAAATCATAGATCTAAAAGGGCTGATGGGCGATTCTTCAGATAATATTCCCGGTGTACAGGGAGTTGGCGAAAAAACAGCTATTAAATTACTAAAGCAATTTGGTTCCATTGAAGACATTTATCAATCATTAGAAGATGTTTCCGGTAAAAAATTAAAAGAAAAGCTGGAAAATGACCGGGAGAAAGCCTTTCTGAGCAAGGAACTGGCCACAATTGAAAAGCACGCGCCTATTGATGTTAAGTTAGACGATTTACAATATGAATATAAAGTCACAAGCGAGTTAATTGATCTGTTTAAAGACTTAGAATTTAAAACGCTTCTGGAACGGGTCGGCTTTGATGAAGTGATTAGCGAAGATGCTGAAGAAGAAACTTTAGAATTTGAAATGGTGACAGAAGTTAATGAACAGCATTTAGCTTCGCCAAGCGCCCTTGTTGTTGAAGTTCTTGAAGATAATTATCATTATGCTGACATAGTTGGTCTGGCATTAGCTAATGAAAAAGGCCGCTTCTATATTCCGACGGAAACAGCCTTAAACTCATCAATTTTTAAAGAATGGCTTGCTGATGCCAATCAAAAGAAAATTGTGTTTGACGGCAAGAAATCAATCGTTTCATTAAAATGGCGCGATATTGACATAAATGGTGTCACTTTTGACATTCAAATGGCTTCATATTTAATTGATCCATCCGAATCATCCCACGATCTATCTGCAATCGCCAAGCGCAAACATATTAAATTTGTTTATTCTGATGATGCTTTTTACGGAAAAGGTGCAAAAAGAGTCATTCCTGAAGGTGAAAAGCTCGGCGATCATTTGATAAGAAAAGCTGAGGCTATGTTAAAATGCCAGCCTCTCTTAAAAGAAGAACTGGAAAATAATGAGCAGTACAGCCTTTTTGCAGAGCTGGAAATGCCCCTTTCACTCGTTTTAGCCGAAATGGAAGAAAAAGGGGTTAAAATTAGCAAGGAAACCCTTGAAAGTATGGGTGAAGAATTAAGAGAAAAACTTGAACAGAAACAAAAGGATATTTACGAATTAGCGGGGACAAGCTTTAATATTAATTCTCCGAAGCAGCTTGGCGAAGTTTTATTTGAGAAATTAAACCTGCCCGTTATTAAAAAGACAAAAACAGGCTACTCAACTTCTGCTGATGTTCTTGAAAAGTTAGAAAGTGAACATGATATTATTTCAGAAATTCTTGACTATCGTCAACTTGGAAAATTGAATTCAACATATATTGAAGGTCTTTTAAAAGTTATTCATCCAAAGACAGGAAAAATTCATACCCGTTTTAACCAGGCGTTAACGCAAACGGGAAGGTTAAGCTCTACAGATCCTAACCTGCAAAATATACCTATTCGTCTGGAAGAGGGCCGTAAAATCAGAAAAGCATTTATTCCGTCTAAGCAAGATTGGATGATGTTTTCAGCTGATTATTCACAAATTGAATTAAGGGTCCTTGCACACATTGCAAATGATGAAAGTCTTATTGAAGCGTTTGAACATGAAATGGATATTCATACGAAAACGGCTATGGACGTTTTTGGTGTTGATAAGGAGGATGTCACGTCTCTTATGCGGCGCCATGCGAAGGCAGTTAACTTTGGTATTGTCTATGGTATTAGTGATTACGGCTTATCCCAAAGCTTAAATATTACCCGAAAGGAAGCAGGGGCTTTTATTGACCGTTACTTAGAAAGTTATCCAGGGGTAAAACAATACATGGAGGATATCGTTCAAAAGGCAAAGCAAGATGGGTTTGTAACGACTTTGCTTCATAGAAGACGTTATTTACCGGATATTACAAGCAGGAACTTTAACCGAAGAAGCTTTGCGGAACGTACAGCAATGAATACTCCGATCCAAGGAAGCGCAGCTGATATTATAAAAAAGGCAATGATTCATATGGCAAAGCGGCTTAAGGATGAAAGGATGCAAGCAAATATGCTGCTTCAAGTTCACGATGAATTGATTTTTGAAGCACCGAAGGATGAAATAGATAAGCTGAAAACCATCGTTCCGGATGTTATGGAAAATGCCGTGAAACTGAAGGTGCCTTTAAAAGTTGATTTCTCATTTGGGGACACATGGTACGACGCGAAATAAGAAAGGAAGATATCCGTGCCGGAATTACCTGAAGTGGAAACAGTAAAAGAAACATTAAAGCAACTTATTATTGGAAAAAAGATTGAGGATATTACCGTTCTTTGGCCGAACATCATCAAAAGACCTGATGATGTTCGGGCTTTTCAAACAGAGCTTAAAGGTCAATCAATTAAAGATATAAAACGAAGAGGGAAATTTTTACTTTTTTATTTAAATAAAGATGTTCTCGTTTCTCATTTGCGAATGGAAGGCAAGTATAGTTTACAAGAAGAACATGTTACAATAGATAAACACACCCATGTTATTTTTAAATTTACTGACCAAACAGAGCTAAGGTATCGGGATGTACGAAAGTTCGGCACGATGCATCTGTTTGCAAAAGGGGAGGAATTCTTGTATCCGCCCCTCAGTCAATTAGGACCGGAGCCGCTTGGTTCTGACTTTACGGCAGAATATTTAACTGATCGTTTAGCGAAAACAGACCGTGCGGTAAAAACAGCCTTATTAGATCAAACAATCGTTGTCGGTCTTGGCAATATTTATGTTGATGAAGCCTTGTTCCGTGCATGTATTCATCCATTAACTAAAGCGAGGACGCTAAATCATAAACAAATCGATAATTTGACGAAATGTATTAGAAAGACTCTAAATGAAGCGGTTGAAATGGGAGGAAGTACGATTCGAACGTATTTAAACAGCCAAGGGCAAATGGGCATGTTCCAACAAAAATTAAATGTTTATGGCCGCGTTGGTTCGCCTTGTCCGAATTGCGGACATCCTATTGAAAAAATTAAAGTCGGCGGCAGAGGAACTCATTTTTGCCATGCTTGCCAAGTTATGATTTGAATGAATTCCTGACGCTTTATTCGTGATAAAGGAGAAGACGGATGATAAAAATTGGTTTAACAGGCGGTATTGCCAGCGGTAAAAGCACTGTCTCCGCTATGATTAAAAATTTTGGTATCCCAATTATTGATGCGGATATTATTTCAAGAGAAGTCGTTGAACCGGGAGAGGAGGCATATAAACAAATTGTTGCCTCCTTTGGTTCGGACATATTGTTAGAAAATGGACAAATTAATCGGAAAAAACTTGGCAGTATTGTATTTCAAGATGCTGACCAAAGGATTATACTAAATAATATCGTACATCCTCAAGTAAGAAAAAGTATGTTACAAAAGATAAATTTTTACGAAAAAAAAGGTGAAAAAGCCATTGTCCTTGATATACCTTTACTTTTTGAAGGGAAATTAACAGGGTGGGTTGATAAAAAGTTATTGGTTTACGTTGATCCTAAAACACAGCTGGAAAGATTAATAAATAGAGATCATAGCACGGAAAAACAGGCCTTGGACAGAATACGGTCACAAATGCCGTTGGATGAAAAGAAGGCGCTCGCCGATGCGATTATTGATAATAATGGCTCGGTGGATAATACTTTGCAACAATTAAAAGCGATCTTTAGGCAGTGGCACATTTTTTAATAAAAAATCAAAAAGCGCTTTCAATCTCCGGTTATTATGTTATACTATTTGTAGTTAATTCATAAATTGTATAACACATATTCGGAGGTTGATGTTTCATGCCTGTAAATGTTGCGATAAATGGATTTGGAAGAATTGGGCGTATGGTTTTTAGAAGAGCGATGACAGACGCTTCATTAAATATTAAGGCGATTAATGCAAGTTATCCAGCTGCGACATTAGCCCATTTAATAAAATATGATAGTATTCACGGCCGTTTCCAAGGGGAAGTGGACGTTGTAGACGACAATCATCTTAGAGTTAACGGCGCAATTATTGAACTTGTTAATAACCGTGATCCAAGATGTTTACCGTGGAAAAAATTGAGTATAGATATTGTTATCGAAGCTACGGGTAAATTTAAAACACGTGAGACAGCAGGTTACCATATAGAAGCAGGTGCCAAGAAAGTCATTATTACGGCACCTGGGAAAGATGAAGATATGACAATTGTGATGGGTGTCAATGATGACAAATATGATCCAAACCATCATCATGTTCTTTCAAATGCCTCATGTACAACGAATTGTTTGGCGCCGGTTGTTAAAGTATTGGAAGAGCAATTCGGAATTGTCTCCGGCATGATGACTACTGTTCACTCTTATACGAACGACCAAAAGAATATAGATAACCCGCATAAGGATTTGCGGCGTGCGCGTGCTTGTGCTGAATCGATCATCCCAACATCAACGGGTGCAGCAAAGGCAATTTCCAAGGTGCTTCCTGTACTTAGCGGGAAATTAAACGGCATGGCTTTGCGTGTGCCGACACCAAATGTTTCATTAGTCGATCTTGTTGTTGAACTAAATACAAAAGTGACTGTTGATGATATAAATTATGCCTTTCAAGCTGCCTCACAAGCGAATTATAAAGGTATTTTAGCTTATACTGAAGAGCCGCTGGTTTCAAAAGATTTTAATACCGATGAACATTCGGCAATCGTAGATGGATTATCCACTATGGTCATTGATGGAAATAAAGTAAAAGTCTTGGCATGGTATGATAATGAATGGGGATACTCTTGCCGGGTAGTTGATTTGGCTAATTTAGTCGCTTCTTGTATGATTAATACAAATGATGTAAAAGTATCATAGAGAAATTTTCAATGTAACAGAAAAAGGCCCGCCGGTAGCGGGCTTTTTTAAATGAAAGATTGGGAAATTTTAATAGTGTAAAAAAGTCGTTGCAAACTTTATGTAAAACCATTATACTAATCATCGTCAATACAAAATGTACGAAAGAGGATTTGTACAACACTTAAAGGGTTAGGACCTCATCGGACTAACTATCCCCCGTGGTGTTAAAACAATCCTGCATGCTCTAAGCATGGTACTTTTTCCTAAGGGGGAATGTTAAATGGAAACAATAGGACGTCATGTTATATCTGAATTATGGAATTGTAATGTCGATAAATTAAATGATATGGAAATGATTGAGAAAATTTTTGTTGATGCGGCATTAGTTGCCGGGGCAGAAGTTAGGGAAGTAGCCTTTCATAAATTTGCACCTCAAGGTGTAAGCGGAGTTGTTATTATTTCTGAATCTCATTTAACAATTCACAGTTTTCCAGAACACGGCTATGCGAGTATTGATGTATATACTTGCGGTGACCGAATTGATCCGAACGTCGCAGCCGACTATATTGCAAAGGCGTTGGACGCTGAGATATCGGAAAAGATGGAACTGCCAAGAGGTTTAGGTCCAGTACAAATTAAAAAGAAACAAATGACATCTATATAAAAAATGAGATAAAGGGTTGCCCAAGGCAACCCTTTTGATATGACTGTCAGGTTTGTTTCTTTAAAACAGATTGCACTTTTAAAGAAACATACTTGTTATTCGACGTTTTTTTTAATATGATTAAAGTTAAAAGGCCCTAATAGAGGTGGGATTCATGCGTTGTCCTAATTGTAAGGAACTAGGAACAAAGGTTCTTGATTCTCGGCCTGTTAACGATGGGCGGTCTATTAGAAGGCGGCGTGAATGCGAATCATGCCAGTACCGGTTTACAACGTTTGAAACAGTTGAAGAAATGCCGCTTATAGTCGTTAAAAAAGGCGATGATAGAGAATCGTTTAGCCGTGATAAAATACTGCGCGGTTTGATTAAAGCATGTGAAAAGCGGCCAGTGCCTTTAAAGCGCCTTGAAGAAATCGTTAATAAAGTTGAGAAAACTTTAAGGGATCAAGGAATATCCGAAGTGAAAAGTCATGATATCGGCGAGTTAGTTATGGATGAATTGGCTCAAGTCGACGAAGTTGCCTATGTCCGCTTTGCGTCTGTTTACAGGCAGTTTAAAGATATTAATGTATTTATCCATGAATTGAAAGATTTATTGAAAAAAGTCAATAAAGATGATGACTAAAGAGCTTTGTTTAAAGCTCTTTTACACTTTTACCTGTACCCTTTAGATGTGTGAGGTGATCAGGGTGCAAAATTATTGGAAAGAGTTATTACCCGCAGACCGTTATCAGGTCCGCGTCAATGGTTTAATCCATCCTTATGATCAAAAAATTATTAATTATTTATATCAGCCGCTTATAGGGCCAAGAGCAGTCAGTTTATATACTTCACTTTGGCATGAAATTGATGAGATGTCCTTTTTTGGCGACTTATGCTCGCATCATCAATTAATGGTTCGAATGAACTGTCCCCTTGATCTATTGCTGGATGATAGAAAAAAGCTTGAAGCTATTGGTTTGCTTAAGGTTTATAAAAAAAAGGATAATGAACAGACTGAGTTTATTTATGAGCTGCAGCCCCCTTTAACGCCTAAGCAGTTTTTTACGGATGGTTTATTAAACATATATTTATACAATCGAATTGGCCAAAAGGATTTTATCCGATTAAAGAAAATTTTTGTTCAAGAACAGGTAGATAGAAAGCAATTTGAAGATATTACTGTGTCATTTAGCGATGTTTTTCAATCTGTTCATCCATCGGAATTGCGTATAAATAAAGATGAAGTGTCACTAATAAATGATCAATATGAATGGGTAGACAGAAAGAATCCGACAGCACCGTCAGTGACATCAGAATTTGATTTCCAGGCTTTGTATCATCAACTTTCCGATGTTATTATTTCTAAAGAGGCATTTACCTCTGAAGTAAAGGATGCCGTTGTTAAGCTTGCCTTTGTCTATCAGCTGACGCCGGGGCAGATGAGCCGTGTCATTCAAGAAGCCTTTCTGCATACCGGTGTTATAGATATTCAAGAACTTAGAAAACAAGTCCGTAATTTTTACAGGATAGAATCAGGTGATCAACTGCCGGCTCTAAGTTACCGAACTCAGCCTGCGGCTCTTCAGGAAATGGCTAATCGAACACCTCAAAATGAGGAAGAACAGGCTATACAGGCGTTTGAGCAATTATCGCCGTACGAGGTGCTTGAACAAGTGGGACAAGGCGGCAAGCCGGCAGCGGCAGATTTGAAAATTGCTGAGGAAATTTTATTTGAACAAAAATTAAATCCAGGCGTTGTTAATGTCCTCATACATTATGTCATGGTAACAAGTGACCAAAAACTGGTTAAAAGTTATGTCGAAAAAATTGCTGCTCATTGGGCCAGGAAACAAGTGCGTACGGTAAGAGAGGCAATGGCTTTGGCACGCTCTGAACACAAAAAGTATCAACAGTGGTCGCAAACTAAAAATAAAAAGCAATCGCAAAAAACCCGGAAAAATGATCATCAGGAAAGATTGCCGAAATGGATGACCGATAAATCATCCTCGAAAGAACAAACGGGGTTATCAGATGAAGAAGCTGCGAAAAAAAGAAAGTCCCTTGAAGATTATTTAAATAATATATAGGCGGTGGAAGATATGGATTCAATAAAATCTGTCATCCGTCAAATGGCGAAGGGTCAGGACATTGAACAATTTTTCAAGAAAATAACAGATTCTTTGCTGAATCACGGGGATGTACAAGCATTTTTAAACAGCCATGAGGATATATCATTTGCCGCTGTTGAAAAAAGTATCCCAAGTTTGTACCAATTTGTACAAGAACGCAATCAATGCGACAATTGCCCGGGTCTGGAACGCTGCCCGAACGTTTTAAAAGGCTACCAGCCTGAATTAATATATGACAAAGCATCAATCAATTTGGCTTTTCATCCTTGCCCGTTGAAACAAAGAAATGAAGAAATGAAACATCAATCACAATTAATTAATAGTTATTATGTACCGGATGATGTTTTACAGGCAACGTTTCAATCGATAGATACAAGTGATCCAAGACGTTACGATGCCTTAAAAGCCGCGGGGGATTTTGTAAAGGAATATATAGAACATCCTTCCAAAACAAAGGGTCTTTACCTTTACGGCGAATTTGGTGTCGGCAAAACCTATATAATGGGTGCTGTCATGAATAGGCTGAAAGATAAAAATGTATCTTCTTTAATGGTTTATACACCTGATTTTTTCAGGGAACTAAAAGGTGCAATACAGGAAAAAACACTTGATGAAAAGTTAGATTATATTAAGAAGGTACCAGTGCTGATTTTGGATGACATTGGTGCGGAAACGATCTCTCCTTGGATTCGTGATGAAATCATTGGCAGTATTTTGCAATACCGAATGATGAAAAAATTGCCGACGTTATATACGTCAAATTATGATTATGAAGAATTGGAAGATCACTTCTCGTATTCACAAAAAAGCGGGACCGAACTTCTTAAGGCAAAGCGTGTCATGGAACGGATCCGCCATTATACGAAATTGGTTACAGTTAAAGGGAATAATCGCCGGATTTAGGGTCAGCTTTAGGCTGGCCCTTAAACTGTGGATAACTTCACTTTTCGGGGTCAGACCCCAAAAGCTGTGGATAACTTAGTTTAATATTTTTGTAATAAAAATTTAGGACATTTTTTCCCGTCTTGTTCCATATAGTGTAATGAAGAAGGGACAAGGGGGGACCAGGTTGATTTCTGTTACTTTTAAATCAAGGCACGAAGCAGTGTCTCTGAATACACATATTGCTGAAGTAATCAAAGAACCTTTGCATTTTCAAATTCATAAGGAAACGTTAACGATTGGCTTAGAAGATGAACCGTTGTCGGTTGACTTTAGAACGAAGTTTATTGGAATTTTTGTTGACTTTATTATTGACACATACGAAGAAAAATGGCTTCTTGATATTATCTCTTCGACTTTTTATTTTAAAGACAAGCATGACCAGGAAGAAATTTTAGAAATTGTTCAAGCGATATTTGATGGAGAGAAAACAGATCTGCCAAGATTGGATATTTTGCCTTCCAGACGAAATGTTATTAAAGAAGCTGTCCGTGATATCTTTGAAGACCGGACAAGTTTGTCATTTCAATCGGTTATTCGATTCCGCCTTAATAAATATCGGACGTGCTTGCAAAAATATGTTGAGTTGGCTATTGATGAGTACAAGCTTCAACAAGAGTACCAGGCATTTATCGATAAATTAAGGCGAATTGTTAAAGCTTATCGGCCATTACATCACACAATTTATGTTATCGATGATCATCCTTTTAAATTATTTGATAAAAATCACAATTATATAAAAAATGTACATTCGATCCGTTCGTTCTATCCTTTGTTAAAACAATGGGGGATTGAAGCCGAGCCATCCATATTGTTAACGCTAATTGGACTGGCGCCAAAAAATATCTTTGTTTATACAGATCGTCCGGATAATGGCATGATGCAAACATTGCAAAATGTCTTTGAAGAACGGGTAACCTTTCTTCCTAAAAGTACAGCTGTTACAATTAACAAATAAATTGTTTTAGAGTATAATGTTTATTAAAGAAGGTCTAATTTTCTTTTTTTAAAGTCCTTGATTTTATTATCATAAGTGGCTATAATACCTTACATAATACAATTGCTTAAATAAAAAGCCTTGATGAGGACAAGAGTTGTTTTAAATGTCGTTAACAGAGAGGGGAGAATAGCTGGAATCTTCCTAACGAAAAAAATAACTTACCGCCTCTGAGCTGCGGCAGGGAAATGATTATATATGTTCAAAGTGTGGACAAACAGCCGCCTTTGATCATCCTATAGAGTATCTGCCGCCGGTAACAACCGTTATGTTTACTTGAGATGCATATTTATGCATGAACAAGGGTGGAACCGCGAGATCACACTCGTCCCTTTTAAGGGGACGGGTGTTTTTTATTTCTAATGAATGGAGTGATGATTGATGGCTGAAATGATCAAAGTAACTTTTCCAGACGGCAATATCAAGGAGTTTCCCAAAAATACAACGACAGAAGATATTGCAGGTTCAATTAGTTCAAGCTTAAAAAAGCAAGCCATCGCTGGTAAATTTAACGGACAGCCCGTTGATTTACGGAGAGAATTAACAACTGACGGGACGATTGAAATCTTAAAGCTGGAAGATCCTGAAGGTATTGAAATCCTTCGTCACACAACAACACATGTGATGGCCCAAGCAATTAAACGATTGTATGATAATGTTAAGCTTGGGGTTGGCCCGGTTATTGAAGAAGGCTTTTATTACGATATTGATATGGAAGAAGCCATCGTTCCTGAAGATCTTAAACGTATTGAAAAAGAAATGCAAAAAATTATTGATCAAAATTTTGAAATAAAGCGTCATGTTGTTTCTCGCGAAGAAGCAAAGCGTCGTTTTGAAGAAATTGGTGACGATCTTAAACTTGAACTGCTTGAAGATATTCCTGAAGGTGAGTCAGTGACGATTTATGAGCAAGGTGAATTTTTCGACTTATGCCGCGGACCGCATCTCCCTTCAACAGGCAAAATAAAAGCTTTTAAATTATTAAGCATTGCCGGCGCTTATTGGCGCGGAGACAGCAATAATAAAATGCTGCAAAGAATTTACGGCACAGCGTTCCCGAAAAAAAGCGAACTCGAAGAGCATTTGCATGTCCTTGAAGAACGGAAAGAACGGGATCACCGCAAGCTTGGCAAGCAGCTTGACCTATTTACTATCTCTCAAGAAATTGGTCAAGGACTGCCGATCTGGCTTCCAAAAGGGGCAACGATCCGCAGAATTATTGAACGCTACATCGTTGATTTAGAAACAGCCCGCGGCTATAAGCACGTCTATACATCACATCTTGCCAATGTTGATTTATATAAGACAAGCGGTCACTGGGATCATTATCAGGATGATATGTACCCGCCGATGAAAATTGATAATGAAGAGCTTGTACTTAGACCGATGAACTGTCCGCATCACATGATGGTTTATAAACATGAGCTGCATAGTTACCGCAATCTTCCGCTCCGTGTGGCCGAACTTGGTACAATGTTCCGTTATGAAATGTCCGGGGCGCTGGCTGGACTGCAGCGGGTACGTTCTATGACTCTAAATGATGCGCATATTTTCTGTCGTCCGGATCAGATTCAAGAGGAATTTACTAATGTAGTCAAACTCATTCAAAAAGTTTATAAAGACTTCGGGATTGACGATTATTATTTCCGTCTTTCTTACCGTGATCCTGAAAACAAAGAAAAATATGTTGACAAGGATGAGATGTGGGAAAAAGCGCAAGGCATGTTAAAAGGGGCAATGGATGCTCTTGGGCTTGATTATGTTGAAGCAGAGGGCGAAGCAGCGTTTTACGGTCCAAAACTTGATGTTCAAGTGAAAACAGCATTAGGAAAAGATGAAACATTATCAACAGTTCAGCTTGACTTCCACTTGCCTGAACGCTTTGATTTGACTTACATCGGTGAAGATGGCAAGGAGCATCGTCCGGTTGTTATTCACCGCGGTGTTGTATCGACCATGGAACGGTTTGTTGCTTTCCTTATCGAGCAATATAAAGGCGCCTTCCCAACCTGGTTGGCACCGGTTCAAGCAAAAGTGATACCTGTAGCATCGGTTCATCACGATTATGCCAATAAAGTCGCTGATCAACTCCGCGAACACAATATTCGTGTAGAAATTGATGAGCGTGATGAAAAAATCGGTTATAAAATTCGTGAAGCACAAACACAAAAAATTCCTTTTATGCTCGTGGTCGGAGATCAAGAAATTGAAACGGATAGCGTTAATGTCCGCCGCTACGGGGAAAAGAATTCAGAATCCATTGCCGTTGACACATTCGTTGACCGTTTAGAAAAAGCAATTAAAAACCATAAGTAATAAAAAAACTTGAATCTAATTTTATATTAGTGTATCTTTATATAGGATGTTTTGATTAACTTGCACACATTGATGAAAAGTGATATAGTTTATTAGGAAAGTGAATAAATCGAGCAAAAGAAGAAGCGCCCGGCTTCTCACCTGATTGATGCCTATATGGTTGTTGACAGGTTTGAGTGATGAATGTGAAGGATAAGTGTGGGCGTACGAATGTGCCCGCACTTTTTTATTAGTAAAAAGTTATCGGTCGGTGCCTAATACTGCTCATTTACTTTTTAATAATAATTTGGAGGTGGCTCAATATTAGCAAGGATATGATTGTTAACGAGGGGATTCGCGCTAACCAAGTACGTCTCATTGACCAAAACGGTGAACAAATCGGCATTAAACCAAAGCGTGAAGCATTGGATATGGCTAGAAACGTCAATCTTGATCTTGTCATGGTGGCGCCGAACGCCAAGCCCCCGGTTTGCCGTATCATGGACTACGGGAAGTATCGTTATGAGCAACAGAAGAAAGACAAAGAAGCCCGTAAAAAGCAAAAGATCATCAATGTTAAAGAAATCCGCTTAAGCCCTAACATTGAAGAACACGATTTTAATACTAAACTTCGCAACGCTCAAAAATTCCTTAAAAAAGGCGACAAAGTAAAAGCATCGATCCGTTTTCGCGGCCGTGCTATTACCCATTCAGAGATTGGAAGAGAAGTATTGGAACGTCTTGCTAAGGAATGTGAGGAATTTGGTGTTATTGAAGCGAAGCCGAAAATGGAAGGCCGCAGTATGTTCCTAATCCTCGCACCAAAAGGCGAAAAATAAGAAGCTGACAGGAGGAATTATCATGCCAAAAATGAAAACCCATAAAGGTGCTGCAAAACGTTTTAAAAAGACAGGTTCAGGTAAATTAAAACGCAGCCATGCTTACACAAGCCACATGTTCAAACATAAAACTCAAAAACAAAAACGCAAGCTTCGTAAAGGCGCATTGGTGTCAAGTGCGGACGAAAAGCGCATCAGCAAGCTTATCTAATTAAATTAAAGTATGTGTTCAAAAAGAAGCCAATCGGATTTTTTGAACATCCTGTTAAACAACTATTGAACGATTAATGAGATATACTAGGAGGTAGTATTATGGCAAGAGTAAAAGGCGGTTATGTTACACGTCGCAGACGCAAAAAAGTTTTAAAACTTGCAAAAGGTTATTATGGTGCTAAACATAAACTATTTAAAGTTGCTCAACAACAAGTTTTTAAATCATTACAATATGCATACAGAGATCGTCGTCAAAGAAAACGTGATTTCCGTAAACTTTGGATCGCGCGTATCAATGCGGCAGCACGTATGAACGGTATTTCTTACAGCCGCATGATGCACGGCTTGAAAGTTTCCGGTATCGATGTTAACCGTAAAATGCTTGCTGATTTAGCTGTTAACGATGAAAAAGCATTTGCTGAATTAGCAACTAAAGCAAAAGAAGCTGTTAAATAATAAAGAGGATCATTCATTATGGATGATCCTTTTTTTATATACTTTCCATTAACTCAGCAAATGGACGATCCCACTTTAATTCAGCAACAGGGTATTTCGTATAAAGCTGTTCTTCAATATTGTAAAGGTCCTCTTTTGTTATATTTTTCAACAAAGGCTGGGGGCTTTTGGAATAAATAAATATCTCAGTTACCCTGTATTTTGATTCATAGGGTTTTATTGTGCATTGACCAATGAAAGTCATCCCTCTTACTGTTATAAAAACGTTGCCGTCATTTTCATAAAGATACATCGATTCACGGCGAACTGCTTTATTAAATCGATACTCATCTTTTTGAATGTACCGATAAAGGCTGAATAGAATGCAAACTAATCCAAGAATAATTAATAATAATAAAAGAAACCCCATGCAGCGCCCCGCCTTTCATTTAATAATTTGCGCCCCGCCCAGTTATGACCATGCTATAATATAATTTACCACGAAATCAGGAGTGAAAAACCATGGATACAGAACAATTGACAAAATTATTCCAAGAGCAAAGAATCCTTGACGATAGAATTTTAGAAAACCACGATCTGGAGTCTAAGGATTTATTAAAAGATAAGCTGTTAGCTTTTTATGTAGAAGTTGGCGAATTAGCAAATGAAACAAGATGCTTTAAATTTTGGAGCTTTAAACCAGCTTCAAAGAGAGAGATTATTTTAGAAGAATATGTTGATGGCGTTCATTTCTTGCTTTCCATTGGCCTTGACCTGGAATTTAATGATGCCAGCCAACTTATTATTAAGTATACGAAGAAAAGCCGCGGCAGTTTAACTGATCATTTTCACGCAGTTATTGAAAGTATCAACCGGCTGAGGGAAGGGACAAACCAAAAAAATTATCAAGAACTCTATAATGAATACTTAAGTTTAGGTATAGCTCTCGGATTTTCTTCAAATGATATTATAGATGCCTATTTTAAAAAGAATCAAATTAATCATAAGCGTCAAGAGTCAAGTTATTAGGCAGGAAGATTGTGGCAAGATATTATATTCAGTATAATGTAACTGATGATAATTAAGGAGGACAAGCCGATGAGTGAATTAGATCAAACACTGCAGATGCTAAAAGATTTGACAGATGCTAAGGGTGTTTCTGGAAATGAACGCGAGCCCCGTGAAGTAATGAAAAAATACATAGAACCATATGCTGATGAAATTCAATATGATAACCTTGGCAGCTTAATCGCTGTTAAAAAAGGCAATGCCAACGGCCCAAAAATCATGGTAGCCGGACATTTGGATGAAATCGGTTTCATGGTTACGCAAATTGATGACGATGGCTTTCTGCGCTTTCAAACAGTCGGCGGCTGGTGGGAGCAAGTCATGCTTGCACAACGTGTTACAGTTATGACAAAGGATGGTGACGTTCCAGGTGTTATCGGTTCAAAACCGCCGCATATTTTATCGGCAGAAGCCCGCAAAAAGCCTGTACCTGTTAAAGATATGTTCATTGATATCGGTGTGGCAAATAAAGAAGAAGCGCTTAAATTTGGTGTGAAGCCTGGGGATTTTGTCGTTCCGGTTTGCGACTTTACCATCATGAAAAATCCAAAATACTTAATGGCAAAAGCATGGGATAACAGAATTGGCTGCGCAATTGCTATTGATGTCTTAAAACAATTAAAAGATGTTGAGCATCCAAACGTTGTTTACGGTGTCGGCACCGTCCAAGAAGAGGTCGGCCTTCGCGGTGCTACGACATCCGCTCATAAGATTCAACCTGACATTGGCATTGCTGTAGATACAGGTATTCCGGGGGATACGCCGGGGATTACCGATAAAGAAGCGATTGCTAAAATCGGTAAGGGTCCGCAAATTATTATGTACGATGCGTCTATTGTGACACATAAGGGTCTTCGTGATTATGTAACCGATACGGCTGATCAACATAATATTCCGTATCAATTAGATTCAATAGCCGGCGGCGGCACTGACGCAGGTAAAATTCATTTAACAGCAAACGGCGTACCGGCATTGTCGATTACAATTGCAACAAGGTACATTCACTCTCACGCGTCCATTATTCACCGTGATGACTATGAAAATGCTGTTAAAATTCTTGTTGAAGTGATTAAAGGATTAGACGAAGAAAAAGTTAAAGAATTAACTTTTGGTTAATAAAGAAGACTTGCCGATTGGCAAGCCTTAAAAGGCGCAGACAGAGGCTAGTACTCCAGAGCACAAGTCTCGCTTTGTTGCGCTTATACTTAAAATTGGCCCAACGTCGAGTTAGCAGCATTGTTGCCAGCTTATTTTTTCCAAATGTAACAAATGACCTGATCATCGTAATGATCAGGTCTGTTTTTATACACCCTTTGACAGGCTGTCAACCATCGTATTTTTTTGATTTTCATCAGACTGTTCCCAAATGATTTCGAAAAGTACGCCGAGACCAGGCAGCATTTTTTCCTGACCATCCTGGATAGCGTCAACGATAGTATCCCTTAATTGTTCTTTATCGTTATCAGCAATATTATGTTTGATGGCTTTTCTAATATTAATATCCATACACAACTCTCCTTTACTTTTTGTATTAGTATTGATTAAAATAAAATAATTATGTAAGAAGTTATAAAGGAGTCATACGCTGTGAAATGGATTGAATCATCGCAAAATCAAAAAATCAAAACGTGGCGAAAATGCCATAAAAAGAAATGGCGCGACGAATATGGACTTTATTTAATTGAGGGATTGCATTTGCTTGAAGAGGCATTAAAGGTTCCTTCCAGAATTCAGTCGATCATTTATGATGAACATTTTCAAAGTCAAAAAAATGATTGGCCAACAGATGATATCGAAGAATACTGTGTTCCCAGTAAATTATTCCAAGAGCTGTCGCAAACTGAATCGCCTCAAGGTGTTATTGCTGTTTGTAAAATGCCGAATCAGAGCGTTGAAATAGAAGAAAGAGGAAGGTATCTGCTTGTCGACGGTGTCCAAGATCCAGGCAATCTGGGAACAATTATCAGAACTGCAGATGCCTGCGGATTAGAGGCGGTTTTTTTAGGACGAGGCTGTGCAGACTTATACAATGAAAAAGTAATAAGGGCGGCTCAAGGATCCCATTTTCATCTTTCGATCGCGGCCGTTGAATTAAGTGAAACGATCCGGCAAATGAAGAAAAACAATATCCAGGTGTATGGGACATCATTAAACGGACAAGGATTAGAATACACGCCGAGATCAGCTCATTCTTTTGCCTTGTTATTAGGAAACGAGGGCAATGGCGTTTCGGAAGAGCTTTTGTCTTTAACAGATGTCAATGTGAAAATTCCAATTTACGGAGCTGCTGAATCTCTTAACGTAGCCGTATCAGCGGGTATTTTACTGTATTGGCTTCGGGGATTTGAGGGATAGGTAAAAGTTGAGAATGCGGGTTTGGTGATCCTTCGCTGTCGCTTATTCTAAGAAGTATCGCCAACTTCTCATCGCAAAGCTGCAATGAAGCACACAATTCAGCGGCAGCGAGTAACAAATAGGCTTGCAAGTCGCTGTTATCTCTTTTATAATGTCAAGTATATACGAAAAAATTGGTTGAATGCTATGAAAGAGAGTAGTACTTATGCACCGCCATTTAGGGAGGATTCGCCAAAGACTGAAAGCGTATCTATGGTAGAACATAAGGAATTCACTCCGGAGCTGTTATCTTAAAGGATAAACCGGCGGCAGCCGTTATCATGATAAGTGAGCAGATGACAAGTTTTTTACAGTCATTGCTAACAAGGGTGGTACCGCGATGCTTCGTCCCTTTTCGGGATGGAGCATTTTTTTATTTGTCAACAGTCTGGTGCAAGCCGAAGTTTTAGAGGAGGATATTGATGAAGGAACAATTGGAATCGCTTAGGAATGAAGCGTTAGAACAAGTGAAGAGCGCCCAGGATCTTAAATCACTTCAAGATCTTCGCGTCAAATACTTAGGAAAAAAAGGACCGATTACTGAAGTTCTACGGGGCATGGGCAAGCTTTCCAAAGAGGAACGCCCTGTTATCGGTCAACTTGCTAATGATGTCCGTGAAATGATTGAATCAGCTATTAAAGAGAAACAAGAACATTTAGAAATGGAGAAAATCAAAGCGCAGCTTGCCAAGGAATCTATTGATGTAACCCTTCCCGGCAGCCCGGTACAAGTTGGTAACCATCATCCGCTGACTGCGGTGATTGAAGAAATTGAAGATCTCTTTATCGGCTTAGGGTTTTCAATTGCCGAAGGCCCTGAAGTTGAAAATGATTATTATAACTTTGAAGCTTTAAATTTACCAAAGGACCATCCGGCAAGAGATATGCAAGATTCATTTTACATTACGGAAGAAATATTGTTACGTACGCACACATCACCGAATCAGGCGCGTACAATGGAGGCTCATAACGGCAAGGGACCTGTAAAAATTATTTGTCCCGGAAAAGTTTATCGTCGGGACACGGATGATGCTACCCACTCCCATCAATTTATGCAAATTGAAGGACTTTATGTTGATAAAAATGTCAGATTAAGCGATTTAAAAGGTATATTAACTGTTTTTGCCAAAAAAATGTTTGGTGAAGACCGGCAAATTCGTCTGCGGCCAAGTTATTTCCCTTTTACAGAGCCGTCTGTTGAAATGGATATTTCATGCTTTCATTGCGGCGGCAATGGCTGTTCTGTCTGTAAGAAGACAGGCTGGATTGAGATTCTTGGCTCAGGCATGATTCATCCAAATGTTTTGGAAATGTCAGGGTTTGATCCGAAAGTTTATTCAGGATTTGCTTTTGGGATGGGACCTGAAAGAATCGCCATGCTGAAGTACGGTATTAACGACATTAGACATTTTTACAACAATGACGTTCGATTCTTAAAACAGTTTAAGCGTGCATAAGAGAGAGGAGTATTTTTATGTTAGTATCATATAACTGGTTGAAAGATTATGTAGATTTAAGCGATGTTTCGCCGGATGAATTAGCTGATAAAATTACTAAAGCAGGCATCGAAGTTGAACATGTCTATAAATTAGGAGAGGGAATTAAAGATGTTGTTGTCGGTCGCGTTGATCAATGTGAACAGCATCCGAATGCCGATAAATTAAATGTGTGCCAAGTGGATTTAGGATCTGAAAAAGTACAAATCGTTTGCGGCGCTCCGAATGTTGCGGCGGGACAAAAGGTGGCCGTGGCCAAAGTCGGGGCCGTCTTACCAGGCAATTTTAAAATCAAAAAAGCCAAGCTTCGCGGTGAAGTATCTCAAGGCATGATTTGTTCTTTAGAAGAGTTAGGTGTTGAAGGCAAGCTTGTGCCAAAAGAATATCAAAATGGCATTTATGTCTTTGCGGACGATGTTGTCGTAGGTGAAGATGCACTTCCTTACTTGAATTTGGACGACTATGTACTGGAGTTAGATATTCTTCCTAACAGCGCTCATTGTTTAAATATGATCGGTGTAGCCTATGAAGTTGCGGCTATTTTAAATCGTCCGGTCAATCTTCCGGAACCTGCAGTCGAAGAAGATCAAACATTAGCTGAAGAAAAAATTAGTGTCAGTATTGAAGCCGAAGAGGCGGCTCCTTATTACGGTGCAAGAGTGATCGAAGACATTCATATCGAACCCTCGCCGCGCTGGATGCAGAATAGGCTGATTGCTGCAGGGATTCGTCCAATCAGCAACATTGTTGATATTACAAACTATGTCTTGCTTGAATACGGTCAACCGCTTCACGCTTTTGACTATGATAAATTAGGATCAAAGCAAATTCTCGTCCGTTATGCTCATGAAAATGAACAAATGACGACGCTTGATGATGAAGAACGTCATCTCATAACAAGTGATCTTGTCATTACAAATGGTGAGCGGCCTGTGGCTCTTGCCGGGGTAATGGGCGGTGCTGATTCCGAGATCAAAGATGATACAAAAAAGGTACTGTTGGAAGCGGCAATTTTTGATGCTTTAACAGTGAGAAGGACATCATCGAGATTACAATTGCGTACAGATGCCAGTCAGCGTTATGAAAAAAAGGGCGTAGACAGAAATCGTGTTGCTTCTGCAGCAGACCGAGCCGCCGGGCTGATGCAAACCATTGCCGGTGCCAAAATCCTTAAAGGCATTGTTGAACAAGGTCAAAGAGAAGTAGCACCCCATATTATCGAAATGCCATGGAAAAAGGTGAATGATGCTTTAGGTACATCACTTTCCGAAAATGAGATTACATCAATCCTTAACAGATTGAACTTCACAGCGGCTGTCGAAGGGGAAACATTGCATGTTGAAGTACCTGCCCGCCGACCGGATGTTACGATTCCTGAGGATATTGTTGAAGAGGTGGGACGGATATACGGCTACGATAATGTCCCGGCGACATTACCAAAAGGCGAGTCCACAAGAGGAGGATTAACTTCTTATCAAAAGAAACGACGTATCGTTCAAAAATATTTTGAAGGTGCGGGTTTATATCAGGCAGTTACTTACTCACTGACAACAAAGGAAAAAGCGCAGCAGTTAACGATACAGCCGCAATCTGAAGAGCAGCTTGTCGAATTAAGCATGCCGATGAGTGAAGAGCGCAGCACATTACGAATGAGTATTGTTCCAGAATTGTTAGAGGTTGTTCTATATCATTTAAATCGTCAAATGCCAAATATTAAATTATATGAAATCGGTAAAGTTTTTACGGCAAAACAAAAGCCATTAACAGATCTCCCGCTTGAAACAGAACATGCTGCAGGTGTATTGACAGGCTTGGAAAATATCCAAAGCTGGGAAGGAAGAAAAACGCCTGTAGATTTTTATACAGTTAAAGGTGTGCTTGAAGGATTATTTGATCAACTGGGTGTGTCAGAAAAGATTCAGTTTGCTCCGGCTGAACGTGACCTGATGCATCCGGGGCGGACAGCTGACATGTCATTTAATGGTACAGTCATCGGTTATCTCGGACAGCTTCACCCGCACGTCCAAAAAGAAAATGATTTAAATGAAACTTATGTCTTTGAAATCAATTTACAAGCGTTGCTTGAAGAAAATGTACCGGAAACAACTTATCGTGATCTTCCTCGTTATCCATCAATCACAAGGGATATTGCGCTTGTTGTTGATAAAGAAGTGCATGCCGGTCAGCTTTATGACATTATTAAAGAAGCCGGCGGATCACTTCTTAAAAACATTAAACTTTTTGATGTTTATCAAGGTGAGCATTTAGAAGAGGGTAAAAAATCACTAGCCTTCTCATTACAATATTTAGATCCTAACAAGACGCTGACGGATAAAGAAGTAAGCAAAGTGCATGAAAATATTTTAAATGCGTGTCAGGAACGTGCCGGTGCAGCGTTAAGAAACTAATTTTAAACTAAGTAAAAAAACGCCTATTAGAGGCGTTTTTTTACTATTGATATATAGAGGCTTAGATGTAAAATCGCTGCAGTCCCCAAGATAAGGCGGGTTTTCCTTATTTCAACATTTGTGCTTTTTTTGTATTGGCGAAATGGGTTTTGGCAATTTTATTTAGAATGCCTTCACCTTTTTCCCGAATAATTTCTGCGGCTGCTTGATCAACTTTAAATCCTGCTCCTTTTGGCAAGGTATGTCCTGCTATGTCTGATAATTTATCCATTTCCTTAAGAAATGCATATCTGGCAATTATTGAAGCAGCAGCAACTGATAAATGGAGCCCCTCTGCTTTCGTTTGGAAAAAGACCTTATCTTTCACCTGATGCTTTTCCTCTTTAATGTAAGAAAAATAAATATCCGGTTTGGCGAATTGGTCGATTAATATGCCATCATAGGACTTATTTTGCGAATTTACTTTTTCAATCACATTTAAAAGGGCCTTGTTATGTAAAACGGCTTTCATTTTCCCTTGCGAATAGCCTTTTGCCTGTAATTGATTGTATTTATCGTTCGGGAGAATAAGCAAGCTGTAATCCACATACTTAATAATATCCTGAGCCATGATGATCATACGTTCATCTGTTAAAGTCTTTGAATCTTTTACACCCAATTGATTGAAAATCTTCTCCTGTTCCGGTCCGGAATGCACAGCGCACACAGTAATCGGTCCAAAATAATCGCCGGTGCCAACTTCGTCTGAGCCGATAACTGTCAATTGGCTAATGTTTTTGGGAGGAAGATACTTGTGAGAGACCGTCCGATTGACTGTTTTCTTTTTGCTTGCAGGAAATGCCTCGCTTCCCGCTTGCCATTTAGAAGCTTCCAGTTCAGCGCTTTTTCCTTGAAAGAGAACTTTTCCAGATTTGTAAGCTGTGATCGTACAGTCAGAAGTTTTGGCTGTAAATAATGCGCCGGGAGCTAATTTATCAATTATTTTTGTTTGGTAATAATTCCTAATATCGTTGATTTTTTTAGTGTCACATTTTAAAACCGCATGAGCCATAAGGGTTTTCACCTCCGCTTTTACTTTATCATATACCTTTAATAATTAGTAATGATTTTCAATTTTAGATTCTTTTTGATAAGATATATCTAATATTCAACAGTATGTGACATAAAAGTTCATGTTGGTGCGAAAGATTATTTGAAAAATGATGAAAGACGAGGAATCAAAGGTTTATGTTAAATATTATCATTCTCCTTTTACTAATAGGCGGTTTCTTTATTGGGCTGAGACGAGGTTTAGTATTGCAAGTTGTTCATTTAGTCGGCTTTTTTGCAGCCTATGTTATTGCTTTTATGTACTGTAATAAATTGGCGCCAAAGCTGTCGTTTATACCATACCCTGGCGGATCGGCTGGCGCGCATAACTTTTTAGATTTTCAATCCGTTTATTACCGGGTGATTGCTTTTATAATAATTTTCATTGCGGTGAAAATTGCCATGGCTGTTATTGGTCATATTCTTAGCTTTATCGTTGATTTGCCGATACTAAGAACGGTTAATGGCTGGCTCGGCGGAGCGCTTGGATTTGTTGAGATTTACCTAGTATTATTTATTTTGCTTTATATAGGAACAATCACACCAATTTATGGTATATCAGACGCTGTCCACCATTCTTATGTTGCAAGTCTAATGATGGAAAACACGCCGGTACTCTCAGGAAAATTACAAAATATGTTTGTCAGCTACATCCATCACCCAGCTTCCTCTTAAAATGCGTGCTCAATAAGGAGGACAAACAGGACCAAGAAGTTCGAGGCGCGGAAGCCACGAGGACCGGAGCGTAGATGATGGTTACGTGAGGACCGGAGTGGCAGCGCAACGAAGAAATTCGCAGTCATGTTTCCCGGACATTTTGAACTTCCTCTTTAAGGGGAAGTTTTTTGTTTTCATATGATACAAAAAAGGATACGATAGTCTTTAGGGAAGGGTGAGGATTGTGAACAAAAAGCAAATTGTTAAAGTGTTAGAAACCATTGCCATTTATTTAGAAATCAAAGGAGAAAATCCTTTTAAAATATCAGCCTACCGTAAAGCGGCACAAGCACTTGAAAACGACGACCGTTCCATGTCGCAAATTGATGATCCATCAAAAATGAAAGGTATCGGAAAAGGAACGGCACAGGTTATTAATGAGTTATTAGAAACAGGCGAATCATCTCTTTTAAAGGAACTTCAAGAAGAGATCCCGGCAAGTTTACTACAATTATTAAAACTGCCTGGTCTTGGAGGCAAAAAGATTGCTAAGCTGTATCAGAGTTTAGGTATAACTGATTTAGAAAGCTTGAAACAGGCGTGTGCAGAAGAACGCGTCCAGGAACTTGAGGGATTCGGTAAAAAGACCGAAGAAAAGCTGTTGACGGCTGTTGAAGAAATGAATCAGCGTCCGGAAAGGCTGCCGATCTCTTATATGCTGCCAATAGCTGAACAAATAGAAACTGTTTTGTCTTCTATTAAAGAAATCGAGAAATTTTCCAGAGCCGGAAGTCTTAGGCGTTGCAAAGAATTGATAAAAGATCTAGACTTTGTTATTGCGACAGATCAACCCGAAACAACAGCACAGCAGTTAGCTGATAAGCTGCAAATCCATGAAATTGTCGGACAAGGCCTAACAAAAATGACAGTCCTATTAGATGACGACTATCAAGTATCCGTTGATTTCCGCTTCGTGGAACCGAAAGCTTTCGCGACAACACTTCATCATTTTACAGGGTCTAAAGACCATAACGTGAAATTGCGTCAGCTCGCAAAATCCCGCCAGGAAAAAATCAGTGAATATGGCGTAGAACAAGAAGCTACAGGAAATGTGCTAACCTTTGAAAATGAAAAAGACTTTTTTAACCACTTTGAGATATCATATATTCCGCCGGAAGCGCGCGAAGGCGTTGATGAAATTGAAACAGCTGAAAAAGGCAGCCTTAATCTAATTGAGTTAGATGATATAAAAAGCGATTTGCATATGCATACAACATGGAGTGACGGGGCTTATACAATAGAAGAAATGACTGAGGCAGCAAGACGAAAAGGCTACGAATACATCGTCATTACCGACCATTCGTATTCTTTGCGGGTCGCAAACGGACTGTCGGCATATCGCCTCCGTAAGCAGCGGGAGGAAATTGAGCGTCTAAACGCCCAAAACCGTGATTTTAAAATTTTCGCAGGTGTTGAAATGGACATATTGCCGGATGCAACACTTGATTACGATGAAGACACACTGGCAGAACTGGATTTTGTTATAGGGGCCATTCATTCTTCTTTTTCCCAAGACAGAAATATGATAATGAAACGATTGCAAACAGCCCTTGAAAACCCTTATGTCAGATTAATTGCCCATCCAACCGGACGAATTCTCGGCGGCCGTAAAGGTTATGATGTTGATGTAGAGGCCCTTATCAAAATGGCTGCACAAACAAATACAGCTTTGGAACTGAACGCCAATCCCAACCGGCTCGATTTGGCAGCCCATTGGCTAAAAAAAGCCCAAGATGCTAATGTGAAAATAGCAATAAATACAGATGCCCACTCAATTGATATGTTAGAAGATATGAAGATCGGTGTTTCAAGCGCCAAACGCGGATTACTCAAGAAAGCATCGGTTTTAAATACAATGTCACGATCGTCATTTGAAACATTTCTGCAAAATACCAAATAAACAAGGAGGATTTATTTCATTGTTAAAGCGTGTGCTTAATATCCTTGAATACCATAAAGTTATTGATCAATTATCAAAACACGCCGCATCTTCACTCGGTTTGCAATTAATAGAGACGCTCGCGCCAAATAACAATCTTGGAAAAGTACAAGAATGGCAACGGGAAACCGATGAAGCAGCGAATGTTTTACGTTTAAAAGGCCATTTTCCTTTTGGCGGCATTACTGATATTCGTGCAAGTTTAAAAAGATCAAAAATCGGCGGTATGCTGAGTCCAAAAGAACTTATTGATATTGCCGGAACAATAAGGGGAACGAGAATAGCGAAGAACTTTATTTTAGATATTGTGGAAGAAGGGACTAAACTTCCGTTATTATCTGATATTGTTATGTTAATAGAACCCGAGGGCGAGCTTGAACGCAGTATTCAGAGCTGCATTGATGATTCAGGATACGTAATGGATTCAGCAAGTGAAACATTGCGGGGAATTCGCGGGCAAATCAGGACTTTAGACAGCCGAATTAAGGAAAAATTAGAGAGTATTACCCGTTCCTCAGGTAATCAAAAGAAGCTTTCCGAATCTATTGTTACGATTCGTAATGGCCGTTATGTTGTCCCTGTTAAGCAGGAGTATAGAGGGGCCTTCGGCGGAATCGTTCATGATCAATCGGCATCTGGCGCAACATTATTTATTGAACCGCAATCTGTAGTGGATATGAGTAATAAGTTGAATGAAGCCAGAGCCCGGGAAAAGCATGAAATTGAAAAAATTCTTAACAAGCTTTCAGAGCAAACAGCAGATGTCGCTGATTCCCTTTTAGATCATGTAGATCGTCTGGCTAGGCTTGATTTTATATTTGCAAAAGCCAAATATGCAAAGCAAATTAAGGCGACTCGCCCCAAACTTAATGACAAAGGCAACATTCATATGAAAAAAGCGCGGCATCCCCTTATACCGGCCGAAGATGTTGTACCGATTGATGTTATTTTAGGCGACGGTTATCATGCCATGATTATAACCGGACCAAATACAGGCGGGAAAACAGTCACGTTAAAGACAACCGGATTACTGACACTTATGGCTCAATCCGGCTTGCATGTTCCTTGTGAAGAAGGGTCGGCTATTAATGTTTATAAAGAGATATTTGCCGATATAGGCGATGAGCAGTCTATAGAGCAAAGTCTCAGTACCTTCAGCTCACACATGACTAACATTATTGATATTCTATCAAAAGTTGATCATGAAAGTTTAGTTCTATTTGATGAGCTCGGTGCAGGAACTGACCCGCAAGAAGGGGCCGCACTGTCGATTGCTATATTAGATGATGTGTTTGCTAAGGGTGCAAGTGTTGTGGCTACAACGCATTATAGCGAGCTGAAAGCATATGCTTATGAAAGAGAAGGTGTTATTAACGCAAGCGTTGAATTTGATGTTCAATCGTTAAGGCCAACTTATAAACTTCTTATCGGCGTACCTGGCCGAAGCAATGCATTCGAAATATCAAGAAAGCTTGGTTTGCCGGAACAAATCATTGAACAAGCCAAAGGCCAAATTGCCAGCGAAACTAATCAAATTGATCAAATGATTGCATCTCTTGAACAAAATCGCAAACAAGCTGAACTTGCAAGTGAAGAAGCCAATAAAATGAAAGCTGAAATTGAAGAGCAGCGCAACCAATTAAATAGAGAACTTGAAAAAATTGATAGAGAAAAACAGCGCTTGATAAGAGATGCTGAAGAAAAAGCTAAGGACAAGATTCAAAAAATCAAAACAGAAGCGGAAAACATTATTACTGAACTTCGCGAGTACCAGGCAAATCCCGCAAAAATAAAAGAACATAAGCTAATAGACGCCAAAGGCCGTCTTGAACATGCTTTAGATGCTTTATCAGACCATGAAACTAAGGTTAAAGCCGATTCACATGAAAAACAAGGCAAAGTATCATTTTCACCTGGACAAAAAGTAAAGGTCATCAGTTTTGGACAAAAAGGCCATGTTGTTGAGAAGCTGAATGATAAAGAATACCTTGTGCAAATTGGCATTATGAAGATGAATTTACCTGCAAGCGACCTTAAAGCCGTTAAAGAGGAAAAAGAAACAAAACCGGTTGTTAACGTTAGAACAAGCAAATCTACTGCCAAAACAGAGCTTGATTTACGCGGAGAACGCTACGAAGATGCGATGCATAAAGTCGATCAGTATTTGGATCAAGCGTTGTTAAGCGGCTATCATCAAGTGTCAATCATTCATGGCAAAGGGACAGGTGCATTAAGAAAAGGCGTTCAAAATAAATTAAAAAGCCATTCCAGGGTGAAAAGCATACGTTTTGGCGGCGCCGGGGAAGGAGGAAGCGGTGTCACGATTGTTGAATTAAAATAAATGGGCAGCTTTTTTGGCTCCTGCAACAATGCAGTTATTTATGGCAAGAAAATTAAAAAGAAAATCTGGCAGCAGGATCCATCACTATGATTAATTCTATTAGTTTTTCATATTGTCATTGGGTCAAGTTTACAGCTTAATCAGGGGGAGATACGGTGGAAACCTTAGCTAAAATCTTGATCGTCTGCTGCGGCATATTTTTTGTTGCAGGAATTATATATTTGGCAGTCACTTAAAAACTCGTCGGGCGGCGGGTTTTTAATTTTTTAGATAGAGTTTTTAAAAAATTTAATAAAATGCCTATTTTTTTGCAAGTGTTTACAATATAATAGAAATTGGAATACGTTTATGGAAGGAGCGGAACAAAGGAGGCCAATGCAGAAATGGCAATTAAAGAAAAGAAATGGCTTAACCGCTACCCGAAAGAAATTAGTCCGGTACTGGATTATGATGACAAGCCGCTGTTCAGCTACTTGGAAGAGGCGTGTCTGAGTTTTCCTAAGAAAACAGCGATTCATTTTCTTGGTAAAGAAATGACGTACCAGGAATTATATCGCCAGACGTGTCAATTAGCCGGCAGCTTGCGCCGAATGGGATTAAAAAAAGGGGATCGTGTAGCAATTATGCTGCCCAATTGTCCCCAAGGCGTCATATCTTATTACGCCGCATTAATGGCAGGAGGCGTTGTTGTTCAGACCAACCCGCTGTATATGGAAAGGGAACTTGAACATCAGCTCGGGGATTCAGGCGCAAAGTTCATGATCTGTCTTGACCTTGTCTATCCTAAAGTAGCCCGTGTAAGAGGAAAAACTGCATTAAAAAAAGTGATAGTGACAGCCATTCAAGATTACCTGCCTTTTCCAAAAAACCTTTTGTATCCGTTCGTAGAGAAAAGAAAGAAGACACCATTACCAAAAATTATGTTTTCAGATTCAGTTCTGGATTTTAAAGGCTCTATTCAATCAGGAGAAAGTTCCTTTACCCCTGTATCAATTGATGCCAAGAAAGACTTGGCATTGCTCCAATACACCGGCGGTACAACCGGGCCGGCAAAGGGAGTCATGCTAACGCATTATAATCTGACAACCAATACAATCCAAGCGAGACACTGGATGTACAAAAACCGATATGCAGAGGAAACTGTTTTAGGTGCTTTGCCGTTTTTTCATGTCTACGGGATGACCTGTGTTATGAATTATGCCATTATGTATGTAGCGAAAATGATCATTGTCCCGAAATTTGATGTGCAGGATATTTTGAAAACGATTGAAAAGCAAAAACCAACGATGTTTCCGGGAGCGCCAACGATGTATATTGCACTTATTAATCACCCGGATATTCGAAAATTTGATTTATCGTCAATTGAAACATGTATCAGCGGTTCAGCACCATTGCCGAAAGAAGTTCAGGAACGTTTTGAAAGTCTTACCGGCGGCAAGCTTGTTGAGGGCTACGGATTAAGCGAGGCTTCGCCTGTGACTCACAGCAACTTAATTTGGGGTGAGCGAAAGCCCGGCAGTATTGGGCTCCCTTTTCCCGATACAGATGCTAAAGTAGTATCAGCTGAAACGGGTGAAGAGGCCGATATCAATGAAATTGGCGAATTAATGGTTAAAGGTCCTCAAGTTATGCAAGGTTATTGGAACCGTCCAGATGAAACGGAGGCAGTTTTAAAAGACGGCTGGCTGTTAACCGGTGATCTTGCATATATGGACGAGGAAGGTTATTTTTATATTGTTGATAGAAAGAAAGATATGATCCTTGCTTCAGGTTTTAATATATACCCGCGGGAGATTGAAGAAGTCTTATATGAACATCCCGATGTCCGGGAAGCTGCGGTCATAGGTGTTCCGGATGCATACCGGGGCGAGACCGTTAAAGCTTTTGTCGTACCAAAGCAGGGGAAGACTTTAGATGAGAAAGAATTAAATACTTATTGCCGAAAACATTTAGCTGCATATAAAGTGCCGCGTATTTATGAGTTTCGTAACGAGCTTCCTAAAACCACAGTTGGTAAAATACTTAAAAGAACGCTGATAAATGAGGAGAAAACGGAGAAAGTGTCGTCTGAATAATAGAGCCATTCGGCTCTATTATTCAGTTTCAGATGGATATTGACAGACGATTCAGAGATTATTATAATTTAAGATGAATGAATGGTCATTCATCTTGTGAAAAGGGGAACAGCGATGTCAATACAACAACGTCCAAAGTACAAACAAATCATTGATGCGGCAGTAAAAGTTATTGCTGAAAACGGTTTTCACCGCTCGCAAGTATCAAAAATTGCCAAGCGGGCAGGTGTTGCCGATGGAACGATATATATTTATTTTAAGAATAAAGAAGACATACTTGTTTCGTTATTTAAGGAAAAAATGGGTCAATTTGTAGAAAAAATTGAAGCGGAAATAAAGGAAAAAAAAGATGCAAAAGAGAAGTTATTAACTATGGTGAAAGTTCACTTTGATCAACTGGCTGCTGACTATCCTTTGGCGATTGTTACTCAGCTTGAATTAAGGCAATCCGAAACCGAGATTCGAATGGCAATTAATAATGTTCTTAAAAAATATCTTCACGTTATCGACGGCATTTTAGAAGAAGGAAAGCAGCAAGGGGTTTTCCGGGATGCCATTGATATTCGGCTGGCAAGGCAAATGATATTTGGAACTTTAGATGAGACAGTCACTAACTGGGTGATGAACGACCATAAATATGAATTGCGGGATTTAGCAGATCCTGTTGGTGATTTGCTTGTCAATGGCTTAAGTCGTTAAAAATTTATTTATTATAAATTGAAAGCGTTTTAAGGAGGCCTGTCATGACAGTCATAGATTGGGAATTAGAAAATAATACAGCGGTGATTACGATTAATCATCCTCCTGCTAATGCCTTGAGTTCTCAAGTTATCAATGAATTATCAGATATTATGGATGACTTAGAGAATGATGCAAAAGTAAAGGCAATCATTATTCATGGTAAGGATCGCTTTTTTTCGGCAGGAGCAGATATTAAAGAATTTACACAAATGGATAGGAATGAAGGTTCCTCTAATACTGCAAGTGCCGGGCAAAAGCTCTTCAATCGCCTGGAAAATTTTAAAAAGCCTATCATTGCGGCTATCCATGGGGCGGCCTTAGGCGGCGGATTAGAATTATCAATGGCCTGCCATATTCGCTTGGCGGCAAAGGGCACTAAGCTTGGCTTGCCGGAGGTGCAATTAGGTTTGATTCCGGGATTTGCAGGTACGCAAAGATTGCCAAGATTAGTAGGCGTGCCAAAAGCGACCGAAATGATACTGACCAGTCAGCCGATTCAAGCCGAGGAGGCGCTTCAGTTTGGATTGGTTAACCAAGTTGTCGAGCCCGAAGAACTTTTAAATGCAGCAAAGAAATTGGCAGCGCATATCGCTAACAAAAGTTCTGTGGCTGTATCCCTTGCTCTTGAATGTTTGTCATATGCTAGAGAGGGCAAATTTGTTGAAGGCCAATCGATAGAGGCAAGAAACTTCAGCAAAGCTTTCGGTTCTGAAGATGCGAAAGAGGGCATCCGCGCTTTTATTGAAAAGAGAAAACCAGTTTTTCAAGATAAATAAACGGGAGGTTCTAAAATGAACATTTATGTCATTATGAAACGCACCTTTGATACAGAAGAAAAAATTGCTGTCGAAAATGGCAAAATTTCCGATGACGGGGTTGAATATATCATTAATCCTTATGATGAATATGCCATAGAAGAAGCTATTCAACTTCGCGATGCACATGATGGTGAAATAACTGTTGTGTCAATCGGCGATGAAGAAACAGAAAAAGAACTTCGCACGGCGCTTGCTATGGGTTGCGATAAAGCGGTATTGATTAACAATGAAGATATCGAGGATTATGATCAAGTATCGACAGCAACAATTTTAGCCAAATTTTTTGAAGATAAGGAATATGATATCATTTTGGGCGGAAATGTATCCGTTGACAACGGCACTGGCCAGATTGGTCCGAGATTAGCGGAAAAATTAGGGATAGCCCATATAACAACGATTGTCAGTTTAGAGGTATCAGAAGGTACAGCTACGGTTGAACGTGATGTAGAAGGTGACATTGAAACGATTGAGGCTTCTTTACCATTGCTTGTGACAGCTCAACAAGGCTTGAATGAACCAAGATATCCTTCATTGCCGGGCATCATGAAAGCGAAGAAAAAACCGCTTGAAGTATTGGAATTAGATGATCTGGACCTTGATGAAGACGATGTAGAAGGTCAAACAGAGGTCATTGATGTCTTCTTGCCGCCTAAGAAAGAGGCAGGCAGAATTCTTGAAGGCGAACTGGAAGAGCAGGCAAAAGAACTCGTGAAATGTCTAAGATCTGAAGCAAAGGTAATATAAGAAGGGGGACTTAAAATGGCACGAAAAACACTTGTTCTGGCAGAAGCCCGTGACGGCGGACTCCGTCATGTTTCATACGAAGCGATTGCGGCAGGTAAAAAAATTGCAGACGGAGGTGAAGTAGTTGCCGTCCTCTGCGGTGACAGCATTGCCGATCTTGCACCGTCACTTGGTCATTACGGTGCGGACCGAATTTTGACTGTTGAAAACGATAACCTGAAAAATTATACACCTGACGGCTATAAACAGGCTTTAACGCAAGTGATTGACTCTGAACAACCCGAAGCCATTGTCATGGGACATACAGCAATGGGCAAAGATTTGTCAGCGGGACTGGCGAGCCGCCTCAATTGCGGACTAGTATCTGATGTCACCGGCATTGAATCAGATGGAGAGCTTGTTTTTGTCAGACCGGTATACGCAGGCAAGGCTTTTGAGAAAAAACAGATTAAAGACGGCATCGTTTTTGTAACGATTCGTCCAAATAATATTGATGCCTTAGAAAAAGACGAATCTAAAGAAGCTGTTGTAAATGCCTTTGATGTCGCCATTAAGGATCTGCGCACGATTGTTAAAGATATTGTGAAAAAGACAACTTCAGGCGTGGACTTATCAGAGGCTAAAATTATTATATCCGGCGGCAGGGGAGTGAAAAGCGAAGAAGGCTTTGAACCGCTGAAGGAATTAGCAGAAGTGCTTGGCGGAGCGGTCGGCGCTTCCCGAGGTGCCTGTGATGCCGGTTATTGCGACTATTCATTGCAAATCGGGCAAACCGGTAAAGTCGTCACACCTGACCTTTATATTGCCTGCGGTATTTCAGGTGCCATTCAGCATTTGGCCGGTATGTCAAACTCGAAAGTTATTGTCGCCATTAATAAAGACCCTGAAGCCAATATCTTCAATGTTGCGGATTATGGTATTGTCGGTGATCTTTTTGAGGTTGTTCCATTACTGACCAAACATTTTAAAGAGATTCTCCAGGAAGCCTAATTATTTTAGTTTTTAATTTCCTCATAATATTGAAGACCTATCAATGGCATAACTAAATAAGAGATGATATACTTCTTCATAAGAAAGGTATGTTATTGATAAAGGAGGAAATTTTAGGATATGGCAATACAAAATGTTACTGACCAAAACTTTTCTGAAGCAATTTCCAGCGGCTTAGTATTAGTCGACTTTTGGGCACCATGGTGCGGACCTTGTAAAATGATTGCACCAGTGCTTGAAGAAGTTGATTCAGAAATGAGCGACAAGGTACAAATTGTTAAGCTTAACGTTGATGATAATCAAAATACGGCAAGTGAATACGGAGTCATGAGCATTCCGACTCTTATCGTATTTAAAGACGGGGAAATCGTTGATAAAGTTGTTGGTTTTCAACCTAAAGAAGCTTTAATCAATGTTATCGAAAAGCATCAGTAAAACTTGCCGATTGGCAGTATAAAAGAAAAACATGAAGTCCTTCGGGGCTTCATGTTTTTAATTTATTTCTCGGGAAATGTTGAAAACTGGCGTGACGCATCCTAATATATATAAGTATGTGTATAAAAAATTCTAAGGTGACTATATAACAAAGGAATGAACGCCAATGTCTACCTTAAAAGAAAAGCTTGATTTACTTCCGGCTCAGCCTGGATGTTATTTAATGAAAAACCAGTACGGACAAATTATTTATGTAGGGAAAGCCAAAAATTTAAAAAATCGGGTCCGCTCTTATTTTACAGGATCTCATGATGCAAAAACTCAGAGGTTAGTCAGTGATATATGCGATTTTGAATATATTGTTGTGTCATCAGAGATTGAGTCCCTTATACTAGAAATGAATTTAATAAAAAAACATGAACCTAAATATAATGTCATGTTAAAGGATGATAAGAGCTATCCCTATATCAAGTTAACATCTGAGAAGCACCCGCGCTTGATTATTACGCGGAAAGTAAAAAAGAACAGCGGGAAATATTTTGGGCCTTACCCTAATGCGACAGCTGCTTCGGAAACAAAACGGCTGCTGGATCGTCTTTATCCGCTTAGAAAATGCCGGACACTGCCGGATAGAGTTTGTCTATATTATCATATCGGTCAATGTTTAGCCCCGTGTGTCAATGATATATCTGAAGAAACATATAAAGAAATGACAGATAATATCATCCGCTTTTTAAATGGCGGTCATCAAGATGTCAAACAGGATTTAGAAAAAAAGATGGCAAAGGCGGCTGAAGAACTTAATTTTGAGCATGCTAAAGAGCTTCGCGATCAAATACGTCATATTGAAACGATCATGGAAAAACAAAATGTGCTTTTTGGTGATTTACATGACAGGGATGTTTTTGGTTATGCGATTGATAAAGGCTGGATGTGTGTCCAAGTCTTTTTTATCAGACAAGGTAAACTCATTGAACGCGACGTTTCAATTTTTCCTTTTTATCAAGAACCTGAAGAGGATCTTTTAACATATATTGGCCAATTTTACTTGCATCAAAACCATTTAAAGCCTAAAGAGATACTCATTCCTCAATCCATTAATGATCAATTAGTCAATCAGATGCTTGAAGTTCCGGTTCATCAACCAAAAAGAGGGAAGAAAAAAGAACTTGTTGAAATGGCGGAAAAAAATGCAAAGATTGCCTTGAAAGAAAAATTCGCCTTAATTGAACGGGATGAATCACGGACGATAAGAGCGGTAGAGAATTTGGGCAAGCACCTGAATATTGAAACGCCAAGACGTATAGAAACCTTTGATAATTCGAATATACAAGGTGTCCATCCTGTATCAGCAATGGTTGTTTTTGAAGACGGCAAACCTAATAAAAAAGAATATCGTAAATATAATATCAAAACCGTTAAAGGTCCTGATGATGTCGCCACAATGCGTGAAGTTGTAAGAAGACGTTATTCAAGGGTCCTAAAAGAAAAATCGCCATTACCTGATCTCATTTTGATTGACGGGGGCAAAGGGCAAATGTCAGCGGCGATTGATGTTCTGGAAAATGAATTGGGCCTTACTATCCCTGTTTGCGGATTAGTAAAAGACGAAAAACACAGAACCTCTCAGCTTGTTATGGGTGAGACGCAAGAAATTATCCCTTTGGATCGGAATAGTCAAGAATTTTATTTGCTCCAACGTATTCAAGATGAAGTCCACCGGTTTGCTATCACTTTTCATCGGCAAATTCGGGACAAAAGTATGACAAAGTCTATTTTGGATGATATCCAGGGCATTGGACCTAAGAGAAAGCAAGCCCTGCTAAAACATTTTGGATCAATAAAAAAAATTCGTGAGGCAACTGTTGAAGATCTTATAAATTCAGGACTCCCATCGAATACCGCCAAAAAGGTTAAAGACTATTTAGATAAAAATTAAAAAATCAGTTGTTTACAAAAAGATTCTTTGCTATAATACAAACTAATTTCATAAGAAGCTTTTAGTGATAGAGGCGCGGGTCTCAAGAGTAGACTATCTAAGAATATTGAGATTTGATGATGATAGTTGAAAGGGTGGCTCGCCGAAGCAGAGAAGTGCTCAATCATTTTTTTGCTGGACCTGGATTGAATAAATGCAGGGCTGTCACACTTTTTAAGAGTGTGGAGTACTATCTCAGCATGTTGTAGGAATATCAGCAGCAGTGGGTAGCGCTCACTGCTGTTTTTTTATTGCTATCTATATTCAGAATAATCGATAGTATAAGGTCTGTGCGATCACCGCCGCTTGGCGGGTTAACGATAGCCGGGTTTTCTTTCCTATTCCATCAGCTGGGAACTTATAAAAAGAGAGAGGGGAGAAATCTTAATGACGCTAACTGTTATGAAATTTGGCGGAACATCAGTTGCAAATGTAGAAAAAATAAGGCGTGCTGCACATCGTATTGAGCAAAAGGCCGACTCGGGAGAACAGGTCATTGTTGTTGTTTCGGCAATGGGAAAAACAACCGACCACTTAGTTAATTTGGCAGGAGAAATTTCTAACCGCCCGAGCAAATGTGAACTTGACCTACTCCTTTCAACAGGGGAGCAAGTTACATCCTCTTTATTAGCCATGCTATTAAAGGAAGATGGATATGATGCAGTTGCATTGACAGGGTGGCAAGCCGGGTTTTACACGGATGATACTCATGGAAATGCAAGAATATTACAAATTGAAGAAAGCAAAATTTCCGAATATCTTGAGCAGCAAAAAATTGTAGTTGTGGCAGGGTTTCAAGGAGTGACCCAATCAGGACAGGTCACAACATTAGGCAGGGGAGGCTCAGATACATCAGCAGTTGCGCTTGCATCAGCATTTGCTGCTGATCTTTGTGAAATTTATACCGATGTTACCGGTGTTTTTACGGTTGATCCGAGATATGTAGAAACTGCAAGAAAGCTTGATGAAATTAGTTATGATGAAATGTTAGAAATGGCCTATTTAGGTGCAGGAGTCTTGCATCCAAGAGCCGTTGAATATGCAAAGAACGATAAAATTAAGCTGGTTGTAAGATCTTCATTTTCAAATGAGGAAGGGACTATGGTTAAGGAGTGTGTATCAATGGAAAACCAACGGGCTGTAAGAGGATTAGCTTTTGAAAAACATGTTACTAAGTTGACACTTTTAGATCTGCCAAATGACAAAGACACGCTGTCAAAGGTTTTTAATATTTTAGCCAATGCACAAATTAATGTTGATATTATTATTCAAAATGTTTTTAAAGATGAAGTGACAAACCTTTCTTTTACAATTGATGATAGTTCACTTGCGGATGCTTTAGACGTACTTAACCAAGCCAAAAGGATTCTTCGCTTTAGTGAAATTGATATTGAATCTAATTTAGCTAAAGTATCGATTATTGGATCTGGAATGACATCAAATCCTGGAGTAGCTGCGAAAATGTTTACCACATTAAATGACGATGGAATAAGAGTGAAAATGGTTAGTACTTCAGAAATTAAGGTTTCTACCATTGTAGATGAAAAAGACCTGTCGCTGTCGTTAAATATTTTGCATCAGGCTTTTGAACTGGAAGAAAAAGAAGTTATAGTAAATTGATAATAGGGGAATATAAAAAAATGAGGCTGTCGAATAGTTCGACAGTCCCGTTTTATACTTTATCATTTTTTTGTGAGCTGTTTATAGGTCTAATCATATCCTTAAAGTCCCACTTAACATGAAAGGTTACATGTTTTACCTTTGCGTTTCTTGGTTCAGCAAAGGCTTCTGCCACACAATTTAATTGCCTTTGGAGCTGTTCTGCAAGAAAACCGGCCTCCAGGGAAAATGAGGTATTCGGGTCATCTTTCATCCGGGCTTCAATCAGATCTGATGACAGGTGAAAAGTTATTTTATCTTTTTGCTGATCGGCGACAGTCAGTGTGCCCCAAGCCGCATATGTAAAGAAAGCAACGATGTCTTCTATGGTATCGAGAGGGTATTGGCGGGCCAGTTTTCTGCCGGACCAATAAAGAATTGGCGAAAGTTCTTCACCAAGCAATTCAGGCAACAGAGCATTTCTTAATAATTCGTAACCGAATGCAGAAATTGTCGCATCACCGTAATATTCGGGTTTAGGATATGTAATTTTTGTCATGTTGTATCTCCTCCATCCATTTTATTATAACGAGTAATCAAAAAAAGCTCTATGACAAATGTTCGAAAACGACATTCTTTATTGCCTTGACTGGTTATAGTGATGGGAGTACAATGAACTTGTTACATTTACCAAACTTTTTGTTTGAGGTTGCAGATTCCCGCCATATGGCAAAAAACAACCAAATTCGACAAACTGTCCAAATCATAGGAAAAGGGGGAAAATTAATGGCACAACGGGATTTTGTTAGCCGCAGGCTACACTCATTTTTAGGACTCGTTCCAATTGGATTGTTCCTAGTTGTACACTTGACGGTCAATTACTTTGCAACAAGAGGGCCGGAATCATTTAACAAGGCAGCCGGATTTATGGAAAGCTTGCCGTATTTACTTTTCTTGGAAATCGTTTTCATCTATCTGCCAATTATATTCCATGCGATCTATGGTGTTTATATTGCTTTTCAAGCAAAAACCAACGTTAATCGCTATGGATTTTTCCGTAACTGGATGTTCTTTCTGCAACGCTGGTCCGGAATTTTCTTAGTTATTTTTCTTGCATGGCACATTTGGGAAACGAGAATTGCAATGGCTTTAGGAACAACACTTAACTATGATATGATGGCTAATATTTTGGCTAATAAAGGCATGTTAGTCTTCTATATTATCGGTATATTAGCTGCTGTATTCCATTTTTCTAATGGTTTATGGTCTTTCTGTGTGCACTGGGGACTTATCGTAAGTCCAAGAGCACAACGTATTACTACATATGCTACTGTTGTCGTGTTTATATTATTAGCTTATGTCGGCATACGTGCGGTATTTGCATTTACTAATCCTGGATTAGCATTTTAGTAGGGAGTGAGCCACTATGAGTAAAGGAAAAATTATCGTTGTTGGCGGTGGGCTGGCAGGACTAATGGCAACAATTAAAGCTGCCGAAGCCGGCGTTGCTGTAGATCTCTTTTCAGTAGTTCCAGTTAAGCGCTCACATTCTGTTTGTGCCCAAGGTGGCATTAACGGTGCCGTTAATACAAAGGGTGAAGGCGATTCACCTTGGATACACTTTGATGATACGGTTTACGGCGGTGATTTTCTTGCGAATCAAGCGCAAGTAAAAGCCATGTGTGAAGCTGCCCCCGGCATTATTTATTTAATGGACCGCATGGGGGTTATGTTCAGCAGGACACCTGAAGGGTTATTAGATTTCAGACGCTTTGGCGGCACGCAGCACCACCGGACAGCTTTCGCTGGTGCGACAACCGGCCAACAATTGTTATACGCTTTAGATGAACAAGTTCGCCGTCATGAAGTCGCCGGGCTTGTTAACAAATATGAGTACTGGGAATTCCTTTCTGCTGTTGTTGATGATGAACAAGTATGTAAAGGGATTGTTGCTCAAGATCTTAAATCCATGGAAATTAAATCTTTTGCGGCTGATGCTGTTATTATGGCGTCCGGCGGCTGCGGAATTATTTTTGGCAAGTCAACAAACTCTATGATTAATACTGGTACTGCTTCTTCCGCGCTGTATCAGCAAGGTGTTTATTATGCCAATGGAGAATTTATTCAAATCCATCCGACTGCTATTCCCGGCGATGATAAGCTTCGTTTGATGAGTGAATCAGCGCGCGGTGAAGGCGGAAGAGTATGGACATACAAAGATGGCAAACCTTGGTACTTCCTGGAAGAAAAATATCCGGCTTATGGCAACCTTGTTCCTCGTGATATTGCAACACGTGAGATCTTTGATGTTTGTGTTAACCAAAAACTCGGCATTAATGGCGAAAATATGGTTTACTTAGATTTATCACATAAAGATCCTCATGAATTGGATGTCAAACTTGGCGGCATTATTGAGATTTATGAAAAATTTGTCGGCGAGGATCCGCATAAGGTTCCGATGAGGGTATTCCCTGCAGTCCACTATTCCATGGGCGGCATGTGGGTTGATATTAATCAAATGACTAATATTAAAGGCCTGTTTGCTTGCGGTGAATGTGAGTATCAATACCATGGTGCAAACCGTCTTGGCGCTAATTCACTGTTATCAGCCATTTACGGCGGTATGATTACTGGTCCAAACGCCGTTGAATATATTGATGGATTAGACAAGCATGTTGAAGATTTATCTTCTTCGCTTTATGACCAAAATACTAAGCGCGAACAAGAGAAATTCGAACATATTATGGGAATGGACGGTAAAGAAAATGCCTACGTTCTTCATAAAGAACTTGGTCAATGGATGACTGAAAATGTTACTGTTGTTCGTGAAAACAAAAAGTTATTAGAAACTGACGATAAGCTTCAAGAGTTAATGGAACGTTATCAAAATATTAACGTTAACGATACATCTAAATGGAACAATGGCGGTGCAGCATTTACGCGTCAATTATGGAATATGCTCCAACTTGCACGTGTTATTACAATTGGAGCGTATAATAGAAATGAAAGCCGCGGCGCTCATTATAAGCCTGAATTCCCTGAACGTAACGATGAGGAATGGTTAAAAACAACAAAAGCAAAATTCAATCCTGAGAAAAACGGACCGGATTTTGAATATGAAGATGTGGATGTTTCATTTATCAAACCACGTAAACGCGATTATACGACAAAACATTAATAGGGGGGAAAGTCATGTCTGAAAATAAAACGGTTAAATTTATTATTACGCGGCAAGACGGCCCAAATGCTACCCCTTATGAGGAAACATTTGAAGTTCCATACAGAAAAAACATGAATGTTATTTCAGCTTTAATGGAAATTCGCCGTAATCCTGTTAATGCCAAAGGTGAACAGACTTCGCCTCCGCAGTGGGAAATGAACTGCTTGGAAGAAGTGTGCGGTGCTTGTTCAATGGTTATTAATGGAAAGCCGCGGCAGGCATGCTCAACATTAATTGATAAGCTGGAAACGCCTGTCCGCCTTGAACCAATGAAAACATTTCCTGTTGTTAGGGACTTGGCTGTAGATCGTACTCGTATGTTCGAGGCTCTTAAGAAAGTAAAAGCATGGATTCCAATTGACGGAACTTATGATCTCGGACCTGGTCCGCGGATGGCTGAAACAAAGCGTCAATGGGCCTACGAGCTTTCAAAATGTATGACTTGCGGTGTATGTTTAGAGGCTTGTCCTAATGTTAATAGTAAATCTGACTTTATAGGACCTGCGCCATTATCACAAGTCCGGTTATTCAATGCCCATCCAACCGGAGCAATGAATAAAGCGGAACGTCTGCATACGATTATGGGTGAGGGCGGTCTTGCTTCCTGCGGAAACTCTCAAAACTGTGTTCAATCATGTCCAAAGGGCATTCCGCTTACCACATCAATTGCAGCGCTTAACCGTGATACTGCGATACAAACTTTTCGTGATTTCTTTGGCAGCGATCATCAATAATTTTATTTTTATTCTTGTTCAAACCATTCGACAAATTTTTTCGGATCCTTTGAACAATATCTTAAAGAAACCTCCTGAAAATAGGGAGGTTTCTTTAAATTGTTCAAGTCACAGGATGATGTTAATATTCATATGATATCTTGACTAAATACCTTCCTCATCAGCTCTTTTTTTCGAGCAAGGAGGGGGAATTGTTGAAAGAGAATTACCATCGTCCAAAGCCTTTATTAACAAAAAGGGAAAGAGAAGTTTTTGAACTGCTCGTACAAGATAAAACGACAAGAGAAATTGCTCAAGAATTGTTTATAAGTGAAAAAACAGTTCGAAATCATATCTCAAATACCATGCAAAAGCTTGGGGTCAAGGGCCGATCTCAGGCAGTTGTAGAATTGCTTCGGCTCGGAGAATTAGAGCTTTAATGAAGACCGGCTTTCTTACAGGAAGCCGGCTTTACTTATACTATTAGAAAGTATATCTTTGCAGCAAGTCTCTGTCTTCGCCTCTTAAGGCTTGCCAATCGGCAAGTTTTCTTTATTTAAGAAATTATATTTGATGGAAGCAGCTTATAGAGTTAAAATATAATAGGCCTTTTTATAAAAATAAACACAGATATAAAATAAGAAATATACAAGAAAAATGGGGCGGTTTTTTGAACAAACCAATTGGTGTCATAGACTCGGGTGTGGGTGGCTTAACTGTTGTTAAAGAGATAATGAGACAGTTGCCAAAAGAAAATATCGTTTATATGGGTGACAATGCACGTTGTCCATATGGTCCAAGACCAGCTGAAGAAGTAAGAGAATATACATGGGAAATGACCCGGTATTTATTAGAAAAACATAATATTAAAATGTTAGTCATTGCTTGCAATACGGCAACGGCTGTTGTTTTTGAAGAAATAAAAGAGCTGCTGAATATTCCGGTGATCGGTGTCGTTGATCCGGGTGCCCGCTCGGCTTTAAAAGTAACAAAAACTAACCGTATTGGTGTCATAGGCACGATAGGAACAATTGGCAGTAAAGCTTACGATCATGCTTTAAGATCTATCAATCAAAATGTTTATATTACAAGTTTAGCCTGTCCGCCTTTTGTTCCGCTTGTGGAATCAGGTGATTTAGGAAGCTTGCAGGCAAGACAAATTGTAGCTGAAACGCTAAATCCTCTTAAACTGGAATCAATTGATACCTTAATATTAGGTTGTACGCACTATCCTTTATTAAGACCATTAATTCAAGATGTTATGGGTCAGGATATTTCTTTAATTGATTCAGGAGAAGAAACTGCCAGGGAGGTTAGCACAATATTATCTCATAAAGAACTGCTTGCCAGTGCATCGCAATTGCCGGCGCATCAATTTTATACAACAGGATCGGAGTGTCTTATGTCAGATATCGCCGGGCAATGGCTTCGGTTTCAACCTGCTGTTTTAAAGGTCTCTCTTTCAAATGTAATATAACTTAATTGTTAAGCGGATTATTCTATCATTTACTTTTTAATATTATAAACATTAATGTATTAAAATAACCTTTCTGTTAATTAGGAAAGGTTATTTTTTTATGGTCTACTTTCGATGATAGCTCGTATATATATTAGTACAAACGTTGACAAGGAGGAGGCTTCTTATGCGAGTGTCAGGGAAAACATCCTTGCTTGCTGTTTTGGTTATGTTTCCACTCGTACTTGGCGGCTGCGGATTATATAAAACACACGAATCAACAATCAAGCCCCAGCCGGATAAAGTTAATTATGTAAAACAGAGTGAGAAATTAAATTCAAAATCAGACCAAAAAAGTTCTGCAGCCGAAGACGCAAAAGCAGGTACGGTTTCAAGACAATTGTATTTATTAGATGCAAATGGCAGAGTAACGCCACAAGTTGTCAATCTTCCAAAAAGGAATGATGTTGCAAAACAAGTTTTAGAATATTTGATTCAGGATGGGCCCGTCAGCAATATACTGCCGAATGGCTTTCAAGCAGTAATACCCGCCGGTACAACGATTAATAGTACCAAAGTTGAAAAGAACGGAACATTTGTCGCGGATTTCTCTAAAGACTTTTTAGATTATAAGGCAAATGAAGAAAAAAGCATTTTACAAGCGATTACCTGGACTTTAACGCAATTTAACAACATTAAACGTGTTCAAATTAAAATTGACGGTAAAGTGGAAAAAGTCATGCCTGTTGGCAAAACAGTGATTGGCAAAGGATTATCCAGGGCGGATGGTATCAATACAGAGATTGGTGATGTTGTTGACGTTGCGGCAAGTGATAGCGCAACCATCTATTATTTATCGGAACATGAAGGGCATATTTACTATGTACCGGTAACGACCAGGATTGAGCCGGGCAAAAATAAAATAACTTCAGCTGTTAATGCTTTGATCGACGGCCCTGAAGGTAAAGGATTAATGTCACCATTTGGTTCGGATGTAGAACTTAAAGGAAAACCAGTTATTGAAAACGGCGTTGTTACGTTAGATTTTAATAGTTCACTATTTACGGACAAAAATAAAAAGACCGTGGACAGTGATGCAATTAATTGTCTTGCGCTGACATTAACAAGTCAAAAGGGAATTAATAAAGTCAAGATTGAAGTTAACGGTTCTTCAAAGGTCATGAAAGAATCTGGTCAAAAAATAACAAAACCTGTCACTCGGCCTGAAGTCAATAAAACCGGCGTATAAGAATGACAAAAATATGTTATAGTTATAGGGGTGGCCATTGCCGCCTCTTTTCTTTTAACCTATAATCGTTACCGAATGACATAGGGGGGAATGATCATGAGACGAGATGAACGTCAAAATGATGAATTAAGGTCAATACATATAGAGCCAAACTTCACTATACATCCTGAAGGATCGGTCCTTATTACAGTCGGCAGAACTAAGGTAATCTGCAATGCAACAATTGAGGATCGGGTGCCGCCTTTTATGCGTGGACAAGGCAAAGGTTGGATCACCGCTGAATATTCTATGCTGCCAAGAGCGACAGCACAAAGAAATATTCGGGAGTCAAGTAAAGGGAAAATCAGCGGCCGTACAATGGAAATACAACGTTTGATCGGCAGAGCGCTCCGTTCAGTCGTTGATTTGGAAAAAATCGGCGAGCGAACATTATGGATTGATTGTGATGTTATTCAAGCAGACGGCGGAACAAGAACCGCTTCGATTACAGGAGCCTTTGTCGCTATGGTTTTAGCTTTTAAAAAGGCACAAGAAAATAAAACAATCAAAAATTTGCCAATTAAAACCTACTTAGCAGCAACTTCGGTTGGTATTCATCCGGAACATGGTCCAATTCTTGATTTATGTTACGAAGAAGATTCCACGGCAGAAGTAGATATGAACATCGTTATGACCGGAGCAGGTGAATTTGTTGAAATTCAAGGCACTGGGGAAGAAGCAACATTCAGCGAAGATCAACTGGCCAGTCTGCTTAAACTGGCTAAAAAAGGTATTGGGGAATTAATTGATGTGCAAAAGTCAGTGATTGGAGATATCGAAGCCATTGGAAGTGCTGCAAACCGGAGTGACCGATAATGAAGGAACTTTTAATTGCTTCAAATAATGAAGGGAAAATAAAAGAATTTAGAAAATTATTTCAGGCTTTTAATATTCATGTTTCATCATTGCGTGATTTAGAAAATCCAATTGATATTCCAGAAACAGGAACGACTTTTCATGAAAATGCACAATTAAAATCTGAAGGCATTTCAACCCGCTTTGGGAAGATGGTTATCGCCGATGATTCCGGGTTAGTAATTGATGCTCTTAATGGCCGGCCCGGAATCATCTCGGCCCGTTTTGCCGGATCAGAAAAAAATGATAGCAAAAATATCGACAAAGTTTTAGATGAATTAAAAAATGTTCCTATGTTAAAAAGAACAGCCCGTTTTGTTTGTGTTCTTGCTATTAGTGCACCTGGTGTGCAAACTCAATTTGTAGAAGGTGTATGTGAAGGGATCATAACTGAAGAACGTATCGGAGACCAAGGCTTTGGCTACGATCCCATTTTTTATCTTCCCGGCCTTGGGAAAACAATGGCAGAACTAACAAGTGAAGAAAAAAATAAAATTAGCCACAGGGCTATAGCGATGCAAAAGCTGATGGATGTCTTGCCTAAATGGATGGAGGGTGAGTCATGAAAGTTTTAATTACAAGTGATAGTCATGGATTAACTCGTGAACTGAGTGAATTAGTTGAACGTCACCAAAGCGATGTCCAATTATTTATTCACTGCGGTGACTCTGAGTTACCTTCTGATGCTGAAGAAATGATGCCGTTTAATGCGGTTAAAGGTAATTGTGATTTGTCTTCGGCAGGTTATCCAAATGATCTAATTAAAACCATTGGTGATTTAAAATTTTTTGTGACTCACGGTCATTTGTATAATATTAAAATGTCTCCTATGAATTTGTTATATAAGGCGGATGAAACCGGCGCAGATATTGTTTGCTTCGGACATACTCATAACGCTGTATCGTTCCAAGAAGGGAAGAAAATTTTTATTAATCCCGGCAGCTTGCGTTTGCCAAGAGGCATTGATGAGAAAACTTATGTTATTTGCGAGATAAATTATAAGAAAAAAGAAGTTTACGTCAATTTTTATAATCAAGACGGAGAACCTGTCCGGTCGTTAAGTAAAACATATTGTTTGGATTAGAATTTTTAGATTAGTGGTTGACAGTGTACGATTTATCATATATATTTATTATTGTCGTTACACTGTATTGCGGGTGTAGTTTAGTGGTAAAACAAGAGCCTTCCAAGCTCTGGTCGTGGGTTCGATTCCCATCACCCGCTCCATTAATTTATGATCGACACTACGGTGTGGATCATCTTTGCGAGATCATATCAGTTGTACCCTTGCGGTGACCCATTAATAACTTCATTGCAAGTTAACATTAGTTTTCACTTGTGTTGTTGCAATGTCCCAGTAGCTCAGCTGGATAGAGCAACGGCCTTCTAAGCCGTCGGTCGGGAGTTCGAATCTCTCCTGGGACGCCATCATACAGAAACTTTATTTATAAGTTAGCATACATATCAAATATTAATACCTTTTATGTTTGGAAAGCATAAAAGGTATTTTTGTATATTAATTTATATATAAAAAGGAAAACTCGCCATTAATGAAGAAACTAAAATAATGGACAAATCAAATTTGTTTTCTCCATGATGACCTGCTAAACTGTAATCAGTATAATTGATGGAGAGACAAATATATGAAGCGAAAACATATGGCTAGAAAAATAGACAACAAGCTTGTTCTTTTTCCGCATTTGGAAGAACGTCTTGTTGAAAGAGGGATTGACAAGCTCAAAAGCAAAAAATACAAGGAAGCTCAGGATTTATTTGAACAGCTGCATCAAATCGAACCGGATCATCCCCAAGCAGCATATGGCCTTTCCGTCTGTTATGTAGAACTCGGTGATTATGAAAAGGCTGAATCCATAACATCGGAAATGTTGAAAAAAGACATTGGCAACTATTATGATGTATTAAGGCTTCATATGACGATTCTGATCCAAAGGCGCCGTTACCAAGAGGTTATTACAATGGCTGAGGTAATTTTGGAGGAAGATCAGACCCCTCCTGATGTTGAATCTATGTTGCAGCAATTAGCTGAATTTTGTCGAATAAGATTAACAGAAACTAACAAGAGTGATTCAATTGACAGCGATATCGATAAACCGATATTCAAGCATGACTTATCAGAGTTACATAATCCTGATCCTGAAAAACAGTGGCTGGCTATACAGAATATAAATAATGGACTTTCATTAGATGAAAAGCAAGAACTGACCGATTTCTTATCATCCGACACGGGAGACCCTTTTATAAAAACGCTGGTTCTTAAGCTGTTAAAGGATAAAGGTGCTGAAGGTTTAGTTACTTTAACTAAATTGGGTGAAACCTTTAAAGTTGATCTCGGTGAACATGATTTATTTAATGAAAGCTTTAAAGAGCAAGTGTCTAAAAAGATACAAAAGGCGCTTATGTCAGAGAATCCGACATTATGTGAGTTAGCCCAACAAATTTGGCAGCATTTTATTGTAGCCTCTTTTCCTAAATCTCTTGAACCGAAGATACCTGAAATATGGGCTGGCGCCTGCTGCTTATACACGCATCAAATTAATGGCATGGATATTGACCATGATAGATTTTACCAGCTATTTGACATTTCCTTAAATCAGGTTAAAAAACAAGCGTTATTTATAAAAGAGGTTGAAGAACTCTCTTCTGAAAACAATCTATAAAAACATGTTCAAAAAGGAGGACAAAAAGAGCCGAGAAGTTCAAGGAAGCGAAGCCTCCGAGCACCGGAGCGTATGCCTTTAATACGTGAGGAGCGTAGGAGTAAGCTGACGCGGAAATTCGACAGCTATTTTTCCCGGACTTTTTGAACAACCTCTATAAAATGCTTTTTGAAATAAGAATCTAGTATGTTATAATGAAATGGCTGCAATAAAAACTAGTATAAAAATAAGTATGATGATAAATGTTGGAGGTAAGAATATATGGATGTAACTGCAAAATGGGAGAAGCAAGAGGGAAATCAAGGAACATTAACTTTCGAAGTTGATGCTGACAGCTTTAATCAATCACTTGATGAAGCTTTTAAAAAAGTAGTTAAAAAAATAAATGTTCCAGGTTTCCGTAAAGGAAAAGTACCGCGTATGATTTTTGAACAACGCTTTGGTGTAGAATCCCTATATCAAGATGCGCTGGATATTATGCTTCCTGAAGCTTATTCAAAAGCTATCGATGAGACAGGTATTGAGCCTGTAGATCGTCCGGAAGTTGATGTTGAGAAAATCGAAAAAGGCAGTCCGGTAGTCCTTACAGCAACAGTGACTGTTAAGCCTGAAGTCAAGCTTGGTGAATATAAAGGTCTTGAAGTAGAAGATCAAGATACTGAAGTTACCGAAGAGGACGTTGACAATCAAATCAAACAGCTTCAAGAACGCTTCGCTGAACTTGTTGTTAAAGAAGAAGGAGAAGTTGAAGAAGGAAATACGGTTGTTATTGACTTTGAAGGCTTCGTAGACGGCGAACCATTTGAAGGCGGCAAAGCTGAAAATTATACTTTAGAAGTTGGATCAAATACATTTATTCCAGGTTTTGAAGAACAATTGGTAGGTTTAACTGTCGGCGGTGAAAAGGATGTCAATGTTACTTTCCCAGAGGATTACCATGCTGAGGAGCTTAAGGGCAAAGAAGCAACATTTAAAGTAAAACTTCATGAAATTAAAGAAAAGCATCTTCCTGAACTTGACGATGAGTTTGCAAAGGATGTTAATGATGAAGTTGAAACTTTAGATGAATTAAAGGAAACTATTAAAAAGCAATTAAAAGAGAGTAAAGAGAAGAACGCTGAAAATGCAACACGGGATACCGTTGTTGAAAAGGCGTCTGAGAATGCCGAAATCGATATACCGGAAGTTATGGTAGAGAATGAACTTGACCGTATGGTAAACGAATTTGAACAAAGCATTCAATCTCAAGGACTGACTCTTGATATGTATTATCAGTTTTCCGGAACTGATCAAGAATCTCTAAAAGAGCAAATGAAGGATGATGCTAGAAAACGCGTTCGTGCCAACTTAACATTAGAGGCTATTGTTAAAGCTGAAAACATCGAAGTCAGTGACGAAGAAATTGAAAAAGAACTTGAAAAAATGGCAGAAAACTACAAGTTATCTGCTGATCAAGTCAAACAAATGCTGGCTATGCAAGGCGGCAATGACCTCGTTAAATCAGACCTTCAACTTCGCAAAGCGGTAGACTTTCTTGTTGAAAACAGCAAAGTAAAAGCATCATAATGAATTAACAAGGCGCGAGACATCGTGCCTTGTTTTTACAAAATACGTTTATTTTATTTTGATTATACATATCCTTACATTAAGCAAATATTTTATTTAAGGTCACTTTTTGTGATACAATGCGTACATAACCAAAGATATTGTTCAATGCAGTTTAATTATCGGAATTTCTAATATGCTATAAATGTGATGCTTCGCTCTTGTCTGCTTTAACAGAAAAGACAGAAGAAATAGGGGTGAAAATATGTTTAAATTTAATGAAGAAAAAGGACAATTAAAATGTTCTTTTTGTGGAAAAACCCAAGACCAAGTTCGCAAGCTTGTTGCCGGACCAGGCGTGTATATTTGCGATGAGTGTATTGAGCTGTGTACGGAGATTGTGGAAGAAGAATTGGGTGCTGAAGAGGAAGTTGAATTTAAGGATGTACCTAAGCCGCAAGAAATTCGGGCAATCTTGGAAGATTATGTCATAGGCCAAGATGAAGCGAAAAAGAATCTCTCCGTGGCTGTTTATAACCATTATAAAAGAATAAATGCCAAACAGAAAAATGACGATGTTGAATTGGCCAAGAGTAATATTGTCATGATTGGACCGACAGGAAGCGGTAAAACACTGCTCGCTCAAACATTGGCAAGGATATTAAATGTCCCGTTTGCCATTGCTGACGCGACATCTTTAACAGAAGCCGGTTATGTTGGTGAAGATGTTGAGAATATTTTATTGAAGCTCATACAATCAGCCGATTACGATGTTGAAAAAGCTGAAAAAGGCATTATTTATATCGATGAAATTGATAAAATTGCCAGAAAGTCTGAGAACCCGTCAATTACGAGAGATGTTTCCGGTGAAGGGGTTCAACAGGCATTGCTTAAAATTCTTGAAGGAACTGTGGCAAGTGTACCGCCTCAAGGCGGAAGAAAGCATCCCCATCAAGAATTTATTCAAATAGACACCACAAATATTTTGTTTATATGCGGCGGTGCGTTTGACGGTATTGAACAAATCATTAAACGCCGGCTTGGCAAAAAAGTCATTGGCTTTGGCGCTGATACAATTAAACAGGAACTGCAAAAAGATGAATATCTTAAACAAGTGCTTCCTGAAGATTTGTTGAAATTTGGATTGATACCGGAATTTATTGGCCGTCTGCCAGTCGTTACCAGTCTTGAACAGCTGGATGAAGAAGCGCTGATGGACATTTTGACAAGGCCAAAAAATGCTTTGGTTAAACAATATAAAAAACTGCTTGAACTGGATAATGTTGAACTTGAGTTTACTGAAGAAGCGCTGCGGGATATTGCTAAAAAAGCAATTGAACGAAAAACAGGCGCACGCGGCTTGCGTTCTATTATTGAAAGCATTATGCTTGATGTCATGTATGAACTGCCGTCAAGGGAAGATATTGAGAAATGTATAATTACTCAAGATACTGTCCTTAACAATGTCACACCAACTTTAATTTTGGATGACGGTACAGTATTAAAAGATAACGAAACACCGAAAGAAAGTGCATAAAAGAAGAAGCGGCTTGATTTTAGCCGCTTCTTTTATTTTTTTGTTTAGTAAGAAACATGCTCGGAGATACTAACCCAAGAAGCAATCATCAGGAGGTAAGGTACATGAATTGGACAACGCTACTTATCTTTGTTCAGTTGTTTTTTGGGATTATTATTGGCATGTATTTTTGGAACTTATTAAGGAGTCAGCATTCACAGAAAGTATCTATAGACCGTGAATCGAAAAAGGAAATAGAACAATTAAGAAAAATGAGAAGCATTTCCTTAACTGAACCTTTATCTGAAAAAGTTCGCCCTCGCCATATGGAAGATATTGTCGGACAAAAAGATGGGATTCAAACATTAAGAGCAGCACTGTGCGGCCCAAATCCTCAACATGTCCTCATATACGGTCCTCCAGGAGTAGGGAAAACAGCAGCGGCAAGATTGGTTTTAGAAGAAGCCAAAAAGAATCATCAATCTCCTTTTAAACCATCAGCTGTATTTATAGAACTTGATGCGACAACTGCCCGTTTTGATGAACGCGGGATTGCTGATCCGCTTATCGGTTCTGTCCATGACCCTATCTATCAAGGTGCAGGTGCTATGGGCCAAGCTGGTATTCCGCAGCCAAAACAAGGGGCTGTTACACATGCACATGGCGGGATGCTTTTTATAGATGAAATTGGAGAACTTCATCCGATTCAAATGAACAAACTTTTAAAAGTGCTTGAAGATCGTAAAGTATTTCTTGAAAGCGCCTATTATAATGAAGAAAATTCCCAAATACCTACACATATCCATGATATTTTTCAAAACGGTTTGCCGGCAGATTTTCGCTTAATCGGTGCTACAACAAGATCGCCTGAAGAGATTCCGCCTGCTATTCGTTCAAGGTGCTTAGAAATTTATTTTAATGAATTAAGTAACAGCGATATACAAGTTATTGCAAAACGTTCAGCAGAAAAATTAAAGTTAAATGTCCCTGACCGTTGTATTGAAAAGATTGCTGAGTACGCCAGAAATGGACGAGAAGCCGTTAATATCATGCAAATTGCTGCAGGTATGGCTATTTCAAAGAGATCTGAAAATATTAGATTAGCGGATATTGAATGGGTCATTCATTCCAGCCAGCTTATGCCGAAGCTGAATAAAAAGATACACGAAAAACCGGAAGTTGGTCTTGTTAACGGCTTAGCTGTTTACGGGCCAAACAGCGGCGCACTTCTTGAAATTGAAGTAACAGCTGTTAAAAGTTCCAGAAAAGGCAGTATGACAATAACAGGCATTGTTGAAGAAGAGACTTTAGGATCTAACAGTAAATCAATTCGCCGCAAAAGCCTTGTAAAAAGTTCTGTTGAAAATGTCCTGACTGTACTAAATAAATTAGGGATTCGGGCGCATCAATATCATATCCATATTAATTTTCCAGGCGGTGCCCCGGTTGATGGCCCATCTGCCGGCATTGCCATTGCTTCTGCTGTTTATTCAGCTATAAAAAACATACCGATTAATCCGGAGGTTGCTTTAACGGGTGAATTAAGTATTCATGGCGCAGTTAAACCGATAGGCGGTGTGGTAGCGAAAATAAAAGCAGCTAAAGAAGCGGGAGCAAAACGGGTGATTATTCCTGAGGAAAACAGGCAAAGTATGTTAGATGATATTAAAGATATAGAAATTATATCTGTCACTCACATCAGTCAAGTGCTAAATAACATCTTAATTCAGCAGGATTTTGACCAAGAAATAATTCCAGCTTCAGGAATAAAACAAACACCATCAGAACCTGTTTAAAAAATTAGACATAACATGGCTTTATAGGATAGAATTGTACAGAGTACATGACGTGGAGGTGTTTTTTACCAATGATAGCAGAGAAACAGTTAACAATACCCCTCCTACCGCTGCGCGGCATGCTCATCTATCCATCAGTGGTGCTTCACCTTGATGTTGGGCGTGATAAATCTGTTGAGGCGCTCGAAAAAGTCATGGTTGATGATCATCGCATTTTTCTTGCCGCCCAAAAGGAAATGGCTACAGAGGAGCCTGATTCTGCAGATATTTATGAGGTTGGCACGATATCAACTGTTAAACAGATGTTGAAATTGCCTAATGGTACCATACGTATTCTTGTTGAAGGCGAACAAAGAGCAAAAATAACATCTTTTAATAAAAATGATAATTTTTTCGAAGTAAATGTTGAAATTTTGGAAGATGATGAGGAGCATGACGTTGAAACAACAGCTCTTATGAGAAATGTCCTTGACCAATTCAGCGGTTATATTAAGCTTTCTAAGAAGATTACACCGGAAACAATGGGGACAGTCAGTGACATTGAGGATCCAAGCCAGTTAGCAGATGTCATTGCCTCGCATTTAACTTTAAAAGTCAAAGAAAAACAAGAAATATTAGAAATCGTTAATGTAAAGGAACGTTTGCAAAAGTTAATAGAAATCTTAACGAATGAACAAGAAGTATTAGGCATTGAGCGTAAAATTGGCCAGCGTGTGAAACAATCCATGGAGCGTACGCAAAAGGAATATTATTTGCGGGAGCAAATGAAAGCTATTCAAAAAGAGTTAGGTGAACGTGAAGGCCGGGAAGATGAAGTTAATGAATTAAGAAAAGAAATAGAAGCCTCATCTATGCCTGAAAACGTAAAAGAAACAGCTTTTAAAGAGTTAAACCGTTTTGAGAAACTGCCTGCAAGTTCCGCTGAGAGCGGTGTGATTCGAAATTATATTGATTGGCTGCTTCAATTACCTTGGAACAAACAAACAGAAGATAACTTAGATATTGATCATGCGGAAAAGATTCTGGATGAAGAGCATTATGGACTTGATAAAGTTAAAGAAAGAGTTCTTGAATATCTGTCTGTTCAACAGCTCACCCGTTCAATGAAAGGGCCGATTTTATGTTTGGCGGGACCTCCCGGTGTCGGGAAAACATCACTTGCAAAATCAATTGCCAAATCATTAAATCGTCATTTCGTGCGTGTATCGCTTGGCGGGGTGCGTGATGAAGCTGAAATTCGCGGGCATAGAAGAACTTATGTCGGCGCAATGCCTGGACGGATTATCCAAGGGATGAAGAAATCAGGAACGATTAATCCTGTTTTTCTTCTTGATGAGATTGACAAAATGTCTAATGATTTCAGAGGGGACCCTTCAGCTGCTATGCTCGAAGTTCTTGATCCGGAGCAAAACAGCACATTTAGCGATCATTATATTGAAGAGCCGTACGATTTAAGTAAAGTCATTTTTATTACAACTGCAAATAATATAGGAACAATTCCAAGACCGCTGTTAGATCGAATGGAAATCCTTAATATTGCCGGCTATACAGAGCTTGAGAAAAAGCATATTGCCAAGGAACATTTAATCCCGAGACAATTAAAAGAACATGGCTTAAAGAAGAGTCAGCTCAGGTTCCGCGATGAAGCTATTATTGACCTCATTCGTTATTATACACGTGAAGCCGGTGTCCGTAATTTAGAGCGCCGTATTGCCGCTCTATGCCGAAAAGCAGCTAAGGCTATTGTTTCCGGAAAGAAGAAAAGTCTAACAATAACTCAGAAAGTGCTTATAGAATTCTTGGGTAAACCAATTTTTCGTTATGGACAGGCTGAAACTGAAGATCAGGTCGGGGTAGTGACAGGTCTTGCTTATACGCCTTTTGGCGGTGATACTTTGTCCATTGAAGTTTCCTTATCACCGGGTAAAGGAAAATTAGTATTGACTGGCTCACTCGGAGATGTTATGAAGGAATCCGCTCAAGCCGCTTTTAGTTATATTCGTTCCAGAGCGAAGGTTCTTGATATTGATGAGAACTTTTATGAAAAATTTGATGTCCATATTCATGTACCTGAGGGTGCGACACCTAAGGATGGACCATCCGCAGGTATTACAATGGCCACTGCGCTTGTTTCAGCTTTAACAAATAAACCGGTAAAGAAAGAAGTAGGAATGACGGGAGAAATTACTTTGCGCGGCAGGGTTTTGCCAATCGGCGGTTTAAAAGAAAAATCTTTAAGCGCCCATCGTGCAGGTTTGAAAACAATCATTATTCCGAAAGATAATGAAAGGGACTTGGACGATATCCCTGACAGCGTTAAAAATGACTTAACCTTTATTCCGGTCACCCATTTAGACGAAGTTCTGAAACACGCGCTTAGACAGGGGAAGGCTAATGAAAATTAATCAAGTCGAATTTATTATCAGCGCTGTTCAGCCGTCACAATATCCAAAAGACGGCTTGTCAGAAATAGCGCTTGCCGGACGTTCTAATGTCGGGAAATCTTCTTTAATCAATAAATTATGCAATAGGAAAAATATTGCCCGAACATCACAAAAGCCTGGAAAAACACAAACATTAAATTACTATAAAATAAATGATAAGTTTTACTTTGTTGATGTACCAGGCTATGGATACGCTAAAGTTTCGAAAAAGGAAAAACAAGCGTGGGGACGGATGTTGGAGACTTATTTTACAACCAATAAGAGCTTAAAGGCTGTTATACAGATTGTAGACCTACGTCATCCGCCGTCTAAAGATGATCAGCAAATGTATGAGTTTCTAAAATACTATGAGATTCCAACGATTATTGCTGCGACAAAGGCAGATAAAATTTCTAAAGGCAAATTGCAAAAACACCAAAAAATAGTTAAAGAAGAATTAAATACAATGCCCGATGATCCGATAATTCTTTTTTCAGCGCAAACAGGCTTTGGGAAAGATGAATTATGGCGTACAATTGGACAATTTATATAGCCTTAAGAGTTATATTCTCTTAGGGCCTTTTTTCATACGTTTGGAAAATAAAAAATGCAAGTTTTCTTTAATAACAACTTAAAATACATAGTGACTAAACAAATGAAACTAAGCCAATAATAGTAAATAAGTGTTTTAGAATATTACATTTTGATTTCAACCTGTTTTTTTGGTATTCTAATATAAGAATCATTTTAAATAATACTTATTAGGCCATATTAAAATGTTTTTCATGACCTGTTCACATTTTTAAAAAGAAGTAAGACATATACATGTTATAATAAGACTGTTTGTATTGTTAGGATTAAATGGGGGGACTTTCTATGCATGTCATTGCCGTTGGATTAAATCATCAAACCGCCCCTGTTGATATTAGGGAAAAGGTGGCTTTTGAAGAATCAACACTTCATGAAGCCTTGATTAAACTCCGCCAAACAAAAAGTATTTTCGAAGATGTCATTGTTTCCACTTGCAACCGGACAGAAGTCTATGTTGTAACCGACCAATTGCATACCGGACGCTATTATACCAAAATGTTTTTATCTGAATGGTTCGGGATAGAAAAGAAACAATTAACATCTTTTTTGTTTATTAAAGAAGACGCGGCGGCGGTTGAACATCTTTTCCGGGTGACATGCGGTTTAGACTCAATGATACTTGGCGAGACGCAAATTCTTGGTCAAATTCGTGATCATTTTTTATTAGCTCAGAAATATGAGACAACCGGTACAATCTTTAATGAATTATTTAAAGAAGCCATAACATTGGCGAAACGTGCACATTCCGAAACATCGATAAATGATAATCCTGTTTCGGTGAGTTATGCAGCTGTAGAATTAGCCAAACAAATTTTTGGCAATTTTTCAGACAAGCATATTTTGATTGTGGGCGCCGGAAAAATGAGTGAACTAACTGCAAAACATTTAAATGGTCAAGGTGTGTCGAAAATTACGGTTATGAACCGGACTTATGAAAAAGCAAAAGGGCTTGCTGAGCGTTTTTGCGGTACGGCAAGCAGTATGTCTGAGATGTCAAAGGCTTTAACTGAGGCTGATATTTTAGTCAGTTCAACCGGCGCACGGGATTATATTTTGAAAAAGGATTTTGCCGAAGAGGCAATAAAAAAGCGGAAAGGCCGGCCGTTATTTATTGTAGATATCGCTGTTCCGCGTGATATCGATCCGGATATCAATAATATTGAAGGCGTCTTTTTATATGATATTGATGATTTAGAAGGAATTGTTCAAGCTAATCTTGAAGAAAGAAAAGAATCTGCCGCGCAAATTGAACTGTTTATCGAGGAACAGCTCGCAAGCTTTAAAGAATGGCTGCAAACATTGGGCGTTGTTCCGGTTATTTCAGCATTAAGGAAAAAGGCTTTAAATATCCAAGCGGAAACAATGAAAAGTCTCGAGCGGAAGCTTCCTGATTTAACTGAAAGAGAACGTAAACTCATCAGTAAACATACGAAAAGTATCGTTAATCAATTATTAAGGGATCCTATCCAAAAGGTTAAGGAACTCGCTGCGGAGCCTAATGCTGACATGTCGCTGCAAACTTTTATTGATATTTTTTCGATTGAAGAAGATGTCAAACAAGAAAAGCAAAAGGATGTTAACGTCACATCGATGAAAACCAGGGAGAATACATCCGCAAAAGGGATTCCTTCTGCCGGTCATGTGTCATTACGCTCCTAGGGGAGGCGTTCATTTTATATGACACTGAATCTACTTTATGATTTAACAATCTGTTTATACGTTTTAAGCGTATGCGGTTATTTTATAGATTTTCTTGAAAACAACCGGAAGGCTAATCGGATTGCCTTCTGGTTGCTTTCTATTATTTGGTTTTTGCAATGCGGCATATTTATTGTAAAGGCACACTACACCGGGGAATTTCCAATTTTAACGATTACAGATGGCTTGTTCTTTTTATCATGGATATTAGTGACGCTTTCGCTGTTAATTAACCGTATTTTGCGTGTCGATTTTTTTGTATTCTTTACAAATCTTGCCGGCTTCATTTTAATGGCGATCAGCCTGTTTAAACCGAAGGATCCCGTAAGAGATGAGCTGTCCAAACATTTAATGAGTGATTTGCTTGTTATTCATATTACTATTGCCTTTCTCGCCTATGCTGTTTTTACAATTTCATTTATTCTTTCTATGATGTATTTAATTGAATATCGCATGTTAAAACAGAAAAAATGGGGAAAGAGACTTGTAAGGTTTGGAAGTCTGTCACAAATTGAAAAATGGTCATTTTTTTGCAATTTAGTTGGGGTACCGCTGCTGCTTATCAGCTTGGTTTTAGGAATTATTAGGGCATATACGGCTTTATCAGATTTTAGTTGGTATGATCCAAAAGTAATATCGTCCTTTTTGGTCATCGCCGCGTATTGCCTGTACCTTTATCAACGTTTAGGGAAAAATGTCCATGGGAAACCGTTAATTTACTGGAACGCTGCCGGTTTCTTATTAGTACTCATTAACGTCTTTTTGTCGGAGACTTTAACAAACTTTCATTTCTGGTAATACTGGGAGATATGTTTGAACAAGCATTGATAGTTATTGACGGAGGTGCCCAACTTGGAGACGATTAAAGTAGGATCAAGAAAGAGTAAGCTAGCACTGACCCAGACAAATTGGGTCATGGATCAATTAAAAAAAGCGAACGGTCAACTTGAGTTTGATTTAAAACATATTGTGACGAAAGGGGACCGTATATTAGATGTCACATTATCTAAAGTCGGCGGAAAAGGGCTGTTTGTTAAAGAAATAGAGCAGGCTTTATTAAACAAAGAGATAGATTTCGCTGTTCATAGTATGAAAGATATGCCGGCAGTTCTGCCAGAGGGTTTGGAAATTGCCTGTGTTCCTGTGCGTGAAGATTTCCGTGATGTCTATATTTCAAAAAAACATATCCCTTTCCATGAGCTGCCAAAGGGTGCTGTTGTCGGGACAAGCAGTTTACGAAGGGCTGCACAACTGTCAGCTCTAAGACCGGATATTACTATCCGGTCAATTCGCGGTAATATTGATACCCGCCTGAATAAATTAAAAGAAGAAGATTTCGATGCGATTATTTTGGCCGCGGCGGGCATGAAGCGGATGGGGTGGACCGATGAAGTTATTACAGAGTACTTGCCGGTGTCTGTTTGCCTTCCGGCAGTCGGGCAAGGGGCATTAGCTATTGAATGCCGAAAAGATCACTCGGCGCTTATCGATTTATTAAAACAAATTCATGATGAAGATACCCATGTTACAGTCATGGCGGAACGAGCCTTTCTTAAGAAACTCGAGGGCGGCTGTCAAGTGCCGATAGCGGCACATGCCCATAAAGAGGGCGAGAAGCTGACTTTGACAGGCTTAGTTGGTACGCCGGACGGTAAGACGATTATTAAAGAAACGTTGACAGGTGAGAAGCCGGAAGCGCTTGGTAACCAGCTGGCTGAGGTTTTAATGGAACGCGGAGCTAAGCGGATTTTAGATGATGTAAAAAAAGAGCTTGATGAATCATGAAAAAACCGTTGGAAGGGAAAAGGATTCTAATTACAAGGGCAAAAGAGCAAGCGGCGTCGATGGTCCAAGCAATAGAAGAGAATGGCGGTGTACCGGTGGTTATTCCGGTGCTGTCTTTTGAACCTGCTCCCCTTTCGGCATTTGAGCAACAAAAGTTAATAGATACTTTTAAGAAGTGTGAATGGCTTATTTTTACTAGCGTTAACAGTATTAAATACTTTTTTCACTTTGCAGACGATGCGAAGGATTTTTTAGAAAATGTTAAAATAGCTGTGGTAGGAAAGAAAACAAGAGAGGTATTGAAGGATTACGGGTTCAGCCCTGATCTGATTCCAGAAACTTATACTGCTGAAGCTTTAGCCCGGGATTTGATCAAACATGAAAATCAGCCGCAGTCAGTGCTCATTCCTTCAGGGCAATTAGCAAAGCCTTATTTAAGGGAAAAACTAAGTGAAGCGGGTTTTGATGTTAAAAGCTTTGTAGTCTATCATACAGTCAAAAATCAAGCATCTTCCCCCGCTTTAATTAAAATGATGATTCATAAACAGTTAGATGTTATTACTTTTACAAGTCCTTCATCCATTGACTTTTTTATTGAATTGCTGGGATGCAGCAATTGGCAATCGCTTGTTAATAACAAAGTGGTTGCTTGCATTGGTCAAGTGACAGCACAAGCAGCTAGGGCTAAAGGAATTAAAGTGCAGGTTACCCCCGATCATTTCACAGCAAAATCACTTGTTGATACTATCGCAGATTATTATTTGGAGGAATCGAAATGACTGAGTTAACTTTTGACCGTCATCGCAGATTAAGAAGAACACCGACCTTAAGAAATATGGTTAAGGAAACAAAATTAAGCGCCGAGGATTTTATTTATCCTGTATTTGTTGTAGAAGGCAGCAATATAAAAAAAGAAGTGTCATCAATGCCTGGTGTTTATCAATATTCTATTGACCGCATTCATGAAGAATGTGATGAAATCATGGCACTTGGCATTCCGTCCATTATGGTGTTTGGTATTCCGGATCAGAAAGATGCTGTCGGTACGATGGCTTATCATGATCATGGTATTGTACAAAAAGCCATCAGACATATTAAAGAGCAATATCCTGAACTTATCGTCATCGCTGATACTTGTCTGTGCGAATATACAGATCACGGTCATTGCGGCATTATTCACGATGGTGATGTGGAAAATGATGAAAGTCTCAAAGTTCTTACAAAAACAGCTGTATCACAAGCAGAGGCAGGGGCGGATATTATTGCACCTTCTAATATGATGGACGGTTTTGTCGCCGCTATTCGCCAAGGGTTAGACGAAGCAGGGTTTAAGGATATTCCGATCATGTCTTACGCAGTTAAATATGCGTCTGCTTTCTATGGACCGTTTCGCGAGGCTGCTGAAGGCGCGCCGCAATTTGGCGACCGGAAAACATATCAAATGGATCCTGCTAACCGTCTGGAGGCATTTAGGGAAGCACAGTCAGATGTTAATGAAGGTGCAGATTTCCTTATTGTCAAACCTGCGCTCTCCTATTTGGATATTATTAGAGATGTCAGGAACCGGTTTGATCTTCCTGTTGTTGCTTATAATGTCAGCGGTGAATATGCGATGATTAAAGCAGCTTGCCGAAACGGCTGGTTAGATGAACAAACGGTCGTTTTAGAAAAGCTGACAAGCATGAAGCGTGCCGGTGCTGATATTATCATTACCTATCATGCCAAAGATGCCGTCCGTTGGATGAATGAATAAAAGGAGGTTTCCGTATGAATGTAGAAAAGTCCGTTCAAGCATATGAAAAAGCCAAGCCTTTAATGCCTGGCGGTGTAAACAGCCCAGTAAGAGCGTTTCGCTCTGTTAATATGTCTCCTATATATATGGAGAAAGGAAAAGGCTCAAAGGTTTACGATCTCGATGGTAATGAATATACCGATTACGTACTTTCCTGGGGACCATTAATTCTTGGCCATGCCGATGATAAAGTCATCAGCCTTTTAAAAGAAACAATGGAAAAAGGAACAAGTTTTGGCGCCCCTCATGTGCTGGAAACGCAGCTTGCAGAGTTAGTGATAGAACGCGTGCCGTCTATTGAGGTTGTAAGGATGGTAAATTCAGGTACAGAAGCGACGATGAGCGCCTTAAGATTAGCGCGCGGTTATACCGGACGCGATAAAATTTTGAAATTTGAAGGCTGTTATCATGGCCATGGGGATTCCTTATTAATTAAGGCGGGCTCCGGTGTGGCGACATTAGGATTGCCTGACAGCCCTGGTGTTCCAAGAAGTGTTGCTGAAAACACAATTACTGTACCTTATAATGATTTTGAAAGTGTTAAATATGCCTTTGAACAATTCGGAGAAGATATTGCAGCGATTATTGTAGAACCTGTAGCCGGTAACATGGGCGTCGTACCGCCATTGCCGGGATTTCTTGAACATTTAAGGGAAATTACAAATCAATACGGTTCATTACTAATTTTTGATGAAGTAATGACAGGGTTCAGGGTGGCATATCATTGTGCGCAAGGTTATTTCAATGTGACACCTGATATTACATGTTTAGGTAAAGTTATTGGCGGAGGGTTGCCTGTAGGCGCCTTTGGCGGTAAACGTGAAATTATGGAGAAAATTGCTCCAGAGGGTCCTATTTATCAGGCCGGTACATTATCAGGCAATCCGCTGGCGATGGCGGCGGGCTACGCCACTTTATCGCAATTAAAGGAAGAAGATTATCAGTCGTTTAGAGAAAAAGCTGACCTTTTAGCGGATGGTTACAGCCGGGCAGCAGAAAAGCATGGTGTACCGATAACTGTTAATCAAGCCGGGTCAATGATCGGTATCTTTTTCACCGATCAGGATGTTATTAATTATGAAACGGCTAAGAGTTCTAATCTTGAACATTTTAATACTTACTTTAAAGCAATGTTGGAGCAAGGTTTTTCATTTCCTCCATCCCAGTTTGAAGGCATCTTTTTATCAACTGCTCATACGATGGATGATATTAAAAGAACTATTGAAGCTGCAGATCATGCTTTTTCTATCATAGAAAAAAATAAATAAAATATTTGTTTAAGAAGCGCTATTGCTGGTGCTTCTTTTTTCTTTTTTTAAGGCTCTATAATATTTGTTGGGGTATGAGAAAAATTAAAACAAAAAAATACACGCAAGCTCCTTAATCCTTTACACTTGAATTGTCCAGAAACAAGAGAAGGATAGGAGTTACGTGTATATGCATT